>CANFXR010000080.1 GCA_947451035.1 Burkholderiales bacterium
AACTACGTGGGCATCGTGCGCACGACCAAGCGGCTCGAGCGCGCGCTGCACCGCATCAAGCTGCTGCGCAGCGAGATCGACGACTACTACGCCAACTTCCGCGTCAACCGCGACCTGCTCGAGTTGCGCAACCTGGTCGACTGCGCCGAGCTGATCGTGCGCTCGGCGTCGATGCGCCACGAAAGCCGCGGGCTGCACTACAGCCGCGACTACCCGTTCACGCTGCCGGTGAGTTTCCCGACGGTGCTCATGCGCACCTTGCGCAGCGGCAAGAAGCCCAAGACCAACGGCCTGAGCGCCTGACGCCGCGGCGCGCGGGCGCCGCTGTCAGCGGCGTGCGCGCATGGCCACCTTGGCCTGCACGAACTCGAAGGCGAAAGCCACCGCCTCGTTGATCGCGGCTTCGTTCTGGGCGCGCTCGCGCTCGGTCAGGTAGAACGAGTAATCGACGTCGTGGCGGATGTAGCGTGGTGGCAGCCGGTTGAGCGCCACACAGGCCACGTCGGCCAGGATGGCCGCCTCGTTCAGGTGCTCGAAGCCGCTGGCGGCTGCGATCACCGCATCGAGCACCGCGCGCTCCTGGTGGTTGTGGATGGTCTCGAACATGCTGTTCCTGGGGGAATGGCGCTCCGGGTCGGGGCTGACGCTGCAGTGTGGACCCAGCGTGCGAGGTTTCAGACCCCGAACAGCACCCGAAGTCCGGCCCAGACGAGCGCCAGCCGGCGCCTCAGAGCGCCGACAGCACCCGCATCGAGTAGTCGGTCGCGCGCACGTCCTTGGTCAGCCGGCCGATCGAGATGCGGTCCACGCCAGTGGCGGCGATCTCGCGCACCTGATCGAGCGCCACGCCGCCCGACACCTCGAGCAGCGCGCGCTGCGCCGTGAGCGCCACCGCCTCGCGCATGCGCGGCACATCGAAGTTGTCGAGCAGCACGCTGGTGGCACCGGCGTCGAGCGCTTCGGTCAGTTGCCCGAGCGACTCGACCTCGATCTGGATGTCCACACCGGATTGCAGCGCCTGCGCATTGCGCAGCGCGGCGGCCACGCCACCGGCGGCAGCGATGTGGTTCTCCTTGATCAGGATGCCGTGCCACAGCGCCAGGCGCTGATTGCTGCCGCCGCCGGTGCGCACGGCGTACTTCTGAGCCTGACGCAAGCCGGGCAGCGTCTTGCGGGTGTCGAGGATCACGCAGCCGCGCGGGTTCGGGCTGGCGCCGGCGATGGCGTCGACGTGCCGGCGCGTGAGCGTCGCGGTGGCCGACAGCAGTTGCAGGAAGTTGAGGGCAGGGCGCTCGGCCGAGAGCAGCGCACGCGCATCGGCTTCGATGTGGCACACCAGCGTGTCGGCCGCCATCGGCGCGCCCTCGGCCACGTGCCAGTCGATGCGCGCGGTGGCGTCGAGCGCGGCCAGACAGGCGTCGAACCAGTCGCGCCCGCACAGCAGCGCGTCTTCGCGCACCAGCACGCGCGCTTGCACCCGCCGCCCGGCGGGCACCAGCTGCGCCGTCCAGTCGCCGCGGCCGATGTCTTCCATCAGCGCGTCATGCACGTTGCGCGCGCGCGCGGCTTCGAGGGTTTCGTTGCTGTCGAACATGGCGATGGGTTCCGGGTTCAAGCCGCGCCGATGTGGGGCACCAGCGCGCCGGTGCGCGTGGCCCCCGGGTGGCTGGCCACGAAATCGAGCATGCGCTGGATGCAGCCCAGCGCCTGGCCGCGCACGGGCTCGGCCACCTCGATCTGGCCGCGCCCGGTTTCCAGGCAGTCGATCACGCCTTGCAGCGCGTTCATCGCCATCCACGGGCAGTGCGCGCAGCTCTTGCAGGTGGCGCTGTCGCCGGCGGTGGGCGCTTCGAGCAGCGTCTTGGTGGGCGCGAGCTGGCGCATGCGGTGCATCAGCGCGTTGTCGGTCGCCACGATGAAGGTCTGCGCGTCGATCGAGGTCACCGCGTTGAGCAGCTGGGTGGTGGAGCCGACCACATCGGCCAGCTTGACCACGGCCTCGGGCGATTCGGGGTGCACCAGCACCACGGCTTCGGGGTGCTGGGCCTTGAGCAGCTCGAGTTCGACGCCCTTGAACTCGTCGTGCACGATGCACTCGCCGTTCCACATCAGCATGTCGGCGCCGGTTTGCTGCTCGATGTAGCGCCCCAGATGGCGGTCTGGCGCCCACAGGATCTTCTTTCCCTGGTCTTTCAGGTGCTGCACGATGGCCAGCGCGCACGAACTGGTCACCATCCAGTCGGCGCGCGCCTTGACGGCGGCGCTGGTGTTGGCGTAGACCACCACCGTGCGGTCGGGATGCGCGTCGCAGAACTGCGCAAACGCCTCAGGCGGGCAGCCCAGATCGAGCGAGCAGGTGGCGTCCAGATCGGGCATCAGCACGCGCTTTTCGGGGCTGAGGATCTTGGCGCTCTCGCCCATGAAGCGCACGCCGGCCACCACCAGCGTGCGTGCGGCGTGGTCGCGCCCGAAGCGCGCCATCTCGAGCGAGTCGGACACGCAGCCGCCAGTCTCGAGCGCCAGATCCTGCAAGTCGCCGTCGACGTAGTAGTGCGCCACCAGCACCGCATCGTGCTGTTTGAGCAACTGCGCCGCGCGCGCCTTGAGCGCCGCGCGCTCGCTTGGCGACGATGCCGGCGGCACCTTGGCCCAGGCCTGCGCGGTGCTGCACGCGCCGCGGGCGTCCTGGCGCGTGAAGTCGAACAGGGTCCGGGTCATTGCCTTATTTTTTCTGGCCCTGGCGGCCGGCCAGCGCGTGCGTCACGGCCACCGGGTCGCGCTCGTCGCTGGGCACGAGGTCGTAGCCACCGGCAACCTGCACCGACTTGAGGTAGTTCAGGCGGGTGATCACCGGCTCTTTCGGCCACTCGCCCTCGTCGGCGGCGATCTCCAGAAAGTGGATCGCGCCGCCAATGATGTACAGCAGCGTCGTCACCGGCGCCGTGATGCCCTCGACCTCGAGGTTCACGTCGCCAAAGGCCATCTCGGCCGGGGTGACGCGAGCCACCGTGGGGGGCAACTGGAAGTCGACGAAGCAGCCCACGCCGGTGTGGGTGCGGTTCCTGACCTCGAGCTTGGCAATCTGCTTGCGCAGCATGGCCAATTCAGGTTGATTGCCCTTCATGAAGGCTTCAAGGATCTGTTGTTCGAATGGGTTGAGCGGGTTCATAGGACTCCGGGTAAGACTGAATCTGGCGACGCTTGCGCGCCGGCGATTATCTTCGTTTGCACGAGGTGTCGGGCCATGGCCGGGCGCGGCTGGTCGCCGCCGGTCGACGACCCGACCCGGGCTGTTCGACAATCCGCACTGCGCCTCGTTCCCAAGCGGCAAGGCGACTGCACGCTGTGGCCGCCGGCAGCACCTCAAAGCCTTCTGATGAATTCACTCCCGATCACCGACGCCCACGACGCCCCGCTGCGCGACGACGTCCGCACGATTGCGCTGGTCGGCCTGGCGCACGGCACCTCGCACTTCTTCCATCTGCTGCTGCCGCCGCTGTTCCCGCTGTTCATCCGTGACTTCGGCTTGAGCTACGCCGAACTGGGTCTGCTGGTGACCACGCTGTTCGTGGTCTCGGGCAGCGGGCAGGCGATGGCCGGCTTCGTGGTCGACCGCATCGGCGCGCGCCCGGTGCTGTTCGCCGCGATGTCGTGCTTTGCGCTGTCGGGGCTGGCGCTGTCGATGGCCACGGGCTACGGCGGGTTGATGCTGGCCGCGGCGCTGGCCGGCCTGGGCAACTGCCCGTTTCATCCGGCTGACTTCACCATCTTGAACCGCCGCGTGTCGGCCAAGCGGCTGGGTCACGCCTTCAGCGTGCACGGGCTCACCGGCAACCTGGGCTGGGCTGCAGCGCCGGTGTTTCTGACCGGGCTGGCCACCGCGTTCGACTCCTGGCGCGTGGCGGCGGGCTGCGCCGCGCTGCTGGCGCTGGTGGTGCTGGCCGTGCTGTGGTGGCAGCGCGAGGCTATCGACGACCGCAGCGGTCACGCCTGGGCGGTGCCGATGCCCTCGGTGCGCGGTGCGCCGGCGCCGACGGTCGAGCACCCGATGGCGTTCCTGCGGCTGCCTTCGGTGTGGCTGTGTTTCTCGTTTTTCTTCTGGTCGACCTGCGCGCTCAGCGCCATCCAGAGCTTTGCCAGCCCGGCGCTGCACACGATGGCGGGGCTGCCGCTGTCGACCACCTCGCTGGTGGTCACCGGCTACATGCTGTTCGGCGCGGTGGGCATCGTGATCGGCGGCTTTCTGGTGGCGCGCAGCGAGCGTCTGGAACGCATCATCGGCCCGTGCCTGCTGGGCTCGGCCGCGCTGCTGGTGCTGGCGGGCACGGGTGTGGTGAGCGGCGTGATGGCCGTGGTGCTGGTGGCCGTGGCGGGCTTTGGCACCGGCATCGCCGGCCCGTCGCGCGACATGCTCATCAAGCGCGCCGCGCCCCCCGGGGCCACCGGGCGCGTCTATGGCACGGTGTATTCGGCGCTCGACCTCGGCTTTGCGGTGGCCGCGCCCATGTTCGGCGCGCTGCTCGACCATGGCTGGCCGAGCGGCGTGTTCTATGGCTCGGCGCTCACGCTGGCGCTGGGCGTGCTGTCGGCCACGGTCGTGGGTTCGGGCATCCACCGCCGGCGCAGCGCCGCCGCGAACCCGGCGGCCTGAGCCGCCTCGGT
Organism: Burkholderiales bacterium; assembly: GCA_947451035.1. GTDB lineage: Bacteria > Pseudomonadota > Gammaproteobacteria > Burkholderiales > Burkholderiaceae_C > PBB1. The sequence continues at coordinate 4,663 of CANFXR010000080.1, forward strand.
CGCCGGCCGCCCGAAGGGGCTGCGGCGACGGGGCGTGGATGCGGCGTGGCACAGTGCGAGCCTTCCTCGCTCACGTCCACACCATGAACGCTGCCAACGCCTCCTCCGCCCAGCCGTCCACCAACACCTGCGATCTGGGCGACGCGCACAAGAACGACACCAGCGGTGCTTTCCGCGCGTTGCCCCCGGTGTTCAAGAACTACGGCGCACGCGTGCGTTTCGCCGGACCGGTGAGCACCGTGCGCTGTCTGGACGACAACTCGGTGGTCAAGGCCGCGCTCGAGGAGCCCGGCGCGGGCCGCGTGCTGGTGGTCGACGGCGGCGGCTCGCTGCGCCGTGCGCTGGTGGGCGGCAACATCGCCGCGGGTGCGGCCAGGAATGGCTGGGTCGGCGTGGTGGTCGATGGTTGCGTGCGCGACAGCGCCGAGCTGGCCGCTGCCGACGTGGGCATCCGCGCGCTGGGCTTGATGCCGCTGCCCACCGATCGCAAGAACCAGGGCCTGCGCGATGTGGTGGTGCAGATCCAGGGCGTCACCGTGCGACCCGGCGAGTGGCTGGTGGCCGACGAAGACGGCATCGTGGTGATGCCCGCGCCGGTCTGATTCAGCTCAGGCGCGCAGCACCTCAAGCAGGCGGTCGAGCCCGCCTTCGTTGATCGCCACCATGGCTTGCTCGCGCACGCGCGGCTTGGCGTGATAGGCCACCGACAGCCCGGCCTCGCCCATCATCGGCAAGTCGTTGGCGCCGTCACCCACGGCGATGGCCTGGGCCGCGCTGATGCCCATGTCGGCGCAGGTGGCCAGCAGCGTGCGGCGCTTTTCCTCGCCGTCGCAGATGTCGCCCCAGGGCTGATCGACCATGCGGCCCGTCAGCACGCCGGCTTCGACTTCGAGCACGTTGGAGCGTGCGGCATCGAGCCGCAGCCGTGCGCGGATGCGGTCGGTGAAGAACGTGAAGCCGCCCGACACCAGCAGCGTCTTCAGGCCGGCGGCCTGGCAGGCCTGCACCAGCGACTCGGCGCCCGGGTTGAGCTGCAGCCGTTGCTCGTACACCTGATGCAGCGCGCTCACCGGCACGCCTTTGAGCAACGCCACGCGGCGGCGCAGGCTGTCCTTGTAGTCGGTGATCTCGCCGCGCATGGCGGCTTCGGTGATCGCGGCCACCTCGGCCTTGCGGCCTGCGGCATCGGCGATTTCGTCGACGCATTCGATGTTGATCAGCGTCGAGTCCATGTCGAACGCGATCAGCTTGAAGTCACTCAGGTGCAGACCATCGCGCACACCTTGAACGACCAGACCGGGCCTGTCACTCATGCTTGGGAGAGCCTTTTTTCGTGGATGAGCCGCACCAGCATCGCCACCATGGCCGGCGGATCGAAGGGTTTGGCGATGTGGTCGTCCATGCCGGCGTCCAGAATTTTCTGGTGACCCCCTTCGGAGACGTCGGCGGTCAGCGCGATGACCAGCAGATCGGCAAGTTCGGGGCGCTGCCGGATGCGCTGCGTGGCGATGTAGCCGTCCATCACGGGCATCTGGCAGTCCATCAGCACCGCGTCAAAACGTGGTTCGCGCGAGAGCCGATCCAGCGCTTGCTGGCCTTCGTTCGCGAGCTCCACCGTGGCGCCGTCCATCTCCAGCACCATGCAGGCCAGTTCCTGGTTGAATTCGTTGTCTTCCACCACCAGGATGCGCATCCCGGTGAGCGCCAGCTCGCCGGCGAGGCCGGCGGCGACGGGCTCAGCCGGCGCTTGCTTCGGCGCGGCCGTGGCAGCGTGCTCCTCGCGGGTCGACCACGCCCGTGCCAGCGCGCCTTGCAGACCCGACAGCGTGAAGGGCTTGCCCAGCGCCGCATCGATCACGGCACCCGCTTCACCGGCGCTCGCCATGACTTCCTCGGACCCGAAGGAGGTGACGATGACGATGGACGGCAACTGCGAGCGCAGCCTGATGTCGTGGCCTTCGGCCGCCGCCGCCGCATGAATCCGCTGCGCGGTCTCGATGCCGTCCATCTGCGGCATGCGCCAGTCGAGGATGACGATCTCGTGGGGGTGGCCGCTTTGCAAGGCCTGCTCGAACAGGTACAGCGCTTGCTCGCCGCTGTGCGCGCTGTCCACGATCAGGCCCAGACGCAATGCCATCGAGGCCGTGATTTCGAGTGCGCTGGCGCTGTCATCGGCGAGCAGAACCCGCTTGCCGGCGATGGCGGGAAGGTATTCGCCGCGGCGCTCGAGCTCGGCTTCGGGAACGCCAAAGTGACTCTCGAAACGGAACGTCGAGCCAAAGCCGGGCTGCGATTCGACCCAGATGCGACCGCCCATCAGCTCGACCAGGGCGCGCGAAATGGCCAGCCCCAGCCCGGTGCCGCCGTACAGGCGCGTGGTGCTGGCATCGGCCTGGTTGTAGTTCTGGAACAGGCCTTCTTGCTGCAGCGAGGTCAGGCCGATGCCGCTGTCGCGCACCGCGATGTCCAGCGTGATGCTGGCCGCGTTCAGTTCGCGCAGCCTCACGCTCACGAGCACCGAGCCGTGGTCGGTGAACTTGATGGCATTGCTGCACAGGTTGGCCAGCACCTGCAGCAAGCGCAGCGGATCGCCCATCAGCGTGGCTGGCACGTCGGCGCTCACGTCGATCAGGAACTCCAGCCCCTTGTCGCCGGCGCGGAAGGCCAGCATGTCCACCACGTCTTGCAGCACGTCGTCGAGCCGAAACGGCACCGACTCGACGCGCAGCTTGCCCGCCTCGATCTTCGAGAAGTCGAGCACGTCGTTGAGGATGCCCAGCAGGTTTTGCGCAGCGCGGTGCGCCTTGTCGACGTGGTTGCGCTGGCGCTCATCAAGCGGCGTCTGCAGCGCCAGATAGGTCATGCCGATGATGGCGTTCATCGGCGTGCGGATTTCGTGGCTCATGCGGGCCATGAACTGGGTGCGCTCCATGGCGGCTTGCTTGGCCACGCGGAAATCCTGCTCGAGCCGCAGGTCCTTCTCGATGGTGACTTCGAGGTCTCTGCGTTGCGTCTCGAGTTGCACCGAGGCGGCGTCGAGCGCGCGCTGCAGGTCCTCGATCTCGAGCGGTGCGCTCATCAATTCCAGGCGCTGGCCGTTGGCCTGATCGAGCTGCAGCGCAAAGGCATGGGCGTTTTGCAGCGCTTCGATGGGCCGGCGCAAGAACAACTTCACCAGTCCCCAGGAAGCCAGCACCGCGATCAAGGCGGCGTACAAGCTGGTGCGCAAGGCGTCCAGCCGGGCTTCTTCCAGGGCGGCAGTCGACAGTTCCACGCGGATCCAACCCAGCTGGGCGCCGGCGGCCACCGGCGCCCATGCCACCATGGCGTCGCGGCCGTCCACGGTCTCGATGGCCGCCGAAGCCCGCCCGACGGGCGGTGCGTTGTCCGCGCCCGCCGCGCTGTCGAACACGCGCTCGGGCTCGGCGCCGCTCACATGCCGCACCCGGCTCAGCACGCGCCCCTTGGGGTCGATCAGGCACAGGCCGGTCACGTCCGGGAAGCTCGAGGCGCGCAGCAGCAGGTCTTCGATGCGGTCGAGTTCGAGCTGCACCAGCGGCCCGGCGCTCGACACGGCCAGGTTCTCGGCAAGGGCTTGCGCATGGTCCTTCAGCCCGGCCGCCAGCCGATCTGATTGCTCGCGCAGCACCCAGGCCGCGTGGCCTCCGATGGCCAGCAGCATGGCCAAGGTGGTGAGCGCGACCAGTTGGGGCCCCAGCCGCCGCGGCAGCCACCGCCTCAGACGTGTCATGGCACGGCGCTGTTCACGACGTACTTGTCCAGTCCGAACCGCTCCAGGGGTTGGTAGTCGCGCCCGTAGTCGGCGCTCACCGGATTGACCCAGGGGATGTCGTTCATCAATTCGCGCATCGCGCGATCGGTCATCAGCCGCAGCAAGGCGTCGGTGATCAGGCGGCGCGTGGCCTCGGGCACGCGCGGGTGTGCGGCCAGCGGATGCGGCGGCACACCGGGCGTTTCCATCAGCACGCGCAGCGACTTGCGCACTTCAGGCGGTTCTTGATCGAAGGTCAGGTTGATGCCACCGGCGGCCGCGCTCAGTCCGGCCAGCACACTGCGATAGGCGTTGGAATGCGTCTTGACGTAGACCGGCTGGATGTGAATCTTCTCGCGCTCGGCGAGCAGCGCGCGGATCCACAAGGACGCGCCAAAGGCGTTCGGCGCCGGAAAGGCGACGTTCTTGCCGTCAAGCTCGGCCACCGTGCGGATCGGGTCATCGGCGCGCACCAGCACGAGGCCGCTGAGCAAGGTGCTGTCGCGCACCAGCGGGACGTAGCCCTGAGCGCGGTGGCCCAGCACCGCGTGGTACGGGTTGGCATAAACGAAGTCGGGCTCGCCGGCGAGCATGGAGCGCTCGAACGCGGGGATGTTGGCCGCCACCACCAGGGTCAGCGGCTGGCCGGTCTCCTGCGCCACGCGAGCGAGCAGCGGCGCCCACACGCGGTGGATCTCTTCCGCCCGAAACTGCGGCACCACGGCCACCGTCATGGCGCGTGGCTCAGCCTTCGGTGATGCCGACAGCGTGGTGAAGGGCCCGAGCGTCAGGCCCATGGCGGCAGCAAACGATCGACGTTTCATTGGGCAGCGAACATGGATCTTCGGGTTGGCGAACCGCTGCGTCTGTGTACTGCTCCAAACGCTCGGGCCTCCATCGTAAAGCCAGACGAAATCGCTCGGGCTGCCGACATCCGGCTACTGCCCCGCGGTGGTGGGCTGCCCCAGCGCGCGCAGCACGTCGCGGATCGCCTGGGCGCGGTCCTTGGCTTCGGGCGTGGCGCGCTCGATGCGCAGCTTGTCGTTGCCGGCGAGCTTGATGTGGCGGTTTTTCTGCACCAGTTCGATGATCTTCATCGCCTCGACTGGCGGGTTAGGGCGAAAGCTGATCACCATCAGCGCCGGTGCAGCGTCGATCTTGCTCACGCCGAACGGCTTGGCCAGCACGCGCAGGCGGTGCACGTCGAACAGCGTCTGGCCCTGCGGCGGCAGCTTGCCGAAGCGGTCGGTGATCTCCTCGAGCAGCACGTCGATCTGCTCGGCCTTGGCCGCGGTGGCCAGCTTCTTGTACAGGCTCAATCGTGTGTGCACGTCGCCGCAGTACTCGGTGGGCAGCAGCGCGGGCGCGTGCAGGTTGATCTCGGTGGTGACCGACAGCGGCGACATCAGGTCGGGCTCCTGGCCCGCCTTCAGCGAGCGCACGGCCTCGGCCAGCATCTCGTTGTAGAGCTGGAAGCCGATCTCCATCATGTTGCCGCTCTGGTGCTCGCCGAGCACCTCGCCGGCGCCGCGGATCTCCAGGTCGTGCATCGCGAGGTAGAAGCCCGAGCCGAGCTCTTCCATGTCCTGGATCGCCTGCAGACGCTGCTGCGCCTGCTTGGTCAGGCCCTCCACATCAGGCACCAGCAAGTAGGCATAGGCCTGGTGGTGCGAGCGGCCGACGCGACCGCGCAACTGGTGCAGCTGCGCCAGGCCGAACTTGTCGGCGCGGCTGATGATGATGGTGTTGGCGCTGGGCACGTCGATGCCGGTCTCGATGATGGTCGAGCACAGCAGCACGTTGTGGCGCTGCGCCACGAAGTCGCGCATCACGCGCTCGAGCTCGCGCTCGGGCATCTGGCCGTGGGCGATCGCGATGCGCGCTTCGGGCAGCAGTTCGGCGAGCTTGTCGCGGCGGTTTTCGATCGTCTCGACCTCGTTGTGCAGGAAGTACACCTGCCCGCCGCGCTTCAACTCGCGCAGCACCGCCTCGCGGATCGTGCCACTCGACTCGCTGCGCACGAAGGTCTTGATGGACAGCCGGCGCTGCGGCGCGGTGGCGATCACGCTCAGGTCGCGCAGGCCTTCCAATGCCATTCCCAAGGTTCTCGGGATCGGCGTGGCCGTCAGCGTGAGCACGTCGACATCGGCGCGCAGCGCTTTCATCGCCTCCTTGTGGCGCACGCCGAATCGGTGTTCCTCGTCGATCACCAGCAGGCCCAGCCGCTTGAACACGGTGTTCTGGCTGAGCAGCTTGTGGGTGCCCACCACGATGTCGATGGTGCCGTCGGCCAGACCCTCGAGCGCGGCCTTGATTTCCTTGGTCGACCGGAAGCGCGACATCTCGGCCACGCGGATCGGCCACTTGCCGAAGCGATCGGCGATGTTCTGGTAGTGCTGCTCGGCCAGCAGCGTGGTGGGTGCCAGGATCGCCACCTGCTTGCCGCCGGTGACGGCCACGAAGGCTGCGCGCAAGGCGACTTCGGTCTTGCCAAAACCCACGTCGCCGCACACCAGCCGGTCCATGGGCTTGGGGCTGATCATGTCCTGGATGACCGCGTGGATGGCGGCCTTCTGGTCGGGCGTTTCCTCGAAGCCGAAGCTCGCGGCGAACGCCTCGTAGTCGTGCGCCGAAAAGCGGAACGCGTAGCCTTCGCGCGCGGCGCGGCGCGCATACAGGTTGAGCAGTTCGGCCGCGGTGTCGCGCACCTGCTCGGCGGCCTTGCGCTTGGCCTTTTCCCACTGGCCCGAGCCCAGACGGTGCAGCGGCGCTTCTTCGGCGCTGACACCCGTGTAGCGGCTGATCAGGTGCAGCTGCGCCACCGGCACATACAAGGTGGCCTTGTCGGCGTACTCGAGGTGCAGGAATTCGCTGTCGCCGTCGCCAATGTCGATGTTGCGCAAGCCGACATAGCGGCCGATGCCGTGGTTCATGTGCACCACCGGATCGCCGACCTTCAGCTCCGACAAGTCCTTGATCAGCGCGTTGACGTCGCTGACCTGTTCTTGCTTGCGCCGCCGGCGCGCGGTCGGGCTGGTGGCGAACAGTTCGGTCTCGGTGACGAACTCGATGGCGATCGCATCGCCCGCAACGCCACCGGGCGGTGCCGGCTCGCTCCAGAAAAAGCCCTCGGCCAGCGGTGCCACGGCGATCGCGAAGTGCTCGTCGCCGGCCTGGAACTCGGCCAGCGAAGCCACGCTCGGCGGCTCGATGCGGCTGTCGCGCAGCAGCTCGAGCAGGCTTTCGCGCCGGCCCTGGGTCTCGGCCACGATCAGCACGCGGTGCTTCGTGGTGCCCACGTGGATCTGCAGTTTTTTCAGCGGCTCGGGCGCGCCGCGGTCGACGCCCAGATCGGGCAGGCCCTGCGCCCAGGCGGCGTCGTCGGCCGAGGCGCGACCGCGCAGGCTCAGCGTGGCGTGGGCACTGGCCAGCGTGAAGAAGTCTTCGGCCTTGAGAAACAGGTCTTCGGGCGGCAGGATCGGGCGGTCGCGGTCGTGCTGCAAGAAGCGGTGGCGCTCGCGGGTGTCGCTCCAGAAGCGCTTGAGCGCTTCGTCAACCTCGCCGTGCAGCACCAGCGCGGCCGGCTGCTCGCTGCCCGCACCCAGGTATTCGAAGATGCTCGCCGTCTGGTCGAAAAACAGCGGCAGGTAGTACTCGATGCCGGCCGTGGCGATGCCCGTGGCGATGTCCTTGTACAAGCGCACCTTGGTCGGATCGCCCTCGACGCGCTCGCGCCAGCGGGCCCGAAACGCGTTGCGCGCGTCCTCGTCCATCGGGAATTCGCGCCCGGGCAGCAGCCGCACTTCGGGCACCGGATACAAGCTGCGCTGGCTGTCGGGGTCGAAGGTGCGGATCGAATCGACCTCGTCGCCGAACAGGTCCACGCGGTAGGGCACCAGCGAGCCCATCGGAAACAGGTCGATCAGCCCGCCGCGCACCGCGTATTCGCCTGGCGACACCACCTGGCTCACGTTCTGGTAGCCGGCCAGCGTGAGCTGCGCCTTGAGCGCGGCCTCGTTGAGCTTTTCCTTTTGCTTGAAGTTGAACGTGTAGGCGGCCAGAAAGCTCGGTGGCGCCAGACGCACCAGCGCGGTCGACGCGGGCATCAGCACCACGTCGAGCTCGCCGTCCTTGTGCGCTTGCAGCAGCCGCCAAAGCGTGGCCAGCCGCTCGGAGATCAGGTCCTGGTGCGGCGAGAAGGTGTCGTAGGGCAGCGTTTCCCAGTCGGGGAACACGGCGATGCGCAACTCGGGCGCGAAGAACGCCAGCTCGCCTTCGAGCCGC
>CANFXR010000081.1 GCA_947451035.1 Burkholderiales bacterium
CGCGCGGTGTTCGACAACGCCCGCGGCGAGTTCACGCCGGGCCTGTTCGCGCGGCTGCAGCTGGCCGGCGGCGTGCCTTACGCGGCGGTGCTCACGCCCGAGCGCGCCATCGTCACCGACCAGAGCAAGAAGCTGCTGTTCGTGATCGGTGAAGGCAACGTGGCCCAACCGCGCGAGGTGCAACTCGGCATGCTGATCGACGGCATGCGGGTGATCACGCACGGCCTGAAGGCCGGCGAGCTGGTGGTGGTCGACGGCCTGCAGCGCGTGCGCCCGGGCGCTCCGGTCACGCCGATCAAGGTCGACACCGACGAGCGCGGCATGCCGGTGGCGCCACCGGCGCCGGGCGCACCGCCGGCCGCGCCGGCAGCCGCCTCCGCCCCCGCGGCGCCCGCCTCCGCCGCGTCAGCCGCCTGAAGCCGCCACGATGAACATCTCGCGCTTTTTCATCGACCGGCCGATCTTCGCGGCCGTGCTGTCGGTCGTGGTCACGCTGGTGGGCACGCTGGCGATCTTCGTGCTGCCGATCTCCGAATACCCCGAGGTCACGCCGCCGCAGGTGGTGGTGCGCGCGCAGTTCCCCGGCGCCAATGCGCGGGTGATCGCCGAGACCGTGTCCACGCCGCTCGAAGAGCAGTTGAACGGCATCGACGGCTTGCTCTACATGAGCAGCCTGGCCACCGCCGACGGCGCGATGACGCTCACGCTGAGCTTCAAGATCGGCACCAACCCCGAAGCCGCCGAAACCGCGGTGCAAAACCGCGTCACGCGCGCCACGCCGCGGCTGCCCGAGATCGTGCGGCAGATCGGCATCACCACCGAGAAAAGCTCGCCCAACCTGACCATGGTGGTTCACATGGTCTCGCCCGACAACCGCTACGACGCGCTGTACCTGCGCAACTACGCGCTGCTCAACGTGCGCGATGCGCTGTACCGCATCCACGGCATGGGCTCGGTGCAGGCCTTCGGCTCGGGCGACTACGCCATGCGCGTGTGGCTCGACCCGCAAAAGCTCGCCGCGCGCAACCTGACCTCGGCCGATGTGGTGGCCGCGCTGCGCGAGCAAAACGCGCAGGTCGCCGCCGGCGTGGTCGGCAGCACGCCGGCCGCCAAGGGCACCGAATTCCAGCTGGCCATCAACACGCAAGGGCGCCTGTCCACCGAAGAGCAGTTCGCCGACGTGATCGTCAAGGCCGACCCGGTCGACCGCTCGCTGATCCGCATCAAGGACGTCGGGCGCGTCGAGCTCGGCCCCAACACCTACTCGCTGGGCTCGCTGCTCAACAACAAGGAAGCCTCGGCGATCGCCATCTTCCAGGCGCCCAACTCCAACGCGCTGCAACTCGCCAGCGACGTGCGCGCCACCATGGTGCGGCTCAAGGCCGATTTCCCCGAGGGCGTCGACTACGACATCGTCTACGACCCCACGCGCTTCGTGCAGACCTCGATCGAAAAGGTCATCTCCACGCTGATCGAAGCGGTGCTGCTGGTGGTCATCGTGGTGGTGGTGTTCTTGCAGACGTGGCGCGCTTCGCTGATCCCGCTGCTGGCCGTGCCGGTGTCCATCGTGGGCACGTTCGCGGTGCTGCTGATGCTGGGCTTTTCGATCAACACGCTCACGCTGTTCGGGCTGGTGCTGGCCATCGGCATCGTGGTCGATGACGCCATCGTGGTGGTCGAAAACGTCGAGCGCAACATCGCCGCTGGCCTGAGCCCGCACGACGCCAGCGTCAAGGCGATGCAGGAGGTCTCGGGCCCGATCATCGCCATCGGGCTGGTGCTGTGCGCGGTGTTCGTGCCGCTGGCTTTCGTGAGCGGGCTGTCGGGCCAGTTCTACAAGCAGTTCGCCGTGACCATCGCGATTTCGACCGTCATCTCGGCGTTCAACTCGCTCACGCTGTCGCCCGCGCTGTGCGCCATCTTGCTGCAGCCGCACGACGCCCCGAAAGACCGCCTCACCCGCGTCATGGACGCGCTGTTCGGCGGCTTCTTCCGCTGGTTCAACCGCTTTTTCAGCCGCAACGCGCAGCGCTACAGCGGCGTGGTGACCACCGCGGTGGTCAAGCGCAAGACGGTCTCGCTGGTGATCTACGCCGCGCTGCTGGGCCTGACGGTGTTCATGTTCACCCAGGTGCCCACCGGCTTCGTGCCGCAGCAAGACAAGCAGTACCTGATCGGCATCGCGCAGCTGCCCGACGGCGCGAGCCTCGAGCGCACCACAGCGGTCATCCGCCAGATGAGCGACATCGCCCAGGCGATCCCCGGCGTGCACGCCTCGGTGGCGTTTCCGGGGTTGAGCATCAACGGCTTCACCGCGGCGTCCAACTCGGGCATCGTGTTCCTCACGCTCGATCCGTTCGATCAGCGCACCACGCCCGATCTCAGCGCCAACGCCATCGTCGCGCAGGTCAACCAGCGGCTGGGCGTGATCCAGGGCGCATTCCTGTTCGTGCTCAACCCGCCGCCGGTCAGCGGGCTGGGCAACGCGGGCGGCTTCAAGCTGCAACTGCAAGACCGCACGGGCGCCGGCGAGTTGGCGCTCAACGGCGCGGTGCAGCAGCTCATGGGGCGCATCTACGGCAACCCCAACAGCTCGATCACGCAGGCCTTCAGCAGCTACCAGATCAACGTGCCGCAGTTGTTTGCCAACGTCGACCGGGTGCGCGCCAAGCAGATGGGCGTCAACCTCAACGACATCTACGACACGATGCAGACCTACCTCGGGTCGCTCTACGTCAACGACTTCAACCGCTTCGGCAAGACCTACCAGGTGATCGTGCAGGCCGACGCCGGCCACCGCGCGAAGGCCGAAGACATCGGCAACCTGAAGATCCGCAACCGCGCCGGCGAGATGGTGCCGCTGGGCGCCATGATGAGCGTCGAGCCCACCTTCGGGCCGGCCGCCGTGGGCCGCTACAACAGCGCCTACGCGGCCGACTTCAACGGCGCGGCCAAGCCCGGTTTCAGCTCGGGCGAAGCACAAGCCGAGATGGAAAAGATCCTCGCTGAAACCCTGCCGCGCGGCATGGGCTACCAGTGGACCGATCTGGTCTACCAGGAAAAGATCGCCGGCAACACGATGATCGTGATCTTCCCGCTGTGCGTGCTGCTGGTGTTTCTGGTGCTGGCGGCCACCTACGAGAGCTGGGTGCTGCCGCTGGCCATCATCCTGATCGTGCCGATGTGCATCCTGAGCGCGGTGATCGGCGTGTGGGGCAGCGGCTTTTTCGGGCAGCCGGCCGACAACAACATCTTCACGCAGATCGCCTTCGTGGTGCTGGTCGGGCTGGCCTGCAAGAACGCCATCCTGATCGTCGAATTCGCCCGCGAGCTCGAGCTGCAAGGGCGCACGCCGGTGCAAGCGGTGGTCGAGTCGTGCCGGCTGCGGCTGCGCCCGATCCTGATGACCTCGATCGCCTTCATCGCCGGCGTGATTCCGCTGGTGCTGTCGAGCGGCGCGGGCGCCGAGATGCGCCGCGCCATCGGCATCGCGGTGATGAGCGGCATGTTCGGCGTGACCGTGTTCGGGCTGGTGCTCACGCCGGTGTTCTATGCGCTGCTGCGCCGGCTGTGGCCCGCGCGGCTGCACCACGCGGGGCGCGATGCGACACACGTCACGGGCGCCTCCCCGTGCGGAGACAACCATGCATAAGCCCCTCGTCCACCTCACCCGGCGCACTGCCGGCGCGGCCGCGCTCGCGCTGGCCGTGCTGGGCGCTGGCTGCACCGCCGTCGGCCCCGACCACCACACGCCGGCGGCCCATCTCGACGCCGGCTTCATCGGCGCGGGCGCCACCGTGCTCAACGTGCAACCGATCGGCGCTGACATCGCCACTTTCTGGCGCGGCTTCAATGACGCCGAGCTCAACGCGCTGATCGAGCACGCCTTGCAGGCCAACGGCGATGTGCGCATCGCCCAGGCCCGGCTGCAAGAAGCCAGCGCCGCGCGCAGCGAGGTTGATGCATCCACCTTGCCGCAAATTGATGTGCAAGCCGGCGCCTCGCGCTCGATCTCGCCGCCGAACTCGTCGTTCAATCTGAGCCGCACCAAGCGCACCGGGTCGGCCTACAGCACGGGCTTCGTGGCCAACTGGGAGCTCGACTTCTTCGGCCGCGAACGCCGCGCCAAGGAGTCCGCCGCTGCGCAGCTCAGCGCCAGCGAAGCCGGCCTCGGTGCCGCGCAAACCAGCGTGGCCGCCGAGGTGGCGCGCAACTACCTGGAGCTGCGCGGGCTGCAGCGCCGGCTCGAGCTCACGCAAGCCGCGCTGACCAACCAGCGCGAGTCGCTGGCCATCGCGCAAGCGCGTGTGGACGCCGGGCGCGGCACGCAGCTCGATCTGGAGCGCGCACGCACCCTGACCGCCACCACCGAGGCGGCGCTGCCCGCGCTGCAAGCCGGCATCGATCTGGGCATCTACCGGCTGGCCACGCTCAGCGCGCAGCCGCCTGCGGCCTTGCGCTCGCGGCTGATCGTGCCGGCCGCTCTGCCCACCCTGCCGCTCACCGATCTGGCCAGCCTGCCCGTGGGCACGCCGGTGCAATGGATGGCGCGCCGGCCCGACGTGGCCGTGGCCGAACGGCGCCTGGCCGCATCGACCGCCGAGATCGGCGTGACGACCGGCGAGCTCTACCCCAGCATCAGCATCAACGGCCTGCTCGGGCTGGCCTCCACGCGCTTGAGCAACCTGGGCACGCGCGACTCGCAGCGCTTTGCCGCCGGTGCCAGCTTCTCGTGGACGCTGCTCGACTTCGGGCGCATCCGCGCGCGCATCGCCGGCAGCGAAGCGCGCGCCCAGCAAGACCTGGCCGCCTACGAGCAAACGCTGGCCACCGCGCTGGAAGAAACCGAAGGCGCTTTCGCCCAGTTCAGCCGCAGCGCCCAGCGCCGCGACAGCCTCACACGCGCCGAAACCAGCGCTAGCGAGGCAGCCCGCCTGGCCCGCCTGCGCTACGAGGCCGGCGTGACCGACTTCCTGGCCGTGCTCGACGCCGAGCGCGAAGCCCTGTCGGTGCGCGACGCGCTGGCCCAGGCCGATGTGGCGCAGGCCACGTCGCTGGTGGCGGTGTACCGCTCGCTCGGTGGGGGTTGGTCGGCGCCGAGGTGAGCCTCATGGTTTCTTGATTCAAATCAATGCACCGCGGTGCGTTTTGTGGTGGCCAGCCCATGCAAAATGACACTCGTTGCCGAGCGGTTGACGGTGATGACCTCGTGTTCGTCCGTCCACCGCCCCGCCTGATCGCCACCCGTGCGAGAGGGGCTTTTTTCCGAAAGCCCCGCCATGAAAACCAACGGCTCGATGAACCGCTGCTACCGACTCGTGTGGAGCCAGGTGCAGCAAGCCTGGATGGCGGTGGCAGAGACCACTCGGGGTCGCGGCAAGGCCTCATCCAGCGTGGGCTCGGGCGTGGCCGGAGCGGTGATGGGTGTGGCACTCGGCGCGGCCGGCCTGCTCGGTGCCCCGGCACACGCCGCGCCGCAAGGCGCTCAGATCACCGCCGGCAGCGCCAGCGTCAGCCAAAGCGGCACCACCACCACCATCTCGCAAAACAGCCAGAACGTCTCGCTGTCGTGGCAGCGCTTCAACGTGGGCGCGGCCGAGACCGTGAACTTCGTGCAGCCCTCGGCCACAGCCATTGCCGTCAATCGCATCTTCGACACCCAGGGCTCGCAGATCCTGGGTCACATCAACGCGAACGGCCAGGTCTGGCTGATCAACCCCAACGGGGTGCTGTTCGGGCGCGATGCGCAGATCAACGTGGGCGGCCTGGTAGCCTCCACGCTGGACGTGGCCGATGGCGAGCTGGCCAACAGCACGCGGCGCTTTGCGGGCAGCAGCAGCGCCGGCGTGGTCAACCTGGGCCACATCACGGCCGCACCCGGCGGCTACGTGTCGCTGCTGGGCCACCAGGTCATCAACCAGGGCGCCATCAGCGCGCGGCTGGGCACGGTGGCCCTGGGTGCGGGCAACGCCATCAGCTTGAACTTCAGCGGTAGCCGGCTGCTCGGGTTGCAGGTCGAGCAAAGCGCGCTCAACGCGCTGGCCGACAACGGCGGGCTGATCCAGGCCGCCGGCGGCCAGGTGCTGATGAGTGCCGGGGCACGCGACAGCGTGCTGGCCAGCGTGGTCAACAACACCGGGGTGATCGAAGCCACCACGGTGCAAGAGCACGAAGGCACCATCGTGCTGCTGGCGGGCATGGCCGCGGGCACCGCGAACGTGGCTGGCACGCTGGATGCGAGTGCTCCGAATGGCGGTGATGGCGGGTTCATCGAGACCTCGGCAGCGCATGTGAAGGTGGCCGATGGCACGCGCATCACCACGGCCGCACCCCAGGGCCGCACCGGCACCTGGCTGATCGACCCGACCGACTTCACGGTGGCCGCCGGCAGCGCGGCACTCACCAACAGCGGCATCGGGGCCGACACGCTGTCGACGAGCCTGGGCAGCAACAACGTCACCATCGCGACCGACAACGTCAACGGCGCAGATGCCGGCGACATCCACGTCAACGCAGCAGTGAGTTGGGCCGCCAACACGCTCACGCTGAGCGCGTGGAACAACATCAACATCAACGCCGCGCTCAACGGCAGCGGCACGGCCAGTCTGGCTCTCGCGTACGGCCAGGGCGCGCTGGCCGCGGGCAACACCAGCAGCTACAACATCCATGCGCCGGTCAGCCTGCCGGCGGGTGACCACTTCAGCACCCAGCAAGGCAGCGACGGCGCGGTGCTGGGGTGGAAGGTGATCACCACCCTGGGCGACGTGGGCAGCACCACCGGCGCCGATCTGCAAGGCATCCAGAACAACTTGACCGGCCGCTACGTGCTGGGCGCGGACATCGATGCCACAGCCACCGCAGGCTGGAACGCCGGGGCGGGGTTTGCGCCGATCGGCACCCTCGGTGCCACCTTCACCGGCACATTCGACGGCCTGGGCCACAGCATCGACCAGCTCACCATCACGCGGCTCACCACGAATTACGTGGGGTTGTTTGGCGCCACGGGCACCGGCTCGGAGATCCGCAACGTCGGGCTGACGGATGTGGTCATCACGGGCGGCAACAACGTCGGCGCTCTGGTGGGCCTCAACTTCTCCGGCGGCGCCATCACCAACAGCTACGCCACGGGCAGCGTGCGTGGCATGAGCTACGACGTCGGCGGGCTGGTGGGTTCCAACGCCGGCTCCATCACCGCCAGCCACGCCACGGCCAGCGTGAACGGTTCAGACAACTTCGTCGGCGGGCTGGTGGGCTACAACGGGGGCGCCATCACCGACAGCTACGCCACGGGCAGCGTGAGTGGTTCAGGCGACCACGTCGGCGGGCTGGTGGGCTTCAACTACAGCACCATCATCGGCAGCTACGCCACGGGCAGCGTGAGCGGTTCAGGCGCCTACGTCGGCGGACTGGTGGGCCAGAGCAACGGCAGCAGCAGCATCACCAACAGCTACGCCGCGGGCAGCGTGAGCGGCTTCGACGCTGTCGGCGGGCTGGTGGGCGACAACCACCTCGGCACTGTCAGCAACAGTTACGCCACGGGCAGCGTGAGCGGTTCGCTCAGCGCCGGCGGGCTGGTGGGCTTGAACGATGGTGGAACCATCACAAACAGCTACGCCACGGGCCGGGTGGCCGGTAACGGCACCGCCGGCGGGCTGGCGGGCATCAACGAAGGTGTCATCAGCGACAGCTACGCCACGGGCAGCGTGAGCGGCACGAACATCGTCGGCGGGCTGGTGGGCCAAAACGCCTTGGGTTCGTCCGTTACCAGCAGCTATGCCACGGGCCGCGTGACCGGTTCAGGCGACTTCGTCGGCGCTCTGGCGGGCTACAACTTCGGCACCATCACCAGCAGCTACTGGGACACCACGACCAGCGGGCAGGCCGTGGGCATCGTCGGTACTGTCTCAGCCCAGACCGGCGCCACCGGCCTGACCACCGCCGAACTGGCCGCAGCCTTGCCCACCGGCTTTTTGGGCAGCGTGTGGGGCAATGGTGACAACCAGACCACGCCTTACCTGCTGTCGCATGCGGTGTTCGCCGCCACCAGCGGCAGCGTCATCCTGGGCAGCGATGGCATTGCCACGCCCACGGCCTATCAGGTCATCCTGAACGTCACGCAGCTGCAAAACATCAGCACCACCGGGCTGGGCGGCAACTACGTGCTGGGCAGCAACGTCGACGCCACAGCAACGTCGGGCTGGAACGCCGCGGCGGGGTTTGCGCCGATCGGCACTGACTATGCAAGCACCTTCACCGGCAGCTTCGACGGCCTGGGCCACAGCATCGGGCACCTCACCATCAACCGACCCGGCACGGATGACGTGGGGCTGTTTGGCCACACGGGCAGCACCTCGGTGATCCGCAATGTCGGGCTGACGGATGCGGCCATCACGGGCGGCAACTTCGTCGGCTCGCTGGTGGGCTTCAACCTTGGCACCATCAGCAACAGCCACGCCACAGGCAGCGTGAGCGGCACGGGCTATGGCGTCGGCGGGCTGGTGGGCTACAACGCCGTCGGCGCCATCAGCAACAGCTACGCCACGGGCAGTGTCAGCGGCACGACCCAAGTCGGCGGGCTGGTGGGCGTCAACGAAGGTCTCATCAGCAACAGCCATGCCACGGGCAGCGTGACGGGTTCAGGCGAATTCGTCGGCGGGCTGGTGGGCGTCAACTTCAACACCATCAACGGCAGCTACGCCACGGGCAGCGTGAGTGGTACGGACTACGTCGGCGGGCTGGCGGGAATGAACATCGACTCCCGCACCGCCAGCGCCACCATCACCAACAGCTACGCCACGGGCAGTGTCAGCGGCACGAACTACGTCGGCGGGTTGGTGGGCGTCAACCACAGCGTCATCACCCACAGTTACGCCACGGGCAGTGTCAGCGGCACGAGCTACGTCGGCGGGCTGGCGGGAAGCAACTACCCCATCGGCACGGACGGCAACGGCACCATCAGCCACAGCTACGCCACGGGCAGCGTGACCGGTTCAGGCAACGTCGGCGGGCTGGTGGGCTACAACAACTCAGGCACCGTCGACAACAGCTACGCCACGGGCAGCGTGGACGGCACAGGCAGCGTCGGCGGGCTGGTGGGCGGCAACGACTTCGGCAACATCACCGACAGCCATGCCACGGGCAGCGTGACCAGTTCAGGCGACTACGTCGGCGGGCTGGTGGGCTACGCTGAAGGCAACAGCAACACCATCAGCAACAGTTACGCCACAGGCATCGTGACTGGTTCAGGCCTGTTCCTCGGCGGGCTGGTGGGCTACGCTGAAGGCATGGCCATCACCAACAGCCATGCCACAGGCAGCGTGACCGGTTCAGGCAGCTCAGTTGGCGGGTTGGTGGGCTACCAATACAGCGGCACCATCGCCGACAGCTATGCCACGGGCAGCGTGATCGGCGGCGAGGGCGTCGGCGGACTGGTGGGCATCAACAACTCCCTTGGCGGTGGCGCCATTACCGCCATCACCCAAAGCTACGCCACGGGCAGCGTGAGCGGCACAGGCAACGTCGGCGGGCTGGTGGGTACCAACTACGGCGGCTCCATCACCAACAACTGCGCCGCGGGCAGCGTGACCGGTTCAGGCGGCTACGTCGGCGGGCTGGTGGGCATGAACTCAGGCGCCATCACCAACAACTACGCTACCGGCCGCGTGAGCGGTTTCGATGCCTACGTCGGCGGGCTGGCGGGCTGGAGCGGCGGCACCATCACCAACAGCTACGCCACGGGCAGCGTGAGCGGTACGACCGAGGTCGGCGGGCTGGCGGGCTACAGTTTTTACACCATCAGCAACAGCTACGCCACGGGCAGCGTGACCGGTTCGGGCACCAACGTGGGCGGGCTGGTGGGCTGGAACGCGTACGTCATCACCAACACCTACGCCACGGGCAGGGTGACCGGCTCAGGCATCAACGTGGGCGGGCTGGTGGGTCAAACCCTTGGAAACGCCTACGTCGCCGACAGCGTCTGGGACACCACGACCAGCGGGCAGGTCAACGGCGTCGGGAATGTGGCGAACGGGTCTTCCGGCGCCACCGGCCTGAGCACCGCCCAAATGGCCGCCGCCCTGCCGAGCGGCTTCTTGAGCAGCGTGTGGGGCAACGGTGACAACCAGACCACGCCTTACCTGCTGTCGCATGCGGTGTTCGCCGCCACCAGCGGCAGCGTCTTGCTGGGCAGCGATGCCAGCGGCACGGCCTATCAGGTGATCCTGAGCGCCACCCAGCTGCAAAACATCAACACCACCGGGCTGGCCGGCACTTACGTGCTGGGCGGCAACATCGACGCCACAGCCACGTCCGGGTGGAACGCCGGGGCGGGGTTTGCGCCGATCGGCACTGACTATGCAAGCGCCTTCAGCGGCAGCTTTGACGGTCTGGGCCACGCCATCGCCGGGCTCACCATCAACCGGTCCTCCACGCCCGAAGTGGGCCTGTTTGGTTACGCGCAAGGCTCGGTGATCCGCAACGTCGGGCTGACGGATGTGGCCATCATGGGCCGCGATTACGTCGGCTCGCTGGTGGGCGTCAACGTGGGCATCGTCACTGACAGCTACGCCACGGGCAGCGTGAGCGGTTCGCTCGTCGCTGGCGGGCTGGTGGGCTACAACTACTTCGGCACCATCAACAACAGCTATGCCACGGCCAGCGTGGACGGTTCCAATTACGTCGGCGGGCTGGTGGGCTTCAACCTCAACAGCAACATCAGCAACAGCTACGCCGCAGGCAGCGTGAACCGCGCAGGCAGCGCAGCCAAAGTCGGCGGGCTGGTGGGCGTTAACGGCGGCGGCGGCGCCATCAGCAACAGCTACGCCACGGGCAGCGTGACCCCCGGGGTGGGCGGCGCCAACGTCGGCGGGTTGGTGGGCGTCAACAGCGGCACCATCAGCCAAAGCGTCTGGGACATCACGACCACGGGTCAAGCCAACGGCATCGGCGGTGCTGGTGCAGACCAGACCGGCGCCACCGGCCTGAGCACGGCCGAACTGGCCGCAGCCTTGCCCACTGGCTTCCTGAGCAGCGTGTGGGGCAATGGTGACAACCAGACCACGCCTTACCTGCTGTCGCATGCGGTGTTTTCAACGACCAGCGGCAGCGTGTTGCTGGGCAGCGATGGCAGTGCCACGCCCACGGCCTATCAGGTCATCCTGAACGTCACCCAGCTGCAAAACATCAACACCACTGGTCTGGCCGGCAAGTACGTGCTGGGCAGCAACATCGCTGCGTCGGCCACGGCGGCGTGGAACGGCGGGGCGGGGTTGGCGCCGATCGGCAGCCTCAGTGCCGCCTTCACCGGCACATTCGACGGCCTGGGCCACAGCATCGACCAGCTCACCATCTACCGGCCCGCCACGGACTTCGTGGGGCTGTTTGGCTACACGGACACCACCTCGGTCATCCGCAACGTCGGGGTGACGGATGCGGACATCACGGGCAAGAACTTCGTCGGCGCTCTGGTGGGTTCCAACGACGGCACCATCGCCAACAGCTACGCCACAGGCAGCGTCAGCGGTACGAACGACGTCGGCGCTCTGGTGGGCATCAACGCCGGCGCTGTCAGCAACAGCTACGCCACGGCCAGCGCGAGCGGCACCAGCTACGTCGGCGGGCTGGTGGGCTACGCTGACAGCAGCAGCATCATCAACAGCTACGCCACGGGCAGCGTGAGCGGCACGAACTACGTCGGCGGGCTGGTGGGCTACAACCTCGGCGGCACCATCATCAACACCTACGTCGCGGGCAGCGTCAGCGGTTCAGGCCCCTACGTCGGCGGGCTGGTGGGCGGCGAAACCCAAGGCTTCATCACCACCAGCTACTGGGACACCACGACCAGCGGGCAGTCAGTGGGCATCGGCGGCACGGCGGGCGGCGCACCCGGCCTGACCACCATTGAGATGCACCGGGGCGCCAATTTCGCCTCGCGCAGCGTCAACGGCAATGTGACACCCGGCTGGGACTTGGCCAACACCTGGGTGATCTACGAGGATCACACCAACCCGCTGCTGCGCTCGTTCATGACGGCGCTCACGGTCACGGCCAATGACGTCACGAAGGACTACGACGGCAGCACCACCTACCTGGGCACGGCGAGCTACTCGGCCACGCCCGACAGCCGGCTGCAAGGCGGGCTGACCTACACCCAGGTCAGCAAGAACGCGGGCAGCTACACCGTCACCCCGGGCGGGCTGTGGTCCGATCAGCAGGGCTACCTGATCAGCTACGCCAGCGGCAGCCTGACGGTGAACAAGGCCACCCTCACCGCCACGGCCAGCGCCACGGCCAAGGACTACAACGGCAACACGACGGCGGCCGTCAGCCTGGGCAGCCTGGTCGGACTGGTGGGCTTGGAGACACTGGGCGCCACCGCTGCAGGCACCTTCGATACGAAGGACGCAGGCACCGGCAAGACGGTCACGGTCAACAGCCTCACGCTGAGCAATGGGACCAACGGCGGACTGGCCAGCAACTACCAACTGGCCAG
>CANFXR010000082.1 GCA_947451035.1 Burkholderiales bacterium
TTGGCCGCATTGACGGCCGAGGTGGCGCCCTGACCGGCCAGGATGTTGGTGGTTGTGCCGAAGTTGGTGCCGACACCACCGATGTACTTGCCGTTGGTGTTGCCCAGCGCTTGCCACTGGAAGCCGAAGTCGGCCGTGTCGTCGCCCGACACCTCGACGATCATGGTTTCGATATAGACCTGTGCGCGACGCGTGTCGAGCTGCTCGATCATGGCGCGCAGCTGGCGGTACAGCGGTTCGGGCGCGGTGATGATCAGCGAGTTGGTCGCCGGGTCGGCCTGCACGAAGCCACCGGTCGACGGCCCGCCCGATGGGGTCACTGGCGAGGTGGCTTGCGTCGAGCTCCCGGCATTGGCGCCACCCATCTGTGGTTGCGGTGCGGCGGCGGGCTGGTTCGACGCCCCGCTGCTGGACGAGGCTCCGGCGCCACCGCTGTACGCGGCGCGCAGCACCGCGGCCAGCTTCACCGCGTCGGCGTTCTTCAGGTAGACCACCCAGATGTTGCCGGTGGCGTTGCTGCCGGTGTTGGGCTGATCGAGTTTGGCGACCAGCGCGCGGATCGACGCGAGCCGCGCCGGGTTGGGCGCGCGCACCAGCAGCGAGTTGCTGCGCGGCTCGACCAGCACCGACGCAGTCGAGGTCCCCGCGACGCCTTGTCCGGCCGCCCCGGCCGACTCGGTCAGGCGCTGCACGAGCACCGCGATGTCGCTGGCCACGGCGTGCTGCAAGGTGATCACCTCGACGTCGCCCGAAGCCGGCGTGTCCATCGCGGCAATGATCTTGCCGATGCGTTGCAGGTTGTCGGCGTAGTCGGTGATGACCAGCGTGTTGTTGCCCGGGTTCGCGTTGATGGTGTTGTTGGGGCTGATCAGCGGGCGCAGCACCGGAACGAGGTTGTTCGCGTTCTCGTGCGTCAGGCGGTAGATCTGCGTGATGACCTGATCGCCGCGCCGGCTGACTTCGCCCACCGACACGGTGCCCGACTGCAGCTTCGCATCGGCCTCGGGAACCACCTTGAACAGGCCGCCGACCTCGACCACCGTGAAGCCCAGGCCGCGCAGCGCCGCCAGGTAGTTCAGGTAGGCCTCGCGAGGCGACAGGGGTTCTTCGCTGTACAGCGTCATCGTGCCCTTGACCCGGGGATCGACCACGAACTGCTGGCGCAAGATGGCCGCCATCGCCCGGGACACCGCTTCAATGTCGGCATTGACGAAATTCAGCGTCACCGGCTCGCCACGGAACCGCGGGGCGGGTGGGGCGCTGTCGGGCTGTGCCCACGCCGGCATGGCGACGAACGGCGTAAGCACCAGCGACAGCATCAGCGGCGCACACACCGCGGCTCTGCACAGGCGTGGCGCACATTGCCGCAGCCAGGTCGGCAACACGTACACAGGAGGACGAGCGTTCATGGCTATCCGATCGAAATGACGGACCGCGCGCCTTCGCGCCGTCCGAGGATGTTCAGCAGATTGGTCAGGGCCGCTTCGTCAGCGTCGCTCGAGTGAGCCTCTCCCTGGAAATGCAGCCGGCCCGCGCCCAAGGCGCCGGAGCCACTCAACTGCAAGGTGCCCTCCAGGGTGGACAGCGTGAACTGAACGGCCCCCGCGGGTCCTGGCGCGACGCCGGCGCCAGGGGCGTTTGGTGACGCGCCTCGCAAGCTCAGACGATAGCTGCCCAGTGTGTCCAAGGTGGACAGACGCGACGAGGCCCCCACCAACTCGAGATCCATGCCACCTGACATGCGCCAGTGGCCCTGCACCGATTCGAGCGTCATGCCCGATGACAGCACGCGCACGACGCCGCCGAGTTGGACCGTGTTCCAAGGCGTGCCCAGACCACTGAGCCAGGCAGCGGGCCACTGACCGACGATGGCAGTCTGCGGCTGCAGCACGGCCGCAAAGCCAGAGAGGCCCGGCTTGAGCGCGATGGTGAGGTCGCCATTGAGGCAGCAAGCCTGGCTCAGCCGCACCTGCAGCGCGAGCCCCTGCGGTCGCATCGACCAGGCGAGTCGGCCCGGCAGGGCGCTGGCGTCGTGGCTGCCCCCGCCACCCGTCAACACCGCCACGGCGCTGCCTGACCAGACGGTGCCTCGCGCATCGGTGAGCATGAACCGCTGTTGCGTGGCGCTGGACACGGCGCTGGCCAGCCACGCCGCCGGCGCAAAGCACACGAGGGCGACGAGCGCCCCCGTCACGGCGCCCGCCACGCTCCAGCGCAGGCTCCCGGCGCGTGCGCGACCCCATGCGAGCTCGGCATGCGTCGAATCGGCAAAGCGCGAGGCGCCGACCATCGAGTGGGCGGCGCGCCTCAACCCCTTGCGGCGCAGCACCGGCAGGCCCAGCCGGCTGGCGGTGAAGCGGTTCATGGGGCGGTCTTCAAGGACAGCACCACCGTGCCGGCGTAGCCGCGCGCGTCACGCGAGAGCTGGGCTTCGGTGACCCGCGCACGGGCCGCGCTGCGCACTTCGGTCAGCCAGCTTTGGAGATCGCCGCCGGGCATCGCATTGAGCGTGACCGTGGCGCGATCGTCCTGCAAGATGAGCTGCGCCCTAGAACCCAACCGGTCGGTGGCAGCCAGCAAGGCCGTGCTGGATTGCATGGCCGGGATCGCGGGCATGTTGCGCAACTCGGCGGCCTCGGCGGCCAGCCTGTGCATCGTTTGCAACTGGGTGTCCAGTTGATCAATTTGTGCGGGTGTCTCGCTCAGGGTGCGCCAGGCGGGCGCCACGGCAACGCTCCACAGCAAGACGATGGCCACGAAGGCGCCTGCTGCAGCGAGGATGTTTCGCTCGCGCGCGGCCAAAGCACGCCATCGAGCCGTCAACCGTGCACGCAACGCCACCACGGACGCGGGCAAAAGCCGCGGAAGTCGAGCCATGCTGGAATTGTCGGCCGGGCTCATCGAGGCGACTGGCCCGAACGTGTCAGGACGAGTCTTCCTTGCGACGCCTCCACCTGCCAGCCAGCAGGCAGCAGTTGCGATCGGAAGCGATCGGTTTCGGCTTCGCTCCAGCCGGCGGCGGCCAAGGTCAGACGACCGGGCTGAAAGCTGAGACTGGTCACGGGCGGCTGCCCGCTCGGCCACGCGGCGGCGGCTGCCTGCAATTGCGGCTCGAGGTCGACCTCTGAAGGCTTGCCCGCCAACGCACGCAGTGCATCGACCTCGCGCTGCATTTGAAGCGGCGCATCCAGCACCGCGCGGACCTGTGGAAACGAGGACTGCACCAGGCTCACCATGGCTTTGCGCTTGGTTGCCACCTCGGCACTCTGGTGCCAGGCCCACAGGTTCAAGCCCACCACCTGGGCCGCCACCAGCGTGACCAGTCCGTAACGCACGGGTCGCCAGACCGGACTCGACCAGCGGCGCAGCAGATCCCGCACCGCACGGGTGCCCCGGTTGCGGCGTGCCAGATCAAACTGGCGCAGGTTCCACAGCGTGCGCGTGGCCAGCAGCGCGCGCTCGCCGGCAGACGCCACGGTCACCGGGGCACCCAGCCAGCGCTCGGCGGCGGTGGCCACCTCAGGCGTCGAACTCCAGCGTGCCTCTGCGGGCAATGGCTGCGGCAGCAGGCTGCGTGCGAGGCCGCCCTGCAACCGCAACACCACCACGCCGTCGGAGTGCGCCCACGTCAGCACCAGATCGTGCTGGGTGGTGGTGCCGATGGCCTCGCTGAAATGACCACTGGGCCGGTCGTCAGGCCAGGACAGGGGAACCACACGGTCGACAAAGACCTCGCGGCGTTCCAGGCTGGCCAGCACCCCCGCCAGCCAGGGCCGGTGGACCGCCGCCACCCAGGCGAGTTGCCCTGCAATTGAACCGGGTGCGAGTGCGAAATGGGTGGACTCCGCATCCTCGAGCACGGCGTCTTCGAGCAAACCGGTGAGCGCCGCGCGCAACCGCGCGGCCGGAGCCTTGGGCAGTGTGATGCGGTGCCACGCGATGTCTGCGTCACAGACCACTGCGACCACACTGTCGGCCTTGGGCAGCAGCGACGGCGTGCAGCGGCCTTGTGCCTGAACCGAGAAGCCATCGCTGCTCAGCAGGTAATCAAATTCATCGGCACCCGAAGCCTCGACCGCCAAAGGCTCGGCGCTGCGCGAGCGCAGGCGAGGGCGGGGGGGCAGGCAAATGACGAGGATGGACATGGATGGCGGGGTTCCGCTGCGAAGCGAAATTGATTCTAGTGATCGGCCCAGCGCAAAACGCTGTAAATCAAGGGCTTACCGATGATTGTTGTAGCCGGGTGTCAGTATCTCGGCCCACCAAACAGCCCGCTCAACGGGCGCCATCTTTCGAGCTCACCCGCCGCCGCTGCAACGCCACGACGTCCAGCCCGCGCCGCTCCACCAGCGACAACTCTTCCATCACACGGTCGTCCAGGCGCAGCCGCCCGCGCACTTCAAAGAAGTTGGACAGCACGCCGACGCGGCTTTCTTCCATCTTCAGGGTCGCCGGCAGCAGGGCCTGGGCCTCGGCGAGGGTCTTGAAAGGCGTGCGCTGGCGTGCTTGCACCAGACGCTCCGCGCCGCCCACATCCAGCCCGTCGATGCTGGCAGCGATGACCTCTCGCGACGCGGTGTTCAGGTTCACCGCCGTTCGCACCGGCAGGATCACCACGTAGGGTGTCAGCCGGCGCACCGAACCGGCATCGATCCCCAGCCAGGTGAGTTGTCCGATGTTGCGAGGCACCAGGGGCGCGGTTGCCGGACGATCCGCGCTGCCCGCCGGCGCCATGGCGTCGCGCAGGCCGCTGGCCACGCGCGTGGCGACATCTGGCGCCACGCCGATGGATTCGAACAAGCGCTGGATGGCGAACAGTTCGACGTCAATCACCTTGCCCCCGTCGTCGACAAGATTGCGCAGGTTGTAGCGCGACTGCGCGTCGACGATGCTGCCCGACAGGAAGGCGTCCGGTCCGCTGTCGGTGTTGTCACGGTCGGTGGCCAGAAAGGTCGACAGCCGTGCCTCGGCGAGCGGCGTGGCCCAGGGCTCGCTCAGCGTCGTGGCGCGGCCGCTGCGCGCGTCCTCGCGCAGGATCAGCCGCGCCCAGTCCAGTGAGCCGGTCAGGATCCATGCCGCCTGGGTGCGCGCCCGTTCGGCCGACTCGACTTGAACGGCGCGCCACTGCTGCCAGATCATGGCCGAGGCCAAGGTGGTGACCAGCACCACGATCAGCATGGCCGTGAGCAGCGCCGCTCCGCGCTGCTCACGCGGGCACGTTGTGCGTTGCCAGGCTGGCCTCATGGCAGTTGCGGCCCAAACGCCACATCGCGCGTGAGCGTGCCGTCAAAGCCGCTGCCCCCGGCGAAGGTCAGCACCAGACGCATGCCTGAGGGCAACACCGTCTTGACCAGTGGGGGCGCCACGCCGCTGCCCGGGGTCGCGGCGACTCGAGCCACGTCGCCGCTCGACTGGCAGTTCGTCCACGCGTTGCCGCGAAAGCAATACAGCTGCCACTGTGTCAGACCGCTCAGGGTCTTGATCAGCGCGGGATCGTTGTCTTGCAGCAGCTGGCTGCGCAGCCAGCTGTCTTGCAAGGCGGCGCTGGTGGTCACCGAAGGACCCGCCCAGCGCACCCACTGGCTGGTGCCGACGTCGGCCTCGTTGGTCGAGGGCATCAACGCCCACGAAACCAGTTGCACACCGTCCGCCGTGCGTCGGGTCAGGCGCAGCCTCGCGCCATCGAAGGTCAGCGCGGGCACCATGTCGGTTTCGTGCAGGGATGTCAGGTCCAGCTCCCACTGTGCGAGGACGGTCGTGATGCGCAGCGTGCGTTCGAGCCGGGCCTGGCTGGCATCACGGGTGCGAACGATGCCGTCGACGCCCTGCCAGGCCATCAGCGCCAGGGTCGACATGATGACCAGCGCGACCAGCACCTCGACCAGGGTGAAGCCTCGCATGAGAGATGGCGTACGACCCATGGTCAGTAGCGCGGCAGGATGGTCGACAAGGTGAGCACCGTCTGGCCAGACTCGTTGGCCATCACCGTGTCGACACGCCTGAAGCTGGGGTTGGGCGTCGCACTCACCCGAAACGTGCCCAGGTAGGTGCGGCTGAGTTGCTGGCAACTGAACGTGGCCTCACCGACGTTGGGATAGGTGTGCGCCAGCTTGAGGCCGGTCAGCTCGTTGTCGGCGCACCATTGCGCTTCGGTGACTTCTGTGAGGCGCTGTGCGTTGTTGAGCAAAGCACCCGCGGCCTTGGAGCCCGCGCCGAGGGTGACCGCGACGATGACCAGCGCGACCAGCACCTCGATCAGGGTGAATCCATCGGCCCGACGAGGCACGCGCGCAGCAGTTCTGCGGGTGGCTGCCGGTGCGCACTTCATCGACGGGCTGCGTCGGCTTCGTCGCCGACCACCGTGAAGGGCCCCAGCCCGTCGGTGGCAAGCGTCAGGCGGCGATCTTCCAGACTGAGCGTGATGCGCTGTGCGCCGATCAGAGGCTCCGGGCCCAGAGTGATCGAACTGGCCCCGATGACGCTGGCGCTGACACCCGGCGTCAGCCACCGGTCTGGCAGTGCGGCGGTCGCTGGCAGTCCGACAAAACGGAAATCGACGGCAGCGTCGTTACCGGTCGTCCCGGACCCCGGCATCCAATTGACGGCCAGCCCCAGCGCACGCGCTTCTGCACGGGCCGATTCCAGCAAGGAGGCCAGTCTTGCGCCTTCTTGTTCCAGTCGAGTGGAGGATGGGTCGCGCAGCGCCAAGGTCACCACCGAGGAGGCCAGTGCGATGAGCGCGATGACGATCAGCAGCTCGATCAGCGTGAAGCCGGCGTGCCCCGACTTCACCCGCCGCAGCCGCTCATTGCCAGGAACCGACTTCGGCGTCGTTGCCTTCACCACCCACCACGCCATCGGCACCCAGGCTGTAGATGTCTATCTCCCCCTTGACGCCGGGGTTGGCGTACTGATACGGACGCCCCCAGGGGTCGTTGGGCAGCTTGTCCAGGTAGGGCTTCCAATTCGGTGGCACGGCGCCCGCGCTGGGCTTGGCGACCAGGGCCTGCAGGCCCTGCTCGGCGCTGGGGAAGCGCTGGTTGTCGAGTTTGTAGAGCTTGAGCGCTTGCATCAGGTTGTTGACGTCGGTGCGAGCGGCCGTGACACGGGCGTCGTCGGCGCGGTTGAGCACATTGGGCACGATCAGCGCCGCCAACACGCCAATGATCACCAGCACCACCATCAGTTCGATCAGCGTGAACCCGGCGGCGCGAACACCTGAGGCCAAGCGCGACAGCCGCACGGCAGGCGCGCGTGAAGAAGGGACGTATTCGGTTTTGACCATGATGAATTCCCGGTCACGTTTTGGGTGCGCGACATCTCGTGAAGATGATAATCGGCCATGCTTTCCCGATCCGTCGCTTTTGCCATTTGGGCCTTGGTCGCGGGTACGGGTGTGTTCTGGGGGATGCGTTTGTTCGTGCAACCGGAGCAAGCACCCTTGCAAGTCACCATCACGGGTCAAGGCGCATTGGCGCGTGGCGATGTGTCCCGGCTGCTGGGTTCCAACCCTGTGGCGCAGGCGGTCGGCGAGGCGCCCTTGGCAAGACCGGATTTCGGTGGCCGGCTTCGCCTGGCCGGTGTGGCAGCACCCAAGCACCACGGCGGCCCCGGTCTGGCCATCATCTCGGTCGATGGCAACCCGCCGCGCGTTTACCGCGTAGGCGCCGTGATCGATACGGATCTGGTCCTGCAGGATGTCAGCTGGCGCACCGCCACCATCGTGATGGCACACAGCGGCGCATACAACGGTCCTGAGGTAGTCCTGGAGATGCCCGCTTTGGCAGCCCCAGAAACGGGCATCTTGCCTCCGGCCGTATTCCCGGGCTCTCATGGCTCGTCGCCGGCGATGCCCGGAGGCGCCCCCAACGGGTCCGGCATGGACGGGCGAGATGCCCTTTCCGGCATGGAGCCCCCGAGCGCCGGCAGGCTCCTAAGAGGTGCCCGCACCCGTTGAGGGGTTGCCTGGGCCGTCTGGGCTGATGGCGGCTGAAAGCTCCGCTGGTCGGCTTGGCCCCGGGTCTTCGCCTTCTGCAACCTCAGTCAACAAGGCCGCTGCGCTTCGGACCAATGGCCAGGCCAGCGTGGCGCCGGTGCCGTCAACGCTGTCCATCCCGAGTTCAAGCAGTGCCGAGGCTTGGAACAGCCGCAAGGCACGGTCGAGTCCCGGGTTCGCGTGGCTGCGGCAAAACACGCAGTAATCAACCACCGCCGGGGTGATGCGCGAACTCACGGCAAGCGCGGCGCATGCGGCCAGCCCATCCACCATGATGAGTTGCCGCTTTCCGCTCGCCATGAGCATCAGACCGACCAGCATGGCAATTTCGAAACCGCCCAGGGCGGCCAAAACCTCCACCGGATCGCTGACGTCCTTGTGCCGCGTCATCGCCCCCAGCAAAACCGGCATCGCCGCGTCGAAATCCTGGGGACGTGCACCCAGACCGTGGGGCAGGAACTCCCGAATCGGCACGTCGGCGAGTCGCGACAGCACCATGGCCGCCGATTGCTCCGAGCCCACGCCAACCCCCGCGCACAGCACCGCGTTACCAGGCAGCGCGTCGCCGATCTCCATGCCGGCGCGGATCGCACCGTGTGCCTGCTCAAGCGACATCGCAAAGGTCAGGCGGGAGCTTCTCGTGCCATGCGCAATCTTGCGGGCCAGCAAGCGGTGGTGTGGGCTCACGGCCTCGGCGATGCCGGCATCCACCACCGACAGTTCGAGCTGCTGGATGTGCGCAAAAACCGACAGCGGCATCTGCGAGGCCAGCAGCATCCTCACCAACTGATGGGTGGAGTGCCTGGCGCTCGCTCCGATGCCGTCTGCGGCAATGCCGTGATCTGCGGCGAAAACAACGACCTGAGGCGCGCTGAACGCCGGCTTCAAGGTGTTTTGAATCAAGCCCAATCTCACCGCGAGCGGCTCGAGCTCACCCAACTCGCCCGTCGTGTGACTGCGGCGCAGCAGTTTTTCGCGCAGCGCCATTTCCAGCAGCGCATTGGCGGTAGGCGAGATCAGGTGTGGGTGGCTGGACATCGATGAACCAGAAGGTGCAGGCAAGAGCTCAGCCCGCACCGATCAACGCAGAAAAACCCGATAGGCCGGATTGTCTGTTTCATCGACACAGGGATAGTCGAGCGTACCCAAAAACTCCCGGAACGCCTTCTTGTCCTCGCGGGGCACCTGAATGCCCACCAGGATGCGACCGATGTCGGCTCCCGTGTTCCGATAATGGAACAGGCTGATGTTCCACCCCGGATGCAGGCTCGACAGGAACCTCATCAGCGCACCCGGGCGCTCGGGGAACACGAAACGGTAGAGCCGTTCATCTCGCGCGAGTTCGGAGCGACCACCCACCATGTGCCGCAGGTGAAGCTTAGCCAACTCGTCGAGCGTGAGGTCGATGGCAGCGAAGCCATGGCGGTTGAAGTCGGCCGCAATGGCGGTCGATTCACCGCGTTTCGTGGTCGTCAGGCCGATGAAGACATGGGCGCTACGCTCGTCCGAGATCCGGTAATTGAACTCGGTCACCGAGCGCGGGCCGATCACTTCGCAAAAGCGCTTGAAGCTGCCGCGCTCCTCAGGGATCGTCACGCCAAGCAAGGCCTCGCGCTCTTCACCGACGTCTGCGCGCTCTGCCACGAAGCGCAGCCGATCGAAGTTCATGTTGGCGCCGCAGGCGATCGCGACCAATGTGCGGCCTTGCAACTGGTGCGTGTCTATGTACTGTTTGGCCGCCGCAATCGACAAGGCACCGGCCGGCTCGAGGATGCTGCGGGTGTCTTGAAAGACATCCTTGATGGCGGCGCACACGGCGTCCGCATCCACCGTGATGTAGTCGTCGACCAGCTCGCGAGTCAGCCGAAAGGTCTCGACCCCGACCTGCTTCACGGCCGTGCCGTCCGAGAACAAGCCGACCTCGGACAGGCTGACTCGTTTGCCCGCCTTGACGGAACGGATCATGGCGTCGGAGTCGTTCATCTGCACACCGATGACCTTGATCTCGGGCCGCACGGCCTTGATGTAGGCCGCCACCCCGGAGATCAAGCCACCGCCACCAATCGCCACGAACACCGCATCGATGGGTCCGGGGTGCTGCCGCAGGATTTCCATGGCGATGGTGCCCTGGCCGGCGATGACATCGGGATCGTCAAAGGGGTGGACGAAGGTCAACCCGTGCTGCTGCTCAAGTTCAAGCGCATGGGCATACGCGTCTGAATAACTCTCTCCGTGTAGCACCACGGCCCCACCGAGCGCCTCGACGGCGTCGACCTTCAGTCGCGGCGTTGTCACCGGCATCACGATCATCGCCTTGCACCCGAGCCGCTTGGCTCCGAGGGCCACACCCTGCGCGTGATTTCCGGCTGAGGCGCAAATGACCCCGCGTTCCAGCTGCTGCGCAGACAAGCGCGCCATCTTGTTGTAAGCGCCTCGCAGCTTGAAGCTGAACACCGGCTGGGTGTCTTCGCGCTTCAGAAACACCTGGTTGCCCATTCGCAGGCTCAGGTTGCGTGCCAGCTCCAGCGAGGTCTCGACGGCCACGTCGTACACACGGGCCGTCAGGATCTTTTGCAGGTAGTCACTCAGCCCCAGCGGCTTCACGCCGGCGCGCCGCTTTGGCGCTGGCTTGCGTGGCGCCGGCGCGGGGGACTTGGGCGATTTGGGGCCAGACATCTAGGTCTCCGGGCTGCAAAGAGGGGCCGCAGGACGTGCGGGCAAACGGCCGCGGATATTACGCTTTGGCCCGGAAGGGCCTCCCGGCGGGCTCGAAATGCACGCAGCCAAATAAAAAGACCCAAGGCATTTCTGCCTTGGGCCAAATCCACCGCAGGGAGGTGGAGGAGACAAACGGAAAAGAAGCGTTAAAACAACATGTAGGGATAGTACCGATTTCTTTGGTTTTGCGCAAGCATGTTTTCTGCACTTTTATATTTGCCGGGCATCCCGTCTGCCCCTGCATGGACAATCTCCCATCAAACGACGTTGGGGTGCTGGATGGAATGCGTGGTCAACTGGGTGGCGGCTTCGGGAATGAGCTTCGTGGCCGAGACAGGCAGCGGTCACATGATCGTGATGGACGGCGCCGTTGAGGGTGGCGGACGCAACCTGGCGCCACGTCCGATGGAAACCGTGCTCGCCGGGACGGCTGGCTGCACCGCTTACGACGTGGTGCTGGTGCTTCAGCGTGGCCGGCACCGCGTGACGGGCTGCCAGGTGAAGGTGGCCTCCGAGCGTGCAGCGACCGACCCCAAGGTGTTCACCAAGATCAACATGCACTTCACGGTCACGGGCCACGACATCCCGCCGGCCGCCGTGGAGCGCGCCATACAGCTGTCGCACGAGAAGTACTGCTCGGCGAGCATCATGATCGGCAAGACGGCCGACATCACCACCAGCTTCGAGATCCTCGCGGCCTGACGTCGTGCCAGTGGCCGGACCGCCTGGCACCTGATTACAGGTGGTGTGCCGTGCGGGTCATCACCATCGCGGCGGCGCGCATGCCCCATCGCACCGGTGCGGGCAATTCGATGGCGCCTGCTTGGCGCGCCTGCTCCGCATGGCGCGCCTCATCGCTTTTCATTTGTTGAACGATGGCTCGGGAGCGCCTGTCCGACTCGGGCAGGCGTTCCAGATGCTCATCGAGGTGCTGTTCGACTTGCCGCTCCGTTTCGACGACGAAGCCCAGGCTCGTGGTGTCGCCGATGCGTCCGGCCAGCCAGCCCAGCGCGAAGGCGCCGGCGTACCACACCGGATTGAGCAGGCTGGGCCGTGCGCCCAGTTCTTTCAGGCGCACTTGGGTCCATGCCAGGTGGTCGGTTTCATCGCGTGCTGCTGCCAGCAGTTTCTGGCTCAGTTCACCATCCTGAGTGGCCATGGACTGGCCGAGGTAAAGCGCCTGCGCGCACACCTCGCCCACATGATTGACGCGCATCAGCGAGCCTGAGAGCGATTTTTCCGCTGCAGATAGCGCGTCTTCTGCGTCATGCGCTTGCGCGTCACCAGCGAACGACGCAGCCGGTTTGGGCGTCGGGCGGGACGACGCCGCCACGCCGGACAGGGTCCGCAACGCGTTGTCGGCGGCGATGATCAGTGGCTCGAACATGGCAGTGTGTCCAGGGGAAGCATTGGTAAACACGCTTGACGCCGACCTGACGGCCGCGAGAGCATGTCACGAATTTGAAGCATTGCAACCGTAGGCTGCCTCTTGATTTCGAGCGGCTTACCCGTTTTTTATCTCCCCCACCGGTCGCTCGCGCATTCCAGCTGCTTGTGGTGCCCGGACAACACAGGGGGGCGGCGGCTCGATTTTTTTCGCTGGGTGTTGTCCGTGCCGAGGGAAAGTCTCGGGCTTGTGACTACCATTCGGCCTGTTGGTGATTGGCGGCGGTTGATCGCTCCAGTTTCAGTTACGTTTCAATAGACAGTTCAGGAGATTTTCTAAATGAAA
>CANFXR010000083.1 GCA_947451035.1 Burkholderiales bacterium
ACCAACCTCGGTGATGTGCTCAGCAGCGGCGCGTCATCGGTCGCGTCGCTCGGGCCCAACATGGTGCTGCCGCTGTACTCGGGCGGCGCGCTGCAGGGCAACGAGGAAGCCGCGCTGGCGCGACTCGATCAGGCGCTCATCGGCTACCGCCGCGCGGTGCTCGGCGCGCTAGCCGAAGTGGCCGACAGCCTGACCGCCTACGACAGCAGCGCCGAGCTGATCGCCGCGCAATCCCGCCGCGTCATCGCCGCACGCGAAACCCTGCGCCTGTCGGACATGCGATTCCGCGCCGGCGTGGTCGGCTTCGTAGAAGTGCTCGACGCGCAGCGCCAGGTCCTCGCCGCCGAAACCGACGCCGCCCAGAGCCTGCTCGACCGCCGCCTGGCACTCGGCCGGGTGTATCTGGCGCTGGGTGGGGGGTGGGACAACCCGCCGAAATAGCCGAGCCCGGGCCGCCACGTGAGGGCGGCGCGACGACTCAGCCGCTGAATTCGAGGTTGTCGATCAGCCGCGTGGCGCCGATGCGCGCTGCCCCCAGGGCAACCCAGTCGCCGCTGCGCGGTGCATCGTCGGCGGGGATGCCGAGATCGGTGCGACGGCGCACGCTCAGGTAGTCGGGCTGCCAGCCGCGCTCGGCCAGCGCCTGGCAGGCGCGTGCTTCGAGCGTGGCCAGCGGGGTGCCGCCTTCGCTGAACTGGCGCGCCAGCGTGGCCAGCGCCTGAGCGAGTTCGATGGCGTGCGCGCGCTCGGTGTCGCTGAGGTAGCCGTTGCGCGAGGACAGCGCCAGGCCATCGGCTGCGCGGGTCGTCTCGCCGCCTTCGATCTCGATGGGCAGCGCGAACTGCCGCGTCATGCGGCGTATGACCATCAGCTGCTGATAGTCCTTCTTGCCGAACACCGCAATGCGCGGCTGCACGGCGCCAAACAGCTTGAGGACCACGGTGCACACGCCGGTGAAAAAGCCGGGGCGGAAGTGCCCTTCGAGGATGTCTGCGATCGCCGGATCGGGCTGCACCTTGAAGCCTTGCGGCTCGGGGTACATCTCGGCCTCATCGGGCGCGAAGACGATGCTGCAGCCGGCTGAACTCAGCAGTTCGCAGTCACGCGCCAGCGTGCGCGGGTAGCGGTCGAAGTCTTCATGGGGCGCGAACTGCAGCCGGTTGACGAAGATGCTGGCGACCACCGGCAGCCCGTGCGCGGCGGCTTGCCGCACCAGCGCCAGGTGCCCGTCGTGCAAGTTGCCCATGGTGGGCACGAACACGCACGAGCCGGGCACGGGCAGCGCCGCGCGCAGCGCCGCGATGGTGTGAACCACGTGCATGGTCAGTAGCCGTGGGCGACGGGATCCGGAAAGCGCCGCGCCTTCACGTCGGCGACAAAGGTGGTCACGGCGGCGGTGATCGACGGCGCGCCTTGCATGAAGTCGCGCACGAAGCGCGGCAGCTTGCCCTGGGTGACGCCCAGCATGTCGTGCAGCACCAGCACCTGTCCCGAGCATTCGACGCCCGCGCCGATGCCGATCACCGGGATGCCCAGCTGCCTTGTGAGGCCGGCGGCCACGCTTGATGGCATCAGCTCGAGAACCATCATGGATGCGCCCGCTTCGACCAGTTCGGTGGCGTGCTGCGTGAGCGTGGTCACCGCTTCTTCGCTGCGGCCTTGCACGCGGTAGCCGCCCAGCGCATGCACCGACTGCGGCGTGAGTCCGAGGTGCGCGCACACCGGAATGCCGCGCTCGACGAGAAAGCGCACCGTCTCGACCGTCCAGCCGCCGCCTTCGAGCTTGACCATGTGCGCGCCGGCTTGCATCAGCACGACCGCGCTGGCCAGCGCCTGTTCGCGCGACTGCTGGTAGCTGCCATAGGGCAGATCGCCAATGATCCAGGCCGTGCGGTTGCCACGCGCCACGCAGCGGGTGTGATACGCCGCGTCGTCCAAGCTCACCGGCAGCGTGCTGGCCTGGCCTTGCACCACCATGCCGAGTGAGTCGCCCACCATCAGGCAGTCGACGCCGGCGCCATCGAGCAGCCGCGCAAAGCTGGCGTCGTAGCAGGTGAGCACGCTGATGGGCTCACCGGCTGAATACATCTCGCGCAGCCGATGCAGCGTGACGGGCTTGCGGCCCGGCACCTGCGACTCGACGGGCGCGCTCATCAGGCCGCCCTCATGCCGAGTTTTTGCAACAGCGCCTGGTCGGCGGTGACATCGGGGTTGCCGGTGACCAGCAGCTTGTCGCCGTAGAAGATCGAGTTGGCGCCGGCCATGAAGCACAGTGCTTGCACCGCCTCACCGAGCGCCTGGCGACCGGCCGACAGACGCACGCGGGTGTGCGGCATCGTGATGCGCGCTGCGGCGATGGTGCGCACGAACTCGAACGGATCGAGCACCTCGGTGCCGTGCATCGGCGTGCCTTCGACTTGCACCAGGTGGTTGATGGGCACCGACTCGGGGTACGGCTCCATGTTGGCCAGCTCGGCGATCAGGCCGGCGCGCTGGGTGCGCGTCTCACCCATGCCCACGATGCCGCCGCAGCACACCTTGACGCCCGCACCACGCACGCGCTCCAAGGTGTCCAGGCGGTCTTCGAACTGGCGCGTCTGCACGATGTCGGCGTACTTGTCGGGCGCGCTGTCGATGTTGTGGTTGTAGTAGTCGAGTCCGGCATCGCGCAGGGCTTCGGCCTGGCCGTCACCGAGCATGCCCAGCGTGACGCAGGTCTCGAGACCCAGGCCCTTGACCGCGCTGATCAGCGCCGACACCTTCTCGATGTCGCGCTCCTTCGGGCTGCGCCAGGCGGCACCCATGCAAAAGCGCGTGGCACCTGCCGCCTGCGCAGCACGCGCGGCCACGAGCACCTCGTCGACCTTCATCAGCGCGGTGGCTTCCACGCCGGTGTCGTGGGCCGCCGACTGCGGGCAGTAGCCGCAGTTCTCGGCACAGCCGCCGGTCTTGATCGACAGCAGCGTGGACAGCTGCACCTCGGCCGGATCGAAGTTGGCGCGGTGCACGGTTTGCGCCTGGTACAGCAACTCGTGGAACGGCAGCGCGAACAGCGCCTCGATCTGCGCGACCTCCCAGCGCTGCGGCGCGGCGAGTTCGGTGACGGGGCTGGCGGGGCGGACGATTTGGATGGTGGCTTGTTGCATGGTCGCTCTGGGGTGGCGGTTGCGAAATGATGCTCGGGATGAAGAGACCGCGGTCGGTGCGGTGACTTCAGACGGGCTGATAGGCCAGTCGCACATAGATCGGCGCGAACGCTTCGGCCTGCGTGACTTCCAGCAGGCGCTCGCGGGCGAGCTCGAGCATGGCGATGAAAGTGACCACCATCACCGGTGGTCCGCGCTTGACGTCGAACAGTTCATGGAATTCAAGAAACTTGCGCCCTTGCAGGCTGCGCAGCACGATGCTCATGTGCTCGCGCACGCTCAGCTGCTCGCGGCTGATGGTGTGGTGCTGGTTGAGGCCGGCGCGCTTCAAGACATCGGCCCAGGCGGCGCGCAATTCGTCGGCCTCGATCTCGGGGAAACGCGGCGCCAGCGACTGCTCGATGTGCACCTGCGCACGCAGGAAGTCGCGACCGAGCACCGGCAGCGCATCGAGCCGCGCGGCGGCGAGCTTCATCTGCTCGTA
This sequence comes from Burkholderiales bacterium, assembly GCA_947451035.1. GTDB lineage: Bacteria > Pseudomonadota > Gammaproteobacteria > Burkholderiales > Burkholderiaceae_C > PBB1. The sequence goes on from CANFXR010000083.1 coordinate 3,631, forward strand.
CTCGACCAGGCGGCGAACCAGTTCGGCGCGCGGATCCTCGGGTTCGGTGCCATCGGGCGATTTTCTGGGCGGCAGCAGCATGCGCGACTTGATCTCGATCAGCATCGCGGCCATCAGCAGGTATTCGCTGGCCAGCTCGAGGTGGGTCTTGCGGATCTGCTCGACGTAAGCCAGGTACTGGCGCGTCACGTCGGCCAGCGGGATGTCGAGGATGTTGAAGTTCTGCCGGCGGATCAGGTACAGCAGCAAATCGAGCGGGCCTTCGAAGGCCTCGAGGAACAACTGCAGCGCGTCGGGCGGGATGTAGAGGTCTTGCGGCAGCTTGAACAGCGGCTCGCCATACAGGCGAGCCAGAGCCACACCATCGAACGCCGCGGGCACGATGCCGGCAGGGGCATCGGCGGCCAGCGGTCGCAGCTCAGGGGGCTCGAGCAGCGTCACTTCGGCCCGGTTTGATAAACGTAGGGCTGCTGCGCCACGCGCGAATCGTCGTTGTCGGCTTGCGCATCGAGGTCCACGCGCTTGTCCCACAGCAAGGCGCGACCGGCGCGCTGCTCGTCTTCGAGCGACGGCTTTTTCGCCTTGAGTGACTCGATGAACGAGGTGGTGTCTGACTTGTAGGGCTTCCAGAACAAAGGCATGGTCAGACGGGCGATGCGGCCGTGGCGGCTGCAGGACGCTCAAGTTGAGGACAAACCCGAGTTTACCGGCGGCGGCTGACGTGCTCAATCCGGGGTTGAGCAGCACGCACACGCGCGCGCTCAACCGGATTTCATCAAATTCCGCTGTGCACTCTGTCACGATACTGTCATGAGCGAAGTCGAGTTGAAGTTTCAGGTGCCGGCCGGCCGGCGTGCGGCAGTCGAGGCGGCAGTGGCCGGATCGACACCACCCCGACGCATGCGGCTGCAAGCGGCCTACTTCGACACCCCCTCGGGCCTGCTGGCCGGCGCCCGCATGGCGCTGCGGCTGCGCAAGGAAGGCCGCGTGTGGGTGCAAACGCTCAAGGGCGCGCTGCCCGACGGCGCCGGCATGACGCGCGCCGAACACAACGTGACGCGCAGCGAGACCGGCACCACCGTGCCGGCGATCGACCCGCAGCTGCACGCCGACACGCCGGTGGGCGCCGCGCTGCTCAAGCTGCTTCACAGCAACAAGGCGCGCGCCGATGGACCGTTACAGCGGGTGATGGCCACCGACATCTGGCGCCGCGCACGCACGGTGCGGGTGCCCGGCGGCTCGGTCGAACTGGCCTTCGATGCGGGCGTGATCGAAGCCGGCCCCCCTGACGCACCGCGCCGGGCCCCGGTGTGCGAACTCGAGATCGAACTCCAATCCGGCCGGCCGCAAGCCGTGGTGTCGGCCGCCGAGCGCTGGGTGGTGCGCCACGGCCTGTGGCTCGACACGCGCAGCAAGGCCGAAATCGGCCACCTGCTGTGGCGCGATCAGGCCATGGCGCAGCCCCGGCGCGCCGACGCGGTCGCACTTGCGCGCTTGATGACGCCGGCGCAAGCGCTCGACGCGGTGCTGCGCTCGTGCCTCGAGCAGATCAGCGTCAACGCCAGCCAGATCGCCGCCGGCCCGCAAGACCCCGAGCACGTGCACCAGCTGCGCGTGGGCCTGCGCCGGCTGCGCACCGCGCTGCGGTTCTTTGACGGAGCACAGCTCGCCGAGGCCATCGACGCCACCAGCCGAGACGCGATGGCCCTCGAGGCCGCCGAGTTGTTCAGGCAACTCGGCGCCGCGCGCGACCAGACGGCGGTGGCCGAGCCGCTGATGCGCGCCCTCGCGCGAGCGCTCGAAGCCGTGGGCCAGCCCGGCGAGCCGCCGCGCCTGCCGGCACCGGTCGAGGCGATCGACCCGACCACGCTGGTGCGGCGCGTGCCCACCCAGCTGCTGCTGCTGATGCTGATCGGCCGCTTGCAGGCTGAAGCACCCGCGCCGCCAGCCCCGCCCGTGCGCTCCTGGACGCAGTCACTGAGCGAGCTGGCCACCCCGCTCGACAGCGTCGACACGCCGCCCGTTCTGCCGCTGCGCGAGCGGCTCGCGCAGCGCCTGAACCGCTGGCACCGCGGCGTGCTGGCCGATGCGCAAGGCTTCGATCAGCTCGACGACGAAGGCCGCCACCGCCTGCGCAAGCACATCAAGCGGCTGCGCTACGCGGCCGAGTTTGCGGCCAGCGTGTTCGATGAGGCCTCGGTGCGCCAGTACCTCAAGGGCCTGCGCGCACTGCAAGAGCGGCTGGGCACGCTCAACGATGTGGCCGTGGGCATCGCGCTGTATTCGGCCGAGGCACCCCACGACACGCGCGCGCTGTTCGCACTCGGCTGGCTGGCGTCGCAGCGCGAGGCCGCACTCACCGCCTGCCAGCCGGATCTGGCGCGCTTCATGGCTCAGCCGCGTTTCTGGCGTGGCAAGGAGGCAAAGCGCCCGCGCCGGAGCCCCGGCCGAAAGAAACCGTCCGGGACTTGACGCGGTTCGTGCCAGACTCTTGGCCCCGTGTTCGTCGCGCCTATCGCGCCCCCCGTGCCATGCTGACTGCCAACAAACTCATCTCCCAGGGCCAGGGACTCAGCCGAGTGCTCTTGGATCGTGCTCCAGCCGTCCGTCTCCACACTGACACGCCCACAGGCCATCGATTCGAAACCACCGACTCGCTGGGCCGCGCGCTTTTGGTGTCGCTTTCCGAAGGCTCGCAGGTGTTCCAGGGCGATGTGCTGGTGACCGAAGACGGCTCACTCATTCGCGTTCAGACTGGCGCCGCGCCTGCGCCTGACGCGCACGCGCCGGGCCACGCTCACGACCACGTGCATGGGCCCGGCTGCGGCCACGAACACGCTCACAGTCCGGCCGCCAAGATCGAAATCCAGCCTGCCGCCCAGCCCCATGTGCACGGCCCCGGCTGCGGGCACGGGCACGGGCACTGAGTCACAACCCCTCCCGGGGCTGCCGCTCAACCGCTCAGCGTATCGTGCCCGCGCTGTGCAGCGCGCGCACGGCGCCCGCGCCGATCGACGCGCCAAAGCGCTTGGCCACGCGCTCGGCGATGTTTTCCTTGGGCGTGTAGTCGATGATGTCTTCGGCGTGGACGACCTCGCGCGCCACGTAGTCGAGGCTGCCCAGGTGATCGGCCAGGCCTAGCTTGATGGCTTCCTCGCCGTTCCAGAACAAGCCGGTGAAGGTGTCGGGGGTTTCCTTCAGACGCTCGCCACGGCCTTCCTTGACCACCGCGATGAACTGCTGGTGGATCTGGTCGAGCGTGGCTTGCAGGTAGGCGCGCTGGCGATCGCCGAGCGGCGTGAACGGATCGCCAATGCCCTTGTTGCTGCCCGCGGTCAGCAGCCGCCGCTCGATGCCGAGCTTGTCCATCACGCCGGTGAAACCGAAGCCGTCCATCAGCACGCCGATCGAGCCGACCACGCTGGCCTTGTCGGTGTAGATCTCGTCAGCTGCAGCGGCGATGTAGTACGCGCCCGAAGCGCACACCTCTTCGACCACGGCGTAGACCTTCTTGTGGTGCAGCGCCTTCAAGCGCTTGATCTCGTCGTAGACGATGCCGGCTTGCACCGGGCTGCCACCGGGCGAGTTGATGCGCAGCACCACGGCTTGCGCGCCCTCGTCCTCGAAGGCGTCCTTGAGCGCGGGCAGCAGGTTTTCGGCGCTGGCTTCGGTGTCGGACGCGATCTCGCCGCGCACCTCGATCAGCGCGGTGTGCGGGCTGCTCGGCGGTGTGGCGTGGAAGTGATCGCCGTACACCGTCCAGGCCACGGCGATCAGCACCGACAGCCACAGCCCGCGCGAAACCAGCCGCCAGCGCCGTTCGCTGCGGCGGTCCTGGGCGTAGGCGCGCGCAAATTCTTCAGCGGCTCGGTCCCAGCCGCCCCGCTCGTTGGAGGGGCGGGCGGGCTGATCGTTTTCGGGGCTCATCAATGGCTTTCGTCGGCACGAGGGCCGCGCAACGCTCAGGTCACGGGGGCGGGTTGGGTGTCGAGGGAAGGATACCAATACACCTGCTGATCACGCTCTTCGACGCGCAGCACGGTGAGCCGGCCGCGCCCGCACGGCCCGCCCGCGCAGCGACCGTCGCGCGGGTTGTAGCTGGCACCGTGGATCGAGCACAGGATGAACTCTCGGTCAGAGTCAAGGAACTTGCCTTCCTGCCAGTCCATCTCGGTGGGCACATGCACACAGCGGTTCAGGTAGGCGACCACCTGGCCCTCGAAACGCATCGCAAAGGCGGTGGTCTTGTCGCGCCACTGCATCACGTCGAACACCACGGCATCGCCGCGCTCGACGAGTTCGTCGGACCCGCAAAGGCGCACGGGCGGGGATGTGGATTCAGCCATGCGCGGCCAGCCAGGTGTCGAGCTCGGGAACCGAATGCGCCACGAAAAGCGGTTCGAGTTCGGCAAAGGTCTCGTGATCGTGCGCGCCGTAGCTCACGCCCACGCGGGCCGCTCCGGCGTTCAGCGCAAGTTGCAGATCGTGCGTGGTGTCACCGACCATCAAGGTGCGCTCGGGGGCCACGCCGAGCACGTCCATCAGCTCCTCAAGCATTTGCGGATGCGGCTTGGAGCGGGTCTCGTCGGCGGTGCGGGTGGCGTCGAACATGCCGCGCAACTGCACGCTGCGCAGCACCTCGTCGAGCCCGCGCCGCGACTTGCCGGTGGCCACGCCGAGCCGGTGGCCGCGCGCCTTGAGCGCCGTGAGCATCGGCAAGGCGCCGTCGAACAGCGTCAGTTCGCCGTGGCGCGCCAGGTAGTGGTGGCGGTAGCGGTCGCTCAACTCCGGGTAGCGATGGGCGGGCAACGCCGGTGCGGCGTGCTGCAGAGCCTCAGCCAGCCCCATGCCGATCACGTAGCTGGCATCGCGCAAGCTGGGCACGCTTTGGTCCAGATCGGCACACGCCGCCTGGATGCAACGCGCGATCAGCGCGGTCGAATCGAACAGCGTGCCGTCCCAGTCGAAGACGATCAGGTCGAAATGGGGGGGTCGGGTCATGGCGGCGTGGCGACGGGCTCGATGGTGGTTTGCTGATTCAACTGATGCAGCAAGGCCAGACATTCTGGCGGCAGCGGCGCGAGCAATTCGATGACCTCACCGCTCGCGGGGTGCTGGAACTGCAGCCGCCGCGCGTGCAGGAACATGCGGTCAAAACGCACCCCCGGCACCGCTTCGCCACGGGCCAGCGCGCGGTTGGCGGGAAAGTCGCCGTACTTGTCGTCCCCGGCGATCGCGTGTCCCTCGTGCAGCAGGTGCACGCGGATCTGGTGGGTGCGTCCGGTCTTGATGGTCACGTCGAGCAAGCTGTAGCCGGCAAACGACTTCAGCACCCTGACCAGCGTGATCGAGCGCCGGCCATCGGCGTCGTCGGCATCGACCGCGCGCACGCGGCGTTCGCCATCGGCCGACAGGTACTTGTGCAGCGCCACGTCGATGACCTTCTTGGCTGCCGGCCAGCGCCCCAGCACCAGCGCGCTGTAGGTCTTCGCGATGGTCTTTTGCCCGGTGTGCTGGCGGAACTGATCCTGCATCGCGAGCAGCGCCGAGCGCTTCTTGGCGATCAGCAGCAGCCCCGAGGTTTCCTTGTCGAGCCGGTGCACGAGCTCGAGAAACTTGGCCCCCGGCCGCGCCTGGCGCAGTTGCTCGATCACCCCGAAGCTCACGCCGCTGCCGCCGTGCACCGCCACGCCGGCGGGCTTGTCGATGGCGATCAGGTGCTCGTCTTCGAACACCACCGGGAACTCGCGTGCCGGCGCGGGGGCGTCGCCGCGCTCGGCCGCGCTCGGTGCGGTGCGCACCGGCGGCACGCGCACCTCGTCACCGAGTGCCAGCCGGGTGTCGGCCGAGGCCCGACCCTTGTTGACGCGCACCTCGCCCGAGCGGATCACGCGGTAGACGTGCGTCTTGGGCACGCCCTTGAGCAGCCGGATCAGGAAGTTGTCGAGACGCTGGCCTTCGGAGCCTTCGTCAACGTGCACCCTGAGCACGGCCAAAGGCGCGGATGGGGGGGCCGCCGGGCTGGCTGTCGTGGTCGTGCGGGGCCTTTTGGCCCCTATAATCGTTTGCACCACGTTTGCGCTGTAAGTGTTTGATTTTCTTGAGTTTACTCGCGCACTTGCAGCAAGACGTGGTGGCCGCGGCGCAAGCTTCGGCCCCAAGTGATGCAACGCTCTCAGCGTGTGGCGGGCCCCGACCCCAAGAGTCCTGGCAGCCCACGGTTGATGGCGGCAGAGAAATCGTCCAATCGAGCCCCCGAAGTTCCACTTCGGATTCAACCAAGGTTTTCCGGTGACAGACCGGTGCAGCAGGCCCGCTTCGCGGTCGTCTGTTCCTCAGCTGTTGCCCGCGTCCAGTGACCACGCGGATGTCGTCTTCCACACCCCCCTCGCTCCATCTGAGTCAGACCACCACGGTGCCGTGCGCGACCGTCGGCCGTCGTCTCAGCCGAACGACCGGGGTGTTGTCCCTAGACGCTCGCCCGGCCAGGCCAACCCATACACCCTCGCGGTGCATGGGTCCGCGCCATGGCCTTCGGCTCCGCCGCCACCACGACCACGCAAGCGCCAACGCTGCGCCGCCGACCATCACGGTCGGGCAGGTGCAGTCCAGGGCGATTCCTTTTGGGCTCCACCGGCACTTCTCGTGCATCGATGAGCTGGCACCGTCGTTCGGTGCTGGCATGTTGAGCAAGCCGCCGGCCACCCGGCCGCGGCACAGGAGCACACATGAAACGCATGCTGATCAATGCGACGCAGCCCGAAGAGCGTCGCCTGGCCATTGTCGATGGCCAAAAACTGCTGGACTTCGAGACTGAGATCGAAGGGCGCGAACAGCGCAAAGGCAACATCTACAAGGCGGTAGTCACCCGCGTCGAGCCCTCGCTCGAAGCCTGCTTTGTCGACTACGGCGAGGACCGCCACGGCTTCTTGCCGTTCAAGGAAATCTCGCGCAACTATTTCCGTGAAGGCGTCGACGTGCGCACCGCACGCATCCAGGACGCGATCCGCGAAGGCGACTCGCTGCTGGTGCAAGTCGACAAGGAAGAGCGCGGCAACAAGGGCGCCGCCCTGACCACCATGGTCAGTCTGGCCGGGCGCTACCTGGTGCTCATGCCCAACAACCCGCGCGGCGGCGGCGTCAGCCGGCGTGTCGAGGGCGAGGACCGCGAAGAGCTCAAGGAAAACCTCGACCAGCTCGAGTACCCCAAGGGCATGAGCCTGATCGCCCGCACCGCCGGCATCGGACGCACCGCGCCCGAGTTGCAGTGGGACCTGAACTACATGCTCAAACTGTGGGACGCCATCGACGGCGCTTCCCAGGCCGGCAAGGGCGCGTTCCTGATCTATCAGGAATCGTCGCTGGTGATCCGCGCGATCCGCGATTACTTCACCGCCGACGTCGGTGAAATCCTCATCGACACCGACGACATCTACGAACAGGCCCAGCAGTTCATGGCCCACGTGATGCCGGAGATGGCACCCAAGGTCAAGCGCTACCGCGATGACGCGCCGCTGTTCAGCCGCTTCCAGATCGAGCACCAGATCGAGACCGCGTTCTCGCGCACCGTCAACCTGCCTTCGGGCGGCGCGATCGTGATCGACCACACCGAAGCGCTGGTGTCGGTGGACGTCAACTCCGCACGCTCCACCCGCGGCAGCGACATCGAAGAAACCGCCACCCGCACCAACCTCGAAGCGGCCGACGAGATCGCCCGCCAGATGCGCTTGCGCGATCTGGGTGGCCTGATCGTGGTCGACTTCATCGACATGGACGAGTCGAAGAACCGCCGCGAGGTCGAAACCCGACTGCGCGAGGCGCTGCGCCCCGACCGTGCCCGCGTGCAGGTCAGCGCCATCAGCAAGTTCGGCCTGCTCGAACTCAGCCGCCAGCGCCTGCGCCCGGCGCTCAGCGAAGGCAGCCACATCACCTGCCCGCGCTGCAACGGCACCGGCCACATCCGCGACAC
>CANFXR010000084.1 GCA_947451035.1 Burkholderiales bacterium
ACCGCCAGCGCCGAGATTGCCGTGGGCAACCAGGACCTGAGCAGCCGCACCGAGCAGACCGCGTCCAACCTGCAGCAAACCGCCTCCTCGATGGAGCAGCTCACCGGCACCGTCAAGCAATCGGCCGACTCGGCCCGTCAGGCCAACCAGCTCGCGTCTTCCGCCGCTGCGGTGGCCGCGCGCGGCGGCCAGGTCGTCTCCGAGGTGGTCTCCACCATGGACGAGATCAACACCAGCTCGAAGAAGATCGCCGACATCATCGGCGTGATCGACGGCATCGCCTTCCAGACCAACATCCTCGCACTCAACGCCGCGGTCGAGGCCGCGCGTGCCGGTGAACAGGGTCGCGGCTTCGCGGTCGTGGCCTCCGAGGTGCGCAGCCTGGCCGGACGCTCGGCCGAAGCCGCCCGCGAGATCAAGACGCTCATCGGCGCGTCGGTCGAAAAAGTCGAATCCGGCTCGCGCCTGGTGGCCAACGCCGGCCACACCATGGCCGAGATCGTCAGCTCGGTGCAGCGCGTGAGCGACATCATCGGAGAGATCACCGCAGCCGCGTCCGAGCAGTCCGAAGGCATCGGCCAGGTCAACGTGTCGGTCATCGCGCTCGACCAGATGACGCAGCAAAACGCCGCGCTGGTCGAACAGTCCGCCGCCGCCGCCGAAAGCCTCAAGGATCAGGCGCTGCGACTGTCGGAAATGATGGGTACCTTCCGCCTCGACACCCATGCCGTGACACGCGCCACTGCGCGGCCGCGCATGACAGCCAAACCAGCGGCCAAACCGGCAGCGCTGCCTAGGGCCGCTGCCAAGCCGAAGTCATTGCCCACACGAACGAAGTCGTTGCCGCCGGCCGCCCTGAAGCTCGGCGCCCCGGCGTCCGCCAGCGCGGACGACTGGGAAACCTTCTGAACCGAACACCCTCAGCGCATCAGCACACGCCACTGCCCACACTCACATTGCACGGAAGGAACACCCCATGAACATGATCGCCGACACCCATCAGGTGGCCAAGCACGCGAGTGCCCTTGGCGGCCACCAGAACGCCGCACTCGCCGGTGGCGAATTCCTGACCTTCCGTCTGGGCGCCGAGGAATACGGCATCGACATCCTGCGCGTGCAGGAGATCCGCTCCTACGAAGCGCCCACGCGCATCGCCAACGCGCCCGCGTTCATCAAGGGCGTGGTCAACCTGCGCGGCGTCATCGTGCCCATCGTCGATCTGCGCCTGAAGCTCGGCTGCGAGGCGGTCGAGTACAACGAATTCACCGTGGTCATCGTGCTCAACGTGGCCGGCCGCGTGGTCGGGGCGGTGGTCGACTCGGTCAGCGATGTGCTCGAGCTGTCCACCGAGTCCGTCAAGGCCGCGCCCGAGCTGGCCTCGTCGGTCGACACCAGCTTCATCACCGGCATCGGCAATGTGGGCGACCGCATGCTCATCCTGATGGACATCGAGGCGTTCATGTCGAGCGCCGACATGTGCCTGATCAGCGAGACGCACTGAACGCCATCCCACCCAACCGAGGGCCGAAGCATGAAGTCACTCCTCCGCGACCTGAAGCTGTCGCACAAGTTCACGCTGATCGCGCTGCTGGCGCTGCTGATGCTGGCCATACCGGCGTCGATGGTCATCCGCTCCGAGCTCGATCTGCTGAGCTTCGCCAAGCAGGAGCTGTCGGGCATCGCACCGGCGCGCGACTCGCTGCGGCTGATCCAGCTCACCCAGCAGCACCGCGGTCTGTCGGCCAGCGCGCTGGCGGGCAACAGCGCCGCCGCCACCCAGCGTCAGGCCAAGCAACTCGAAGTCGCCGCAGCCTTGAGCAAAGCGCGCGCATCGGCGACCACCCTCAACGACGCCAAGCTCGACGCGACCTTGGCGCGCGTCGACAAGGAGTGGGCCGCGCTGTCGAGCGAGGTGGCCGGCCAGAGTCTCGCTGCACCCCTGAGCTTCGCGCGCCACACCGCGCTGATCACCGAGCAACTGAGCGTGCTCGATGACGTGGCCAACGCCTCGGGCATCGTGCTGCACCCCGAAAAATCCGGTTATTTCCTGCAGGCCTCGGCGCTCAAGGATCTGCCGCTGCTGAGCGAAGCCATGGGCCAGTTGCGCGCGCGCGGCTCGGTTGTGCTCGCCCACGGAGCCGCCTCGTCTGAAGACAAGGCCCGCCTTGAGGTTCTGGTCGAAGTCGCCCAGTCGCGCCTGGCCCAGGTGCGCAAGTCCATGGCACTGGCCTTCGAGGACAACGACGCCCTGAGCGCGGCCACCGGCACTTCGCTGCAAGCGGCGCTCGCGAGCACCGACACCGCGTTCAAGCTGATCGATGACAAGCTCTTGCGCGCCGAAAGTTCCGGGTATCCGGCAGGCGAGTTCTTCGCCGCCATGACCGCCACCATCGACCAGCAATACCAACTGATCGACGACTCGGTGGCCGCGCTCGACAAGGAACTGCAGCGCGGCGTCGGCACCTCCACCACGCACCTCGAGTTTCTGGCCGCCAGCACCGCACTGCTGGCGAGTTTCGCGGCCTGGCTGCTGTGGGCGATTGCCAGCACGACCACCGCGTCGGTGCGGCTCGCCGCACGCGTCGCCGATGCCGTGGCGGCGGGCGACCTCACCACGCAGGTGCCCGATGCAGGCCGCGATGAGATCGGCTTGCTGCTGCGTTCGCTCACCGCCATGAACACGAGCCTGGGCGCAGTGGTGTCTTCGGTGCGCAGCAATGCCGAGAGCGTGGCCATCGCCAGCGCGCAAATTGCTCAGGGCAATCTGGACCTGTCGAGTCGCACCGAGCAGCAGGCCTCGGCCTTGCAGCAAACCGCCGCCTCGATGGAAGAACTGTCGGGCACCGTCAAGCAAAACGCCGACAACGCCCGTCAGGCCAATCAACTCGCCACCAGCGCTTCGACCGTGGCCATCCAGGGCGGCGAAGTGGTCGCTCAGGTGGTCGACACCATGAAGGGCATCAACGACAGCTCCAGGCGCATCGCCGACATCATCAGCGTGATCGACGGCATCGCCTTCCAGACCAACATCCTCGCGCTCAACGCCGCGGTGGAAGCCGCGCGTGCCGGCGAACAGGGCCGCGGCTTCGCGGTCGTGGCCTCCGAGGTGCGCAACCTGGCGCACCGCTCGGCCGAGGCGGCCAAGGAGATCAAGTCGCTGATCACCGCCAGCGTCGATCGCGTGGAACAGGGCACCGCGCTCGTCGACCGTGCCGGCGCAACGATGACCGAGGTGGTGTCGTCGATCCGGCGTGTCACCGACATCATGGGCGAGATCAGCGCGGCGAGCGTCGAACAAAGCCAGGGCGTGAGCCAGGTGGGTGAAGCGGTCAACCAGATGGATCAGACCACGCAGCAAAACGCGGCGCTGGTCGAAGAAAGCGCCGCGGCTGCCGAAAGCCTCAACTCGCAGGCGCAGCAACTCGTCGATGCGGTGGCGGTGTTCAAGCTGTCGGCCGCCGAGCACCGGGCCGCTGCGGTCCACGCACCGGTGGCCAAGCCGCCGGCGGCCAGCGTTGAGCGGCGTGCGCCCAACCGTGCCACCAACGTCGTGCGACCGGCCTTCAAGGCCAGCCCAGCAAAGCCCAAGACGCTGAGCGCACCGCCCCAGACCGCCGAGGCTTCCAAGAACGGCACCGACGACTGGGAGTCGTTCTGACATGACCGGCGCTGCCGCGGCCACGCCGCAGCAGCGCCAAGTTTGCCGAACAAGTCACACGCCGCGCCGCTTCAAGCGTTTCGTGACAAGCGCGTCACCTTGACGAAGCCGTTGCGAGGGCACACTCGCCGCCAGCAACAGGGCACACCCGCACGAAAGTCGGGGTCGCAAAGCTTCCGGTCTAACGCTCTCACGAGCCACGACAGCGGAGCTGCAAAGTGGAGCACAGGCGTCCTGCCTGAAGCCCCACAGCGATCGCCCTGCCGAAGTACCCCAGGGAGATCGCCATGAAAAGCTGGTTCGTTCGTTTGATGATCGCGTCCACCGGTGCCGTCGCAGGGCACGCTGCGCTGGCCGCGCTGCCACCTCCACCGCCGCCCAAGCCAACCGCTGTCAAGCCCGCACCGGCGCCCGTGGCCGCCGCGCCGGTGTCGGCGATTGCGCAGTACCTCAACATCGACATCAGCGCGCCGGCCAAGTACGCCACGGTGACGCTGCCGGCCTACTACGACGCGCAGCTGCTGCGCAGTGACAACACGCCGGCCAACAACCGCATCACCGACAAGGGCGCCACGCTCGGTCGGGTGCTGTTCTGGGACAAGCGCCTGAGCGTGAACGACACGGTGGCGTGCGCCACCTGCCACCAGCCGGCCAACGGCTTTTCGGCCACCACCCGGTTCAGCAAGGGCTTCTCGGGTGCGACCGGCACCGCCCATGCCATGGGTCTGGCCAACATCGCGTTCTACCGCGACGGCAGGATGTTCTGGGACAAGCGCGCGGCCAGCGTCGAGGCGCAAGCCACCCAGCCCATCCAGAACTCGATCGAGATGGGCTACGACGCCAGCAACGGCGGCATCAACGCGCTGTTGGTCAAGATGCAGGGCCTGCCGTACTACCCCGAGCTGTTCAAGGCGGTCTATGGCGATGCGGCCATCACCGAGTCGCGCATCCAGCTCGCGCTGGCGCAGTTCGAGCGCAGCATGATCTCGGCCAACAGCCGCTGGGACCAGGGTTACGCCAAGACCTACAACGCAGGCCTGGCCGACAAGGGCCTGAGCCTCGATGTGCCCGGGCTGACCGCTCAGGAAAACACCGGCCGGCGGCTGTTCATGGGCGGGCCCAACAACGGCGGCATCGGCTGCGCCGGTTGCCACCAGCCACCCACCTTCGCGCTGAACCCGAACTCGCTGTCGAACGGCCTCGACGCCGGCGAAACACGCGTGTTCAAGTCACCGTCGCTCAAGAGCCTGTCACCCGGCCAACCCATGATGCATGACGGTCGCTTCACGACCTACGAGCAGGTGGTGAGCTTCTACAACCTCGGCGTGAAGACCGGCCCGGCGCTGGACAACCGCCTGAAGACGCCGCGCGGCGACGCCCGGGTGCCCAACCTGCCGCCCGCCGATCAAGCCGCGCTGGTGGCTTTCCTGAAAACGCTCGACGACCCGACCCTGCGCATCGACACGCGCTTCGGCAACCCGTTCAAGCAGTAAGCCCAGCACCCGCGTGATCGGGGATCACTGCGCCGCCTGGCGCAGCGTCTCGATCACCGGGCGGCGCAGCACCTCGCGCAGACCCCACCAGCCGGCCGCCAGCGACAGCAGCGCGCCGGCCACCCCACCGAGCAGCGGCACCAGCGGCGACGGGTGCCAGGCGAAGTCGAACACCTGGCTGGCCAGCACCCAGCCGATGGCCGAGGCCGCGCCCGACGCCAGCACGCCGGCCAGCGCGCCCACGCCCAGCAGCTCGGCGCGCTGCACCTGGGCCAGCAGCCGCCCGCTGGCACCCAGTGCGCGCATCACCGCGAACTCGCGCGAGCGCGCCTCACGGGTGGCCGACACCGCCGCGAACAGCACCACCAACCCCGCGGCCAGCGTGAAGACGAACAGGAACTCGACCGCGCTGATCACCTGATCGAGCACGCTTTCGATCTGCGCGATGGAGGCCGACACGTCCACGTTGGTCAGGTTGGGAAACTGGCGCACCAGCGCGTTGTCGAACTCGGCGGCGGCGGCGGGCGCCTTGAACGCCGCGATGAAGGTGTTGGGCACGCCTTCGAGCTGCGCGCCGGGAAACAGCACGAAGAAGTTGACGTGCATCGAGCCCCAGTCGACCTTGCGCACGCTGCTGATGCGCGCTTGCACCGGCTGGCCGGCCATGTCGAACGCCAGCGTGTCGCCCAGCTTCAGGCCCAGCGTTTCGGCCAGACCCGACTCCACGCTGAGGGCGCCGGGCTCGTTGCTCACCCAGCGCCCGGCGGTCAGCTCGTTGTGCGACGGCAGCTCGCTCGTGTAGCTCAGGTTGAACTCGCGCTCGACCAGCCGCTTGGCGCGCTCGCCCTTGACCGAATCGACGCCGACCGCACGGCCGTTGATGGCCACCAGCCGGCCGCGGATCATCGGGTACCAGTCGAACCGCGTCACACCGGCGGCGCGCAGGTTGGCCTGAAACGCGTCGGCCTGATCGGGCTGCACGTTGATCACGAAGCGGTTGGGCGCATCGGGTGGCGTGGACTGCCGCCAGCTGTCGATGAGGTCGGTGCGCAGCAGCACCAGCAGCACCAGCGCGAGCAAACCCACGCTGAGCGCCGAGACCTGCAGCACCGCAAAGGCCGGGCGCGCTGCGATCTGGCGGGTCGCCAGCACCAGCCAGCGCGGCGCGTTCGACTCGGGCACGGCGCGGCGCAGCAGCCACACCGCCGCAGCACTCAGCAGCGCGAACAGCGCAATCGCGCCGGCAAAGCCGCCCACGGCGATCAGCCCGAGCTTGACGTCCGACGACACCGCCAGCAGCAGCGCCGAAAACCCGAGCACGCCGGCCAGCAGCACGGCGATCGACGCGGGCTGCAGCGCACCCACATCGCGACGGATCACGCGCAGCGGCGGCACGCGCGCGAGCTGCAGCACCGGCGGCAGACCGAAGCCCATCAGCAGCGTGAGCCCCACGCCCACCCCCAGCAGCGCCGGCCACCACGACGCGACGGGCAGGCTCACCGCCACCAGATCCGACAGCAGCCACACGAACACATGGTGCACGCCAAAGCCCAGCGCCACGCCCAGCGCGCTGGCCAGCGCGCCGACCAGACCGAACTCGATCAGGTACTGCAGCGCGATGGTGCGCTGCGCCAGACCCAGCACGCGCAGCATCGCGCAGTCGTCGAGGTGCCGGCTGGCGAAGTCGCGCGAGGCGATGCCCACCGCCACCGCGGCCAGCAGCGCGGCCAGCAGCGCCACCAGGTTCAAGAACTTTTCGGCGCGGTCCAGCGTCTGGCGCATCTCGGGGCGGCCGGTCTCGAGCGTGTCGAGCCGCACGCCGGCCAGCGCACCGGACTTCAGCTGCGCGGCCACCCAGTTCTTGAAGGCGCCCACCGCCGCCGCGCCGCGCGCGCCATCGGCCGGGTTGGACGCCACGATCAGCCGGTAGGTCACGCGGCTGGCCGGCTGGATCAGGCCGGTGGACTCGAGGTCGGCCTCGTTGATCAGCACGCGCGGCGAAAAGCTCATGAAGCCGGCACCGCGGTCGGGCTCGATCAGGATCAAGCGCGTCACGCGCAAGCTGGCGTCGCCCAGCATCAACGCATCGCCGGGCTTCAGCGCCAGCGCGTCGAGCACCGACGCCTCGACCCACGCGGTGCCCGGCTCGGGCGCGTGCGCCACCGACTGCGCCGGCTGCCCGGCGCCCGCACTCAGGCTCAACCGGCCGCGCAGCGGGTAGCTCGCGCTGACCGCCTTGACCGTGACCAGCCGGGTGGCACCGCCTTGCGCGTCGCTGGCGCGGCCCATGCTCGGGAAGACGGCGGTGGCCGCGCTGGCCAGGCCCAGCGAGCGCGCCTTGTCGATGAGCGCGCTCGGCGTGGGCCGGTCGCTCACCACCACCGCGTCGCCGCCAAGCAGTTGCGTGGCATCGCGCGCCAGGCCGCCGTTGATGCGGTCGGCGAAAAATCCCACTGCCGTGAGCGCCGCCACCGCCAGGCTCACCGCCACCAGCAGCAAGCGCAACTCACCGGCGCGGAAGTCGCGCGCCAGCTGGCGCAGGGCCAGGCGCCACACTGAAACGGCGCGGCGGGGAACGTGGTCGAAGATGTCCATCGGGCAACCTTACCTCGCCGGAGTCGACGGATCGTTCGTATCCCGGCAACGACATCGCGTGCCGCCCACACGTGAGCAGGGGGCCCGAGTTACCTCGGGCCCCCTGCGGGTCAGAACGACTCAGCCGGCCTCGCGGCCTGGCGCCGGGTCGATCAACGGGTGCGCGACTCCGCCTTGATCGACGACAGGATCATCGTGCGCTTGGCCACCACGGCGACCGAGCCGGTGATGCCGTTGTTTCCCAGCACCAGGTTGGGCGCATTGAGCTTCACCTGAAAGACGACGTTGTGCACCTTGTGCTGACCGGCGACGCCGACCATGTAGAAATTGAACGCGCGAGCGCCCGCAACCAACTCGGCTTGCGCAAAGATGCCGCTGGCGCTTGTGGCGTAAATCCCTGCACGCAGCACCTGATCCAGGAAGATTTCTCCGGGCTGCATCAAATTGACGGCCTGCGGACCGCCGGTCGATCCCACTTCCTTGGTGGGATCGCAGGGCACCGTGTTGGTCAAGGCGCAATCGACGAGTACCCGCGCGCGAATCCCAGCGCCCGTCAGGTACAGCGCGCCACTCGCGTTGATCAGATCACCCGTCAGCAAGGCGGTGACGGTCGACGTTTCGGCGATCAGCGTCGTGTTGCTGGCATTGGTCGCATCGAAGGGGCTGGACAGCACGGTCGACCACGCGCCCTTGGCGCCGTCACAGTTGATCGATGGCACCGTTGTCGAGATGTTGCACACGGTCGGGTCGAGCAGGGCACCCGCGTTGGCAGCCAGCACGAAATTGCTTGCATCGCCCACCACGACACGCGTGGCCTGGTCGTCGGCATGCGCCACGGTGGCGGTGCCCAGGGACAGCGCGGTAAGGACCAGGCTCAGGCCCAGGGTCTTGCGGAATTCGGTCTTGAACATTGGGAGTACTTCCTTTGATGCAGAGGGGGTCTTCAGGGTTGGCCGGGCGCATCGCCCCGACCAAGCGGAATTTTCTGAAAACGCTGCGTGACAAGAATTACATGCGCGTCACTTACCCCCCCCCATTCAAGGGGGGTGGAGGCGAGACAGATGCCGGCGCGCAGGCCGTGCGGCACGACTCAGGCCGCGCGCCTGAACCGATAGCCTGCGCCGCGACAGGACTCGATGGGCGACGGCGATGCGTCCAGGGGGTCCAGGGCGGCCAGGCTGTCACGCAAACGCTTGACCGTGACGCTCACGACGTTGCTCATCGGATCGAAGTCACGGCCCCAGACGTGTTTGAGCAGTTGCTGGCGCGTGAGCACCTGACCCGCCGAGCGCATCAGGTACTCGAGCAGGCAGAACTCGCGGGCGGGAAGCACCACCTTGCGCCCGCGGCTGCTGACCTGCCGGGTGATGCGATTCAGAGTGATCCCCTGCACTTGCACCAGGTTGTTGCGCACGACGGGCAGGCGGCGCATCACCGCGCCGAGCCGCGCGGCCAATTCATCGACGATCGGCGGGCTGGCCATGTGATCGTCGGCGCCCAGATGCAGCGCCTCGATGCAGTCTTGCGGCTGGTTGTCAGCGCGCAGGACGATCACCGGCGTGAGCGAGTTCCTGGCGCGCAAACGCGCCAGCACCGCCAACCCATCGGGACCGGGCAACGCGATGTCGAGCACGACGGCACACCAAGGCTCCCAGAGGAACATCGCGACGCAGGCCGCGGCGTCATCGCACTGCGTGACCTTGAAGCCGTGCTCCACCAGACCCTCACGGATCAGGATGGCACCTTGGCCATTTTTTGTTTTCAGCAGCAACTTCACCCGCTGACCCCCTGTTGCGATCCGCGATGGACCTGAAGGGCGGGAGTCAGCCCCGCGCCGATTGTGTTGGGTGGGGTGAAGCCGCGGCCCCGAAGCGGGTCGCGCATCGCGTGACAAAGTACCGAACCGGCGCTGGCCGGCCCGCCACCGCGGCGCCGACGTCAGGGCAGCGTGACGCGCGCGTGGTGGCCCGAGGCGTCTCGCATGAACTGCAGCGTGCCGCCCAGGCGCTCGACCACCTGCTGCACCACCGGCAGCCCGAGACCGCTACCGGGCACGCGGCGGCTGGAGTCGCCACGCGCAAAGGCCTCGAGCATGGCCGAGGCACCTGCATCGGACATGCCGGCCCCCGCGTCGCACACATCGAGGATCAGCGAGCGGCCGTCGCGGCCCAGGCTCACCGACACCGGCGCTTGCCCATGCTTGAGGGCGTTGTCGATCAGGTTGAAGATCAGCCGTTCGACCAGCAGGCCATTGGCCCGGTGCAGCAGCAGGCGGTCTGCGCCTGGCAGTTCCAGCCGCAACTCCGAGGGCTCGCGCTCGAAGCGCGAGACCACCGAGCGCGCCACCGCCGCCACGTCCACGGTTTCGTCCATGGGCAGGGAGCCGGCGCGCACGTAGTCAAGAAAGCTGTCGATGAGCCGGACGGCATGGTCGACGTTGCGGGTGATGATGCCCAGATCGGCCTGCGATTCGGGCGTGACCGGCAGCACCTCGGCGGCCAGCCGGACGCGCGCCAGCGGGGTGCGCAAGTCGTGTGACACGCCGGCCAGCAGCAGCGCGCGTTCACGCTCGCTCGTGCGCAGCCGGGCGATGAGCTTGTTGTAGTCCGCTTCGATGGCGAGCACCTCGGACGGCGCATCGGCGCTGACGTGCGAATCGTGCGGCGCATAGGCCATGGCCCCCAGGTCCATGCGCTGTCGCAACTGCTCGAGTGGCCGCGTCACGCGACGGGCAAAGAACCAGCTCATGCCGCCGACCAGCACCAGATAAAACAAGGTGAGCCCGATATTCACGCCGGCCAACTGCGGAAAGACAGGCGGCAGGGGCAGCCGCAGCCACACGGCATCGCGGCCCGGCGGCACCACGTGCAGCCACAGGCCGAACCCATCGTCTTGTCTGAGCACACTGACCCGGTCGACCACCAGACCCCGCAGGGCCAGTTGTTCCACGAAGTACCCGGCGGCCGGCCCGTAGGGCAGGTTGACCCGCCACCCCGACGGAAGGGTGAGCGACCGATGTACGGGGTAGCCGGGCGAGGCCAGTGAGTCGTCTTCGCCCGGCGGTCGGGTGGCCGCCGCCATCAGGTTGGCCGCCCACAACTGCGCATAGGGCGCACTCGCCGCGCGCGCACGCGCGGCGGTCAACCACAGGTAGAACACCACGCCCACCACCAGCGAGAGCACCAGCTGCGCGAGCATCAGCCGCGCAAACAGGCTGTCAAAGCGGGGGCGGGCTGTCAAAGGCCGCCCATGACCATCACGCAGCGAGGGAGGGCGAAAACACGTAGCCCTCGCCGCGCACGGTGCTGATCCATTCCGTGCCGTGCGCTGCGCTCGACAGCTTGCGCCGCAAGCGGCCCACCTGCACATCGACCGTGCGGTCGAGCGGGCGGTAGTTGCCGACCTGCACGGCACCGTTGAGCGACTCGCGCGACTGTGGCTGACCCGGCGCACGCGCCAGAGCCAGCAGCAGCTTGAACTCAATGCCGGTGAGCGTCACCAGCTTGCCGTGAACCGACACCTCGCGACGGATCAGGTCGATCACCAGCCCGTCAAAAACGATCTCGGTCGCCTGCGTTGCCGGCGCCACGGCCTGGCGCGGCTGGTGGCGGCGCAGCAAGGCGCGCACGCGCGCCACCAGTTCGCGCTTTTCAAAGGGTTTGGCCAGGTAATCGTCGGCCCCCACCTCCAGGCCCAGCACCTTGTCCATCGGGTCGCCACGCGCCGAGAGCATCAGGATGCCCAGATCGGGTTGCCGCGCGCGCCAGCCGCGGCACACATCCAGCCCGTTGCCGTCGGTCAGCATCACGTCGAGCACCACCAC
>CANFXR010000085.1 GCA_947451035.1 Burkholderiales bacterium
AAGTTGGACTGCGCCAGCCGGCGCACCGTCTCGAACGCGCCGCGCAGCTCATCGGCGCCGGCGCACATCTGCATGCCGATGCCGCCGCCGCCCGCGCTGCTCTTGAGCATGACGGGGTAGCCGATGCGCTCGGCACTGGCCAGCGCGTCGTCCAGATCGGCCAGCAAGCCGGTGCCCGGCAGCAGCGGCACGCCGCTCGACGTGGCCAGCGCGCGCGCGGTGTGCTTCAGCCCGAACACTCGCATTTGCTGCGGCGTGGGGCCGAGGAAGACCAGCCCGGCGGCCTCGCAGGCCTCGACGAAGTTGGCGTTTTCGGACAAGAAGCCGTAGCCGGGGTGGATGGCCTGCGCGCCGGTGGACAGCGCGGCCTCGATGAGCCGTGCGCTGTTGAGGTAGCTCGCGGCCACCGGTGCGGGGCCGATGCACACAGCCTCGTCGGCCATCGTCACGTGCAGCGCACCGGCATCGGCTTCGGAATACACCGCCACCGAGCCCACGCCCAGGCGCTTGAGCGTGCGGATGATGCGGCACGCAATGGCGCCGCGGTTGGCAATCAGGACCTTGTTGAACATGGCGGACTCGGCAGGAAGGCAGGTCGTCCTGCGATCAGGAAAAACGCACGCCGGTCGTCCGGCGCGGTGGAACCCTCAAACGGGATCCCAGACCAGAAAGCGCACCGGCGTCGGGTTGTAGCCGTTGCACGGGTTGTTGAGCTGCGGGCAGTTCGACACCAGCACCACCACATCCATCTCGGCGCGCATCTCGACGTACTTGCCGGGCGCGGAGATGCCGTCCTCGAAGGTCAGGCGGCCTTCGGGCGTGACCGGCACGTTCATGAAGAAGTTGATGTTGGACACCACGTCGCGCTTGGTCAGGCGCGGGATCTCGCTCTCGCCGTCGTCGGTGTGCGACAGCGCCAGCATGAAGCTGTCGCGGCAGCTGTGCATGTAGCGCTTCTCGAGCGCGTAGCGCACCGTGTTGCTCTCGCAGGCGCACGCGCCGCCCAGCGTGTCGTGGCGGCCGCAGGTGTCGGCGGTGATGGTGAGCATCGGACGGCCTTCGCTCGACATCAGCACCGAGCCCAGCGTCAGGTACAGCGCGCCTTGCGCCTGGATGGTGTGCGTCAGGCTGTAGCGCTCGCCGACATCGGCCGCGCTGTAGAAGATCGTGTCGACCGCCTGGTTGCCTTCGAGGTCGACGATGCGCAGGGTCTGGCCCTTCTTCACGATCTTGGCCCACGGGTCGCCGGCCAGGCAGACCTCGTCGATCACCGCAGCGGCGGGGTTGAGCGTGCTTTCCGCGGTGGCGGACATCACAGGAAGCCCCTTTCGGTGTTGATGAAGCCGCGGTCGTTCTCGGCGCAGTGGCGGCGGCAGATGTCGTCGGCACCGGCGGTGCCCGAGCGCCAGGCGGTCAGGCCCACCGCCGTGGGCGCGTAGGTGGCGGCGGGGTCAAGCGGGTGCGGCGCGGCCGACAGCACCACCAGCACGTTCATCTCGAAGCGCACGTCGACGTGCTGGCCGGGGGCGCGGTGCGCGGTGTCAAAGCGCAGCCGGCCGGCCTCGTCGGCCACCGCCTTGCTGAAGAAGTTGACGTTGGCGACCAGGTCGCGCTTGTCCAGGCCCCACTTGCCCAGCTCGACCACGAAGCCGTCGTGCCCGTTGCGCTGCATCGCGTTGCGGTGCTGCTGGTAGTGGGCCTCGCCAAAGCGCTGGCGCGACGTGGCCGCGTCCATCACGCCGCACACGGTGTCGTGCCAGCCGCAGCTGTCGTCAGGGATCGAACACAGCACCCGGCCCATGTCGGAATACAGCGCATGGCCACGCGTGAGGTGCGCGGTGTGCTGCGCCTTGAGCGTGTCGGGCATGTTGTAGCGCTCGGTCTTTTCTTCCTGGTTGAACAACAGCGCCGACACGTTGGCGCGGCCTTCCAGGTCGGTCAGCCGCAGCGTGGTGCCACGGCGCAGCACGCCCGACCAGTGCGCGCCACCGGGCAGCGTGTCTTCCCACAGCACGAGCGCAGGCGAAAACGGCGTGGAGTGATCCGGCACGGCAGCGCGGGCCAGGGGGGTGAGGGTGTCGAAGCAGGTGGTCATGGGCTCTGTGGTTTCAGCAGCTGGTGATGGTTGAGTTGGTATGCGCGCTGAGTGCGCAGCAGGCCGGGGGCAAGGCGCCGGATTCGCTTCGCTGTCGCCGCCCGGACCGCAGGTCCGGGTGCCCTGCGCGGCTCACGGCACGAGGCGGGTGCGCAAACTCGCCCTGCGGGCTCAGACAGGCGCGCCCGACCGCGCTGCGCGCGGCAACCTCGCACCGCTGCGCTGCTCGGCGTCGCCCGAGGCGCGACTCCAGCGCCTCGCCCCCGACCTGCCGAATCACCGTGGCGGGCCGCGAAAGACCGGCGACACAGCCTGCCGCCCCGCACGGGCGGTTCATTGAACGAGCCTGGGCATTTCGGCGTTTCATCTCAAATCGCCTCGCTTTGCTGGCTGAGCTTTTCGAGCAGGTCGAGGTCGGTGGCCATGCCCGAGCTTTCGCGGATGCTCGCGAGGATCTCGGCGCGCAGCTCGCGAAACGCCGCGCTGTGCTTCATGTCCTGCCGGCGGCGCGTGGGCAGCGGCACCAGCTGGATGCGGTCCACGCGGCCCGGGCGCGGCGCCATCAGCACCACGCGCTGACCGAGGTAGATCGCCTCGTCGACGTCGTGGGTGACGAACACGATGGTGGTCTTTTCGATGCGGTGGATGTGCAGGATCAGGTCGTGCATCACCTCGCGGGTCTGCGCGTCGAGCGCGCCGAAGGGCTCGTCCATCAGCAGCACCTGCGGGCGGCCCATCAGCGCGCGGGCAATCGCCACACGTTGCTGCATGCCGCCCGAGAGCTGGCTCGGGTAGGCGTGGGCCACCTTGGCCAGGCCGATCAGGTTGAGCAGCGCGTCGGCACGGCCCGAAGCGGCTTCGACATCCGATGAGGTGAGGTTCTCGCGCTTGATCCTGAGCAGCCGGCTGAACTTGATGTTTTCCATCACCGTGAGCCACGGGTACAAGCTGTAGTGCTGGAACACCATGGCGCGGTCGGCGCCGGGGCCGGTGATGGCCTGGCCGTTGCACAGCACCTCGCCCGAGCTGTGGTGCTCGAGCCCGGCCAGGATGCGCAGCAGCGTGGACTTGCCGCAGCCCGAGGCGCCCACCAGCGTGACGAACTCGTTGTCGCTGATCGACAGGTTGATGTCTTGCAGTGCCGGCGGCGTGCCGGCCGGGGCGCCGGCGAACACCTTGCCGACGTGGTTGATCTGCACCTTGGGCACGGCGATGACGGAATGGTTGGACATGGCGGCTCCTGGGCTCAGCGCTTGAAGTGCATGTAGGGGAAGGCGCGACGGTGCAGCCAGCGGAAGGCCTGGTCCATCAGCAGCCCGATCAGCCCGATCAGGAGGATCCCCGCGAAGATGGTGTCGGTCTTGAGGAAGCGCTGCGCCTTGAGGATCGAGTAGCCCAGCCCCGAGTTGCTGGCCACCAGTTCGGCCACCACCAGGTACGTCCAGGCCCAGCCCATGGTGATGCGCAGCGTGTCGAGCATGGCCGGCTTGGCCGACTGCAGCAGCACCAGGCGGATGATTTCGCCGCGGGTCGCGCCCATGGTCTGCGCGGCCTCGATCTGCGCGGTGGGCACCAGGCGCACGTTCTCGGCCACCATCAGCACCATCTGGAAGAACGTGCCAATGAAGATGATCGCGATCTTGGCGCTTTCCTCGATGCCGAACCACAGCATCACCAGCGGAATGAAGGCCACCGCCGGCATGTAGCGGATGAAGTCGGTGAGCGGTTCGAGCAGCGCTTCGACGGGGCGGAACGCACCGATGAGCAGCCCCAGCGGCAGCGCCAGCACGGCCGACAGCGCAAAGCCCGCCACCACGCGGTACACGCTGATGCCGGTGTCGGCGATCAGCCCGTCATCCATCAGCCAGGTGTGCATGCGCTCGAGCACCGACCACGGGCCGGGCAGGAACACCGAATCGACCCAGCCGCTGGCCGACACCAGCCCCCAGGCCACGAAAGGCAGCAGCAGGCCGAGTGCGGCGAAGGCCCAGTACTGGGTGCGCGACAGTCGCCCGGCGATCGCCCAGATGCCCGGTGCGGGCGGCAAGGCCGTGGAAACGGGACGCGGGGCGATCGGGCCGCTCGAGGGATCGGAGGTGGGGGCGGTGAAGGACAACGCAGGCTCCAGTGGTGGCAGGGCAAATCAAGCAACATGAGAGGGGCGCGCGTCACCACCAACGGCAACTGCATCCTCCCGGGCTTTTGTCCCTCCGTGGAGCCGCAAGACCACTGCGGCCGACCGCTCTCGGACCAGGCCACCCGGTGACTCCACCGGGCACGGAACCCTAGCTGTCTGGTTGATCAAGCAGCGCCGCTTGCGCGGAGCGCCTCTCTCGAACCATGGATGAGCAACTTCGGTGCCACCGTCTGTCGCACCAGCCTGGTGCGCCTCGCGCGGAGCGGGGCGATGGCCTCGGGAACACGACGGATACCACGCGCACCGGTTTGCACGGACAATTGCGCCTGTCTCGCTGGTGCGGAATCCGCGCCGAATCAACGTCGTTTCATCTGCCCGACATGGCCACTCGAAACCCCAAATCCAGCACGCCTGCGCCGGGCGCTCAAAAACTGCGCCAGACCCAGGCCGAGTATTCGGCTCAGCGGCCCGCGTCGTCCATCGGCAGCAAGTCGATGATGTCGAGCGCAAAGATGTACGTGTGCCGCCGCTGCCACGCCAACTTCAAGACCGGCGACGGCAAGCCCGACCTGCGCATGCCCGGCCTGGGCAAGTGCAACGCCTGCGTGGCGCTCGCCGCCGCGGCGGCCGCGGACCCCACCAAGCCCGGTCCGACTTGACCGACGCGGCCGCGCCCTCGCCGCGTGCCGACGGCGCCGGGCCGTGCACGGCGGTGGTGATTGGTGCATCGGGCGGCGTGGGCCGTGCGCTGTGCGAGCAGTTGCGCGGTGATGCGCGCTGCGCGCAGGTGCTGGCGCTCGGTCGGCCCCCCGCGCAGCACGCCAGCGGCGGCGTCGACATCACGCTCGACATCACCGACGAGGCCAGCATCGAAGCCGCTGCCGCGCAGGTCGCCCGCGCCGTGGAGCGCAGTGGCGCCGAACTGCGGCTGGTGATCGACGCCACCGGCTTTCTGCATGGCAGCGGGTTCGAGCCCGAAAAGACCTGGCGCCAGATCGACGCGGCCCACATGGCGCACGCGTTTGCCGTCAACGCCATCGGCCCGGCCTTGCTGATGAAGCACTTGTTGCCGCTGCTGCCGCGCAGCGGGCGCGCGGTGTTCGCCAGTCTGTCGGCCAAGGTCGGCAGCATCGGCGACAACCGGCTGGGCGGCTGGTACAGCTACCGCGCCTCGAAGGCCGCGCTCAACCAGCTGGTGCGCACCGCAGCCATCGAGCTGGCGCGCCGCCAGCCGCAGGCGATCTGCGTGGCGCTGCACCCGGGCACGGTGGCCACGCGGCTGTCGGGGCCATTCTCGAAGTCGGGGCTGCAGGTGCAAACGCCCGCTCAGTGCGCTGCCAGCGTGCTGGCCACCCTCGACGGCCTGAGCGAGGCCGACAGCGGCGGGTTCTTCAACCACCGCGGCGAAGCGCTGCCGTGGTGATCGCCGCCGCGAGCGGCGCCTGACGGCTTACTGCTCGACGAACGCGCGCTCGATGACGAAGTCGCCGGGCGTCGAGGTGTTGCCTTCCTTGAAGCCGCGCACTTCCATCAGGGCCTTGAGGTCGCGCAGCATCTCGGGGCTGCCGCAGATCATCACGCGGTCGCTCTCGCGGTTGAGCGCGGGCAGACCGAGGTCGGCGCACAGCTTGCCGCTGTCGAGCAGCGTGGTCACGCGACCCTGGTTGACGAACGGCTCGCGCGTGACCGTCGGGTAGTACAGCAGCTGCTGGGTCACCATCTCGCCGAGGAACTCGTGCGCCGGCAACTCGCGGGTGAGGTAGTCGTGATAGGCCAGCTCCTTCACCTCGCGCACGCCGTGGATGAGGATGACCTTTTCGAAGCGCTCGTAGGTGTCGGGGTCGCGGATGATGCTCAGGAACGGTGCCACGCCGGTGCCGGTGCCGATCAGGTACAGGTTTTTGGCGGGCAGCAGGTAGTCGATCAGCAGCGTGCCGGTGGGCTTCTTGCCGACGATGAGGGTGTCGCCCACCTGGATGTGCTGCAGCCGCGAGGTCAGCGGGCCGTCTTGCACCTTGATGCTCAGGAACTCGAGGTGCTCTTCGTGGTTGGGGCTCACGATGCTGTACGCGCGCAGCAGCGGCTTGCCGTTGACGCGCAGCCCGATCATCGTGAAGTGCCCGTTGGAAAAGCGCAGGCTCGGATCGCGGGTGGTGGTGAAACTGAACAGGCGATCGGTCCAGTGGTGGACGCTCAGCACGCGCTCTTCGTTGAATGCACTCATGGGCTCGGCAGGGTTGGGGGTTGGAACAACCCGGTATTTTCCACCTACGGCGCGATGCTCACCGCCGCGCCTTCGCGCAGCATCGATCCCAGCGAGATCACGACCCTGGCGCCGGCGTCCAGACCGGAGCGGATGACCACGTCGCGCTCGGCGGTGCGGTCGACCTGAACGGCCACAAAGCGCAACCGGCCTTGCGCATCGACGGTGGCCACATGCGGCTTGCCGTCGCGGCTGAGCACGGCGCCTGCGGGCACGCGCACGCCGCCCAGGCTGTTGACCTCGAAGGTGGCTTCGCCGCGCAGCCCGGCGGGCACACGCAGGTCGGCATTGGGCAGCGCGAGCTCGATGCGCATGGTGCCGGTGGCCGCATCGATGGCGCCGGAGCGCCGGCGCAAGGTGGCGTTGAAGGTCTCGCCGGGAAACTCGCGAAACGCGAGCTTGACCGCCGCGCCCAGCGGCACGTCGATGGCCGCCGACTGCGGCACATCGACCACCACGCGCAATTCGTTGAGCCGCGCCAGCCGCAGCAGGTAAGCGGCGGCATCGCCGCCGTCGCCCGACACGCGGTCCCCGCGCTCGATCAGCCGCTCGGTGACCACGCCGGCAAACGGCGCGCGCACCTGCTGAAACTGCTGCAGCGCCTCGAGCCGCTTGACCTCGGCGCGCGCGGCGGCCGTGTCGGCGCGCGCCACCGCGAGACCGGCGACCAGGCTGTCAAGGCTGCCCGGCGACAAGAACTGCTGATCGACCAGCGGCCGGGCGCGCTCGAGGTTGAGCTGCGCGAGCTGTTCGCGCGCGGCGACCTGACCGAGCGCTGCCTTGGCGTGTTCGAGCGCCTGATCGGCCTCGGGCGCGGCAATGCGCAGCAGCAGATCGCCGGCGTTGACGTGGTCGCCCAGGTCCACCCGCCGCTCGGCGACCGTGCCGCTGGTGCGCGCAAAGATGCGCGCTTCTTCGGCGGGCAGCGCGCGCGCGGGCAGGCGCAGCGTGAGCTTGATCGGCGAGGCGGTGGCGATCACCACATGCACCTGTGGTGCCGAGGCGGCCGCAGCGGCGCTGGCGGCGGTCTGCGGTGACGAGGCCTGAGCCTGCGCCGCGCCAGAGGCCAGCAGCGCGCAGCCAATCAGGGCCGCGATGAGCGGTCGGGCACGAGGGGTGGCGCGGTGTCGGGTCATGGTCGGGAGTCTCACACGGTGGTTTGGGCGGCCTCGGCGGGGTCCGGGCGGCGCGCCCGGCCGAGCCGCGTGAACAGCAGCGGCACCAGCACCAGCGTGGCCAGCGTGCCCAGCAGCAGCCCGCCGATCACTGCGCGGCCGAGCGGCGCGTTTTGCTCGCCGCCTTCGCCCAGGCCGAGCGCCATCGGCAGCACGCCCAGGATCATCGCGGTGGCGGTCATCAGCACCGGGCGCAGCCGCGTGCGGGCCGCCGCGATGGCGGCGTCGCGCGGCGTGTAGCCCTCGGCCACGCGGTCCCGCGCGAAGCTGGTGATCAGCACGCTGTTGGCGGTGGACACGCCGACCACCATGATCATGCCCATCAGCGCGGGCACGCTGAGCGGCGTGCCGGTGGCCCACAGCCCGAGCACCGCGCCGCACAGCGCCAGCGGCAGCGCGGCCATCGCGTTGAGCGGCAGCAGCCACGACTGGAAGTTGACCGCCTGCACCAGGAACACCAGCACGATGGCCAGCAGCAGCCCGCTGGCGAGTTCGCCGTAGGCCTGGTTCATGGTCTGGCCCTGGCCGCGCAGCTCGATCTTGTTGCCCGGCTTTTGCGCCGCGCGCAGCTCGGCCAGGGTGGGTTCGATGGCGCGCAGCACGCCGCCGAGGTCTTCGGTGCTCAGGTTGGCCAGCACGTTGAGCGACGGCGCCAGCGTGACGCGCGTGACGCTGGCTGGCACGCGGCGCTGCTTGACCGTGGCCACGCTGCCCAGCAGCACCGTCTGCCCGGCCGCGCCGAGGCGCACCGGCGTGTTCATCAGCGTTTGCACGCTGTCGAGCGACAACGGCGTGGCGATCACCTGCACGGGGTATGAATTGCCGTTGGCCGGATCGGCCCAGAACGAGGGCGACACCGTGCCCGAGGTGCCCAGCACCGACAGCACCGCGCTGGCCACTTGCTGGTAGGTCACACCGAGCTGCAAGGCGCGGGTGCGGTCGACCTCGATGTACATCTGCGGCAAGTCGAAGACCTGGCGCAGCGTCACGTCCTCGACGCCCGGGGTTTTCTTGAGCGCGGCCATCAGGCTGGCGGCCGCTTCGCGGTTGCCCGGCACGTCACGCCCGACCACGCGAAAGTCCAGGTCGGTGGGCGAGGCGCCCGCCAGCGTCAGCGCGGTGGTGTCGGCCGGGCGGAAGAACACGATGAGCTGCGGAAATTCAGCCACCAGCATGCGCCGCAGCGCCGCCTGGTACTGCGCGATCGGCGCATGGCGCGGCGTGAGCTCGATGTCGATCTCGCCATCGAAGCTGCCCACCGCGGCGCTGTCGATCCAGGCCAGGTTCACCGGCTCGGGCTGGCCGATCACCTCGGCAATCACGTCGATCTCGTCGGCGGGCACCACGCGCCGGATGGCCAGCTGCACGTCGGAAAAGATGCGCGCGGTTTCCTCGAGCCGGGTGCCCGTGGGCACGCGCACATGCAAGCGCATCACGCCGGCATCGGTGCGCGGAAAGAACCCCTGCTCCAGATGGCGCGCGCCCCACACCCCGACGCCAAGCACGACCAGCACGATCACCCACAGCAGCCACGCCCGCGAGGCCAGACGCTGCAGCAGCGCGACGTAGCGGTCGCGAACCGCGTCGAGCGCGCGCTCGACGTGGTGGTGGACGCGCTCCACGGCATCGAGCCCGCTCGCCGCGCGGCGCCGCAGCTCGCCGGGAAGCAACAGGTACGCCAGACACGGCACCAGCGTGCGCGACAGCAAGAAGCTGCCGATCATGGCGAACACCACCGCGCAGGCCATCGGCTTGAACACAGACGCGGGCACGCCCGTGAGCAAGAAGATAGGCAGGAACACGATGCAAGTGCACAGCGTGGACACGAACTCCGGAAACACCACCTCGCCGGCGCTGTTGAGGATGGCCTGGCGCACCGGCTCGCCCGTGGCGATGCGGCGGTTGCAGTTCTCGATCTCGACCAGCGCGTTGTCGACCAGGATGCCGATGGCCAGCCCGAGGCCGCCCAGCGTCATCAGGTTGAAGGTCTGGCCGGTGGCGTACAGCGCGGCCACCGAGCCGAGCAGCGCCAGCGGGATGGACGTCAGCACCACCAGCGTCGAGCGCAAGCTGCCGATGAACAGCAGCACCACGGTGGCCACCAGCAAGCCGACCAGCACGCCCTCGTTGAGCACGTTGCGCACCGCCGCGCGCACGAACACGCTCTGGTCAAACAGCGGCTCGATGCGCATGCCCGGCGGCGCCGCGGCGCGGATCTCGGGCAGCCGCGCCAGGATCTGGTCGACGATGTCCACGGTGGACGCGCCACCCAGCTTGAGCATCGACACCTGCACCGCGTTGGCGCCATTGAGCCGAGCCAGGTTGGTCTGCACGGCCGGGCCGTCGCGCACGCTGGCCACGTCGCTCAGCCGCACCACGCGGCCGTCGACCTGGCGGATCGGCAGCTCGGCGAAGTCGGCCACCGCGTTCGGGCTGGCGTTGATCGCCACCTTGTATTCGATGCGGCCCTCGCGCAGGGTGCCCGACGGCAGCGTGAGGTTTTGCGCCGACACCGCCGCGCTCACATCGGAGGCGGTCATGCCGAAGGTCTGCAGCGCCTGAGGGTCAAGCTCGACCATCACCTGACGCGACGCGCCGCCGTAGGGCAGCGACATGCGCACGCCGGGAATGGTCTGGATCTGGCCGCGCAGCTGCAGCCGGGCGAAGTCGTACAGGCCGCTGTCGTCGAGGGTGTCGGAGCTCAGCACCAGGTTGAGCACCGGCTGGCTCGACGCCGAGTTGCGCACGATGAGCGGCGGCGAGGTGCCCGTGGGCATGCGGCGCAAGATGGTCTGCGACACCGAGTTGATCTGCGTGAGCGCCAGACTGAGTTCGACGTAGGGCTGGAAGTCGACCTTGATGATCGTCACGCCGTCGGTGGTCTCGGAGCGCACCTCGAGCACGTCGTCGACGTTGTTGAGGATCACCAGCTCGCCGAACGAGGCGATCTTGGCGGCCATCTCGCGCGCATTGAGCCCGGAGTAGGTCCAGATCACGCTGACGCTGGGCGTGTCGACCGACGGCAGGATGTCGGTCGACAAGCGCCGCGTCGACAGCGTGCCCACGAGCACCAGCAAGATGGCCAGCACACCGATGCTGTAGGTGCGGCTGAGGGCGTAGCGAACGATCCACATGGTCTGGGGGGGCCGCGCGGGTGACGTCGGCAAGCGCTCGGTGGCGGGGGGTCTGGCAGGCGCCGCTCGAAGCGGTGCGAGCGCGAGGTTAACGCCACGCCGTGGTAGATCGGCGAATCGCCGGAAAATAGCGTGGTCCGGCCTCGCGCCCCCCACCCCTTGCAAAGCACACCACCATGACGAGCCCGACCATGCGCATCGCTCCCAGCTTGCTGTCTGCGGACTTCGCCCGCCTCGGCGAGGAAGTCACCGCCATCATTGATGCGGGCGCCGACCTGATCCACTTCGACGTGATGGACAACCACTACGTGCCCAACCTGACCGTGGGTCCGCTGGTGTGCCAGGCCATCAAGCCGTACGCCGTGCGCGACGGCCAGCCGGTGCCCATCGACGTGCACCTGATGGTCAAGCCGGTCGACGCGCTGATCCCGATGTTTGCGCAGGCGGGTGC
>CANFXR010000086.1 GCA_947451035.1 Burkholderiales bacterium
TCACGCCGGGCGTCATCTTGCGCAACGTGCTCGAGAACCCCGCCTGGTACACCGCCTACACGCCGTACCAGGCCGAGATCTCGCAAGGCCGCATGGAAGCGCTGGTCAACTTCCAGACCATGGTGTGCGACCTCACCGGCATGGCCATGTCCGGTGCGTCGATGCTCGACGAGGCCACCTCCGCCGCCGAGGCCATGACGCTGGCCTTGCGCGTGGGCAAGAGCCCATCGACCACCTTCTTCGTGGCCGACGACGTGCTGCCGCAAACGCTCGAAGTGATCCGCACCCGTGCGCGGCCGCTGGGCATCAGCGTGGTCACCGGCGCGGCCGATGACGCGGCGAAGGCGGGTGCTTTTGCCGCGCTGTTCCAGTACCCCGGAGTCAACGGGGTGGTGCGCGACCTGAGCGCGGTGATCGACGAACTGCACGCCGCCGGTGGCCTGGCCGTCGTGGCGGCCGACCTGCTGGCGTTGACGCTGCTCAAGCCGCCGGGCGAAATGGGTGCCGACATCGTGGTCGGCAACACGCAGCGCTTCGGCGTGCCGATGGGCAATGGCGGCCCGCACGCGGCGTATCTGGCCACGCGCGACGAGTTCAAGCGCTCGATGCCAGGCCGCCTGGTGGGCGTGAGCATCGACGCCCACGGCAACCCCGCCTACCGGCTGGCGCTGCAAACGCGCGAACAGCACATCCGCCGCGAGAAGGCCACCTCCAACATCTGCACCGCGCAGGTGTTGCTGGCCGTGGTGGCGAGCATGTACGCGGTCTACCACGGCGGCGCGGGCCTCAAGCGCATCGCGCGCCGCGTGGCCGACTACACCTCGGTGCTGGCCGCCGGGCTGCGCGAGCTGGGCGTCGATGGCGTGGGCGAAGGCGGCTTCGACACGCTGCACATCGCCACCGGCGCGCGCACCGAGGCGCGGCTGCAAGCCGCCCGCGACGCCGGCTACAACCTGCGCCGCGCTTCGGCCACGTCGATCGGCATCACGCTGGACGAGACCACGACCCGCGAAGACATCGCTGCGCTGTGGGGCGTGTTTTGCGATGGCAAGACGCTGCCCGACTTCAGCCCATTCGAGTCGGGCGTGGCGCTGCGCGTGCCCGCCGCGCTGGTGCGCAAGAGCGAGTTCCTGCGGCACCCCGTGTTCAGATCCCACCACTCCGAGACCGACATGCTGCGCTACTTGCGCCGCCTGAACGACAAGGACCTGGCGCTCGACCGCACCATGATCCCGCTGGGTTCATGCACCATGAAGCTCAACGCCACCAGCGAGATGATCCCCATCTCCTGGCCCGAGTTCGCCAACATCCATCCGTTCGCCCCGCGCGACCAGTTGGCTGGCTACGACGTGTTGCGCGAACAGCTCGAAGGCTGGCTGTGCCAGGCCACCGGTTACAGCGGCGTGAGCCTGCAACCCAACGCCGGCTCGCAAGGCGAGTACGCCGGACTGCTGGCGATCACCGCCTTTCACGCCTCGCGTGGCGACAGCGGGCGCACCGTGTGCCTGATCCCCGAATCGGCGCACGGCACCAACCCGGCCTCGGCGCAGATGGTGGGCCTGAGCGTGGTGGTCGTGAAGTGCGACACGCAGGGCAACGTCGACATGGACGACCTGCGCGCCAAGTGCGAGCTGCACAGCGCCAAGCTGGCCGCCGTGATGGTCACCTACCCGAGCACGCACGGCGTGTTCGAGGTGCGCATCCGCGAGTTGTGCGAGCTGGTGCACCGCCATGGCGGGCGCGTGTATGTGGACGGCGCCAACATGAATGCGCTGGTCGGCGTGGCCGCACCGGGCGAGTTCGGCGGCGACGTGAGCCACCTCAACTTGCACAAGACCTTCTGCATTCCGCACGGCGGCGGCGGACCGGGCGTGGGGCCGGTGGCGGTGGTGGCCGATCTGGTGCCTTTCCTGCCCAAGCACCGCACGGCCGAAGGCCTGGGCGAGGCCGGCGAGCATGAGGTGGG
Source organism: Burkholderiales bacterium (assembly GCA_947451035.1). Classification (GTDB taxonomy): domain Bacteria; phylum Pseudomonadota; class Gammaproteobacteria; order Burkholderiales; family Burkholderiaceae_C; genus PBB1. The sequence continues at coordinate 1,967 of CANFXR010000086.1, forward strand.
TGCCGTGTCGGCCGCGCCGCTGGGCAACGCCGGCGTGCTGCCCATCAGCTGGATGTACTGCCGCATGATGGGCGCCGAGGGACTGCAAGCGGCCAGCGAGATCGCCATCCTGAGCGCCAACTACATTGCCTCGCGGCTGATCGACCACTACCCGGTGCTGTACTCGGGCGGCCAGTCGCAGCTGCGCAGCGGCGGCGTGGCGCACGAATGCATCCTCGATCTGCGACCGCTGAAAGACGCCACCGGCATCACCGCCGAAGACGTCGCCAAGCGGCTGATCGACTACGGCTTCCACGCGCCCACGCTGAGCTTTCCGGTGCCCGGCACCTTGATGATCGAGCCGACCGAAAGCGAGCCGCTGCACGAGCTTGACCGCTTCTGCGACGCCATGATCGCCATCCGCGCCGAGATCGCTCTGGTCGAATCGGGCGCCTGGCCGGCGGCCGACAACCCGCTCAAGGCGGCACCGCACACCGCGCAAGCGCTGCTCGGCGCCGAGTGGTCGCACCCGTACACGCGCGAACAGGCGGCCTACCCGCTGGCCAGCTTGCGCCGTGACAAGTACTGGGTGCCGGTGGGCCGCGTCGACAACGTGCACGGCGACCGGCACCTCGTGTGCAGCTGCCCGCCGGTGGCGGAATACGCGAGCGAGTGATCGACTGCGCTGCGGGTGACGCTGTGGACCCGCAAGTGCATTCAAAACGTGCGCGATCTGTATGAGGCCGTGCGAGACGAATACGACAGTGACTTGGCCATGGTGGCCGACTTGCTGCAGCGGCTGGAGTCGGCCGGGCGTTATCTGGATTCGGAATGGTGCGACAACGGCGCGGGCGCGATGGCCGCTTGCGACGCGTACGAGGTGCGCCGCAACGACCCGATCGCAGCGACGGGCCGGCGTCAGGACACACGCTACTTCGTGAAGTTTGCGATGGGCAAGACGGGTCAGCTGTTGCTGATGGTGTCGTGCCACTTATGAGGGGGGAGAAGCACATGAGCACGCAAGAGCTTTGCCCGCTGTGCGGTGAAGGGCAAGTCACGCAGCACCGCGAAGACGCCGAGCAGACCTACGCAGGCCACACAGGGCCGGTGCCGATGTACTTCCGCAGTTGCAACCACTGCGGCTCGGACTTTGCCGGGGCTGAGGAAAGCCTGCTGAACAAGCGCGCCATGATGGCGTTTCGCAAGCGGGTGGATGGTTTGCTGCCAGCGGCACGCGTGGCCGCGCTGCGCGGCAAGTTGCGGATCACGCAGGCTCAGGCGGCCAAGTTGTTCGGAGGCGGGCCGGTGGCCTTCAGCAAGTACGAGACTGACGACGTGGCGCAGTCCAGTGCCATGGACACGCTGCTGCGGCTGGTCGAGGCCAATGAGAACGCCTTTTGGACCTTGGTCGATCAAAAGGGCATGCAGGCGGATTTCGGCCGCACCCAGGCGCAGCCGGCCCAAAGCAGCCAGCCCATGCAGCCGTTGACGGCCTCCGAAGGCCCCTCACCGCTGTACGAGCCGGTGGAACTCAAGCGACCCCCTCAAGACAATCCGCAAACCGGACAGACCCGATAAGCCGTTCCAGAGTGGCGCCCGCTCAGGCGTTCACTCGGCGTCGACGAATCGCGCCGAGATGTCCTGAAACTGCTGCTGCACGGCCAGAAAGGCGTCGACCACGTCGGGGTCGAAATGCTGGCCGCGGCCTTCGACGATGATGGCCGCCGACTTGTCGTGCGAAAACGCCGGCTTGTAGATGCGCCGGCTGATCAGCGCGTCGTACACATCGGCCAGCGCCATCAGGCGCGCTGACACCGGAATGGCCTCACCGCGCAGGGCCTGCGGGTAGCCCGAGCCGTCCCACTTCTCCTGGTGCGACAGCGCGATTTCCTTGGCGAAGCGCAAGAACTCCACCCCGGCGACCAGCCCGTGCTCGGCGGCGACCAGCGCCTCGTAGCCCAGCGTGGTGTGGGTCTTCATGATCTCGAACTCCTCGAACGTCAGCTTGCCCGGCTTGAGCAAGATGCTGTCGGGGATGCCCACCTTGCCGATGTCGTGCAGCGGCGCCGACTTGAACAGCGAGTCGATGTTGCGCTCGGTCAGGAACTCCGAAAACCGAGGGTTGGATCGCAGCTGCTCGGCCAGGCACTTCACGTAGTGCTGGGTGCGGCGGATGTGGTTGCCGGTTTCGTTGTCGCGCGTTTCGGCCAGCGAGGCCATGGCCATCACGGTCACGTCCTGCGTGGCCTGGATCTGCAGCGTGCGGCGCGCCACCTGCGCTTCCAGGTGAGCGTTCTGGTCGCGCAGCGCGTGGACGGCGGCAGCCAGCGCCAGGTGGGTGCGGATGCGCGCCAGCACGATGGGCGGGCTGATGGGCTTGGTGATGTAGTCGACCGCCCCGAGCGACAGCCCCAGCGCCTCGTCCTCGATCTCGGCGCGGGCGGTCAGGAAGATCACCGGCACCTGCGCGGTCTCGGGATCGGTCTTGAGCACACGACAGACCTCGTAGCCGTCGACGCCGGGCATCATGACGTCGAGCAGGATCAAGTCGGGCTTGTTCGTCGAACGCGCCAGCTGCAGCGCCCTCTCGCCGTTGTGGGCCAAGCGCACCCGGAACCCCTCTTGCGACAGCAAGGCGGTCATGAGCTCGAGGTTCTCCGGGGTGTCGTCCACCACGAGGATGGTGGGTGGCGTGTCGTGCGTGGGGATCAAGCAGGGCTCCTCGGGGCAGCGTGTGTGGTCAGGACAGGTCGTGCGAGCGCAGGCAGCCGAGCAGCAAGCCGCGGGCCTCGTCAAATGCGTAGCGGCTCAAGGCGTGCGAGTAGCGCGCATAGGCGTCGCCCATCGCGGCGCCCAGCAAGCTCGCGTGCAGGGCTGAGGTCTGCACGGCGTCGGCGTCACCCTCGTCGAGCTGGCGCAGCAGCTGCTCACCCACCCGGCGCAAGCGCTCCAGATCCAGCGCCGTGGCGCTGGTCCGGGCGACGTCAGGCAGCTGCAGCTCCAGCGCCGACAACAGGGCCGCCAGCGCCGACTCCAGCGGCTGCAGGATCTGCTCGATGTGCTCGTGCGACAGGCCCGAACCGATCGCATGCTCGAGCTCGGCAGCGAGTGCCTGCAACCCGGAGGCCCCCACGTTGCCCGCCACGCTCTTGAACGAGTGTGCCGCCCGGTGGGCCGCTTCGCGATCGGAAAGCTGGAGCAGCGCGCGCGTGTCGTGCGGGAACCGGCGGTAGCCATCGACGAACTTGCGCAACAGCGACAGGTACAGCGCGGACTTGCCCACGCTGCGACGCATCCCGAGCGACGTGTCCAGCCCCGGGATCGCGTGCGGCAGCAGTTCAAGCGCAGGCGGTGCGACCGGGGGAGGTCGCGCCCCGCCATGGAGGGGTGGCGTCGAGTCCCATCTTGCCGCCCAGGCCGTCAACGGCACCTCAACGCGCACGCCAGCGGGCCTGATGTGCGCCAGCAGCACGCCGACCAGGTTGTCGGGCTCGATGGGCTTGGCCACGAAGTCATTCATGCCCGCGTCGAGGCAGCGCTTGCGGTCCTCGGCCATGGCGCTGGCCGTCATGGCCACGACCGGCAGCTCGGCCAACCCGGGCAAGGCCCGGATCGCGCGGGTGGCCGTGAGGCCGTCCATGACGGGCATGTGCAAGTCCATCAGCACCAGGTCGTAGTGGTGATGTCGCGCCAGGTCGAGCGCCGCCTGACCGTTGCCGGCCACATCGACCTTCAGGCCCGCGTCCATCAGCAGTTCAGCGACCACCTGCTGGTTGATCTCGTTGTCTTCGACCAGCAGGACCGTCGCTCCGAAGGGCACGCTGCGAGCGACCGGGGCAGGCACGGGCGGCAAGGTCCTCGGCCCGCTCAGCGAGCCGGTGTTGCTCACCACCAGCTGGATCGTGTCGAGCAGCACCGAGGCATGGACGGGCTTGCACAGCACGCCGGCAAAGCCCGACTCGATGGCCTGCTCGATCACGTCTTCGCGGCTGAAGGCGGTCACCAGCAACAGGTGGGGCAAGCGCGGCAGATCCAGCTCACGCAGCTGTCGCGCGGTCTCCAGACCATCGAGTCCCGGCATCTGCCAGTCGATCAGCGCCACCTCGTAGGGCTCGCCACAGCCGTGGGCGCGCACGATCGCCTGCACGGCAGCCGCCCCGTCAGGCACGGACTCGGCGCGCAAACCGAGCATTTCGAGCTGATCGCACAGCGTGGCGCGCGCGGTCTCGTTGTCGTCCACGACCAGCGCCAGGCGGCCGGGCAGGTCGCTCGCGCCTGGCAGCCCGAGCGGGAGGTGCTCGCTCTTGCCAAAACGCGCGCTCACCCAGAACGTCGAGCCGTGCCCCGGCGCGCTGTCAACGCCGACCTCGCCGCCCATCAGGCGGGCCAGCCGGCTCACGATGGCCAAGCCCAGGCCGGTGCCGCCGTACTTGCGGCTGGTCGAACCGTCGGCCTGGTGAAAGCTCTGGAACAGACCGGCGATCTGCTCCGCGGTGAGGCCGATGCCGGTGTCGCGCACGTCGAAGCGCAGCAGCACGCCGGCCTCGTCGGCGCTGTCGAGCAGGCTCACGCGAACCTCGATCTCGCCCGCTTCGGTGAACTTCACCGCGTTGTTGCCGTAGTTCAGCAGCATCTGGCCCAGTCGCAGCGGGTCGCCCACCAGGTGGTCGGGCACGTCGCGGCCGACGCGAAAGATCAGCTCCAGCCCCTTGGCGGCCGCGCGGTGGCCGATCACCGTGGACACGCTGTCGAGCACCTCGCTCAACTGGAACTCGGTGTGCTCCATGTCGAGCTTGTTGGCCTCGATCTTGGACAGGTCGAGGATGTCGTTGATCAGCTCCAGCAGTTGCTGGCTGGCGTGCTGGATCTTGGCAAGATAGTCGCGCTGGCGGTCATCCGACGCATGTTTCATCGCCAGATGGCCCAGTCCGATCACGGCGTTGAGCGGCGTGCGGATCTCGTGGCTCATGTTGGCCAGAAAGTCCGACTTCATGCGTGTGGAGTTTTCGGCCTCCGCCTTGGCCTCGCGCAACTCGGCGTCCTGCTTGAGCAGCCGCGCATTGGCCTGCAACAGCGCTGCCGTGCGCTCTTCGACGCGCGCTTCGAGGTTGGTGTTGAGCGCCTTGATCTCCTGCTCGGCGCGAATCCGCTCGGTCACGTCGCGCAAGATGGCGGTGTAGTAACGCTGGCCGTCGATCGTCAGGTGCGAGATCGAGACCTCGACCGGAAACTCACGGCCGTCGCGCCGCACGGCGTTGACCACGACATTGCGGTTCATGGAGCGCGACGACTCGCCCTGCTCGCCGAAGTGGCGCACCTGGGCGGCATGGGCCGACCGAAAGCGGTAGGGCAGAAAGGCTTCCAGCGGCTGACCGAGCGCTTGCGCCACCGGCACGCCAAACATGCGCGCGGCCGCCGGGTTGAAGCGCACCACGCGCTGCTCGCCATCCACGGTGATGATGCCGTCCATGGCCGCGTCGATCAGCCCTTCGACCCGATCGTTGCTGTTGCGCAGCCGCGCCTGACCGTCGGCCAGTCGCTGGCCCATGCGGTTGAAGCTGCTGGCGAGTTCGCGCAGTTCGATCGGGCCGCGCTCGGCCACGGGCTCGCCGGCCTCCTCGGCGCTGCTGATGCGGCCCACCATGTCCTTGAAAGCCGCCAGCGGCCGGGTGACGGCCACGCGCAGCAGCCACAGCACGCTCCAGACGATCAACGCGGCAATCGCCAACTGAAAGCCCAGTCGTTTCAGGGCCTGCTGCTTCACCACGGCGTAGTCGAACGTCAGATCGAACGACAGCAACGTCACGCCGCCTTGCTCGTTGCGCAGACGCCCGTCGGGCGCTGCCAGGAAAAACGGCAGCATGACCGAGAGCTTGCGCTGGTCGTCGCTGATTTGCAGGTCGAGCACACGACCACGCGACACGGTCTCGAAGCGCGCGCGTGAAAACCCGGGCACTACGGTGTCGGCCGGCTTGCCCAGCCACACCAGCTTCTGGCCGATGACCACGAGGCCATCGGGCGTCACCAGCGCGACCGTGTCGGTGCGCAGATCGGTCGACACCGCGCTCAGCTCGGCCGCCACGCGTGTCGGGTGATCCTGCAAGCTGTCTTGCGCCACCAGGGCGAGCATCTCGGCCTGGCGCACGATGCTGGCTCGCGCGCTGTCGAGCGCGGCCTGCCGGCCACTGATCAGCGCGTCGACATAGGACAGCCCCAGCAACAGCAGCAGCAGCGCCGTGACGCCCAGCGTGAGCGCAGCGCGCACCGAATAGGCCGGCTTCACTCCATGTCTCCGTTGGGCAGGAAGCGCGCATCAACCAGCAGGTATGTCAGCGCCTCGCTCGAGCGCTTGCTGCTCAGCAAGCCGCTGGCCAGCATGACCTCTTGCAGCGCGTGCGCGGCGACCACGATCGGGCCGTCGGCCTCGAGCATGCGGTGGTTGTCAGGCAGCGTCGGGATGCTCAAGCCGCGGAAGGCTTGCGCCACCTGCGACGCCTCCACTTGCAACCGGGGCGCCAGCTTGGCCGCCACGCCGGCGGGCTGCGTGAGGTGGTGGCGGCGCGCCTTCACGATGCCGCCGACCAGCTCGCGGATCGCCCGGCGGTGCGAATCGATCGACTCGGTGCGCACGGCCAGCACATCGATGATGCGGTTGGGGATCTGGCGCGAGTCGAACAGCCGGAAACCACCCTCGCGTTCGATCTGCGAGGCCCAGGGCTCGGCGGTCACGACCACATCGGCCAAGTCGCGCTGGAACACCCCGGCCGACAGCGCGAGCGTCGACGGCACCTTGCGGATCTGGTCCACCGACAGCTTGGCCGCGCGCAGCAGGCCATCGAGCAGGAAGGCGCCCGTGGCGCCTTCTTCCAGGGCGATGCGCTTGCCGGCGAGTTCGGCCAGCGTCATGGGATGGCGCGCAAACACCACGTCGCAGCCCGCCGACACATCGAGCACCAGCACCACGCTCAGGCCGATGCCCGCCGCGCGCGCGGTGATCACCTCGTCGAGCGTCAGCTGTGCGGCTTCGATCTGGCCGGCCGCCAGCGCCCGCAAGACGTAGGTGGTGGCCGCGTACTCCACCAAACGCACCTGAGCCGCGTCGATGAAGCCCAGTTCACGGGCCAGGAATGCGTACTCGTAGGTCGGAAAGACGATGCTGCCCACGCGCAGCGCCGGCACCGGATCGGCACAGCCCGACAGCGCCACGCCGGCAGCCGTGCCCAGCCACAGTTGCAAGCACCGGCGACGCCGTGGATCGGGGCCGATCCAGGGGTGGTGCACAGGTGGGACGACAACGCGCATCAGAAACGGTCCAAAGCCAAAAGGTTCACGACCGTCCTGCACTTCCCGGCTCGCGCCAGTATCGCGCGCGAAGGGCGACCTACGTCACCGAGACAGCCCTTTGTTTCACGGTCTTTTCGCCGCGGCGCGCGCCAGCAGCGACTCGAGGTAACGCTCGAACAGCGCTGCGGGCTCCTGATGGAACATGCGGATGCGCCCGGTGTGGCTGAGCAGCAGCAAGCCCACGATGTGGGCAAACAGCGCGGCGACCTCGCAGCGCGCATCAGTCTCGCCCAGCCCCAGCGCGACCAGCCCTGCTTGAACCGGCGCCAGCGCATCGTGCAAACGGGCATTGAGCTGCTTGTTCAGCGTCGGCGTCAGACCGCGCGGCTGCATGCCGTGGAACAGGTAAAAGCCCAGATCGAGGTCGCGCGGGCTGTCCCGATAGAAGTCGAAGAAGGCGCGGGCGTGCGAGCGCACCGCGCCTTGCAGCGCCCGGCGCCGCACCGTCGAACTGCGAGACACCACCGGCGCGGGTGCGGCCGCACTCACCCGCTCGTTGAGCCGCTCCAGCGATTCGCCCAGCAGCGCGCCGTAGACGTCTTCCTTGCTCGCGAAGTAGCTGTAGATCGCCCCCGGCGTGTAGCCGGCGCGCTTGGCGATCTCGCGCAGGCTGGCGCCTTCCAGACCCAGCTCGACAAACGCCGAGCGTGCCGCATCGAGCACCAGCGAGCGACGCACCTCGGTGACCGCCTGCTTGCGCACGCTGCGCGCCGCGGCATGCGTGGCGCGCGCCGGGTCGGCCGGCTCGGCAGCCACGGGCGACATGACAGCAGGTGATTTGCGCATCGGCAAATTGTAGGTTTGATCAATTCATTGAACAGTGTTCAAATTCCTGCAGAACCAACCGATCGAGGTCACGATGAACCCCATCCCGAACCACCCTGGCGCACCCGCCGCCCCGGTCTCCACCGCGCACCTCATGACCAGCGCCGACTACCGCGAGTCGCTGCGCCGGCTCAAGCCGGTGGTGTACGTCGACGGCCAGTTGATCGACTCGGTGGCCGACGCGCCGTCGCTGCAGCCGGGCGTCAATGCGCTGGGCGTGACCTATGACTTCGCGCACGACGCGGCGATGGCCCCGCTGATGACCGCCACGCAAAGCAGCAGCGGCAAGACGGTCAACCGCATGCTGCACATCAACGAGTCGGCCGGCGACCTGCTCAACAAGCTCGAGGCGGTGCGCTTGCTGTGCCAGGAAACCGGCTGCGCGCAGCGCTACCTGGCGCACGACGCGCTCAATGCGCTGGGTCAGGTCAGCGCGCGCATCGACGACGCGCGCGGCAGCACCGAGCACCGGGCGCGCTTCGCGGCCTACTTGCAGCACGTGCAAGACGCCGACCTGTCGATCGGCATCGCCATGACCGACGCCAAGGGCGACCGCTCGCGCCGCCCGCACCAGCAGGCCAACCCCGACACCTATGTGCACGTGGTCGAACGCAATGCGCGGGGCATCGTGATCTCGGGCACCAAGGCGATCGTCACCGGCGCGCCGTACATGCATGAATTCCTGGTCATGCCCTGCCGCGCCATGACTGAAGCCGACGCCGACTTCGCGGTGTGCTGCGCGGTGCCGGTGGACGCCGCGGGCATCACCATCGTGGCGCGCCCGGCGGGCCGCCCGGGCGACAAGGTCGAACACGGCGCGCCGCTGTTTTCGCGGCGCTACGGCCAGTCGACCGGCGTGGTCATCTTCGATCGGGTGTTCGTGCCGTGGGAGCGGGTGTTCTTCGCCGGCGAGTGGGAGCACTCGGGCTCGCTGACCTACAACTACGCCACCCACCACCGGCACAGCTGCATCGGCGCGCGTGCCGGCTTTGGCGACTTGCTGATCGGCGCGGGCGCGCTGATGTGCGAGGCCAACGGCTTCGATCCCGGCGAGACCTCGAGCCTGCGCGA
>CANFXR010000087.1 GCA_947451035.1 Burkholderiales bacterium
GGTTTCGCGGGCCTGGCGCACGATGCGCGCCACCGCTTCGGCCGAAGGCTCGCTGCCGGTGGTCCAGCCGCGCGGCGCGATGAAGCGCACGCCGTAGGCCGCGGCGAAGTAGCCGAACGCGTCGTGCGAGGTGATCACGCGGCGACGCGCTTCGGGCAGTGCGGCGATGCGGGCGCGGGTGTCTTGCTCGAGCGCGCTCAGCCGTTGCTGGTAGGCCGCGGCGCGCTCGTTGATCTCGGTGGCGCGAGCCGGCGCAGCGGCCACCAGCGCGGCACGGATCGTCTCGGCGTAGCGCTGGGCGTTGGCGAGGTTTTGCCAGGCGTGCGGGTCGGCGCCGCCATCCAGCCGCAGCGGCATGATGCCGGTGCTGGCCACCACCACCTGGCCGCGGTAGCCCGACGCGGCGATCAGCCGCTCGATCCAGCCTTCGAAGCGCAGTCCGTTGGCCACCACCAGGTCGGCGCGCGCCATGCGGCGCACATCGGACGGCGTGGGCTCGAACACATGCGCGTCGGCGTTCGGGCCGACCAGCGCGCTCACCTCGACGGCCGGCCCGCCGACCTCGCGCACCATGTCGGCCAGGATCGAGAAGGTGGCCACCACGCGCAGCGGCGCCGGCGGCGCTGGGGGCTCGACAGCCCAAGTTGCCGCCCCAATCAGCAGCGCGGCCAGCGTCAGCCAGCAACGGGGCAGGGCGGAGTGGGTCAGGCGCAAGCGCATGGTCAGGCCTTGCGGTGCGTGCGCTTGGACAACTGGCGCGCCAGCAGGCTGTCGCGGCGGCCCACCAGCAGCGACAGCACATAAAAGCCGCCGGCCAGCAGCACGATGGCCGGGCCTGAGGGCAAGTTGGCGTGATACGACAGCAGCAGCCCGCCCCAGCCGCTGAGCACCGCGAACAGTGCGGCCACCGCCGCCAGCCGCCAGACCTCGGCGGCCCAGAAGCGCGCCGCCGTGGCCGGCAGCATCATCAGACCGACGGCCATCAGCGTGCCCAGCGCCTGAAAGCCGCCCACCAGGTTGAGCACCAGCAGCATCAGGAACAGCCCGTGCACCCAGGCCCCCGCATGACCGAGGTGGCGCAGGAAGCCGGGGTCGAAGCACTCGATGACCAGCGGCCGGTACACCAGCGCGAGCACCAGCAGCGTCACGGTGGTGATGCCCGCGATCAGCAGCAGCGAGGCGTCATCCACCGCCAGCACGGTGCCGAACAGCACGCGCATCAGGTCGACGCTGTTGCCGCGCATCGAGATGATCATCACGCCGGCGGCCAGTGCGATCAGGTAGAACGCGGCGAAGCTGGCGTCCTCGCGCTGTGGCGTGAGGCGTGCGACCAGCCCGGCCAGCCCGGCCACGGCCACCGCCGCGACGAAGCCGCCCACGCTCATCGCCCACAGCGAGTAGCCGAACATCACGAAGGCGAGTGCCGCCCCTGGCAGCAGCGCGTGTGCGATGGCGTCGCCCACCAGGCTCATGCGGCGCAGCACCAGCAGCGTGCCGATGGGGCCGCAGCTCAGGCCCAGCGCCACGCAGGCCACCAGCGCGCGGCGCATGAAGCCGAACTCGACGAACGGCTGGATCAGCAACTCGTGCAGCGTCATGCGGACGCTCCCGGCGCCACGGCACACCAGTCAGCGTTTTCGTCCCAGTCCTGCGCCATCTGCTGCGCGCGCTGCAGGTGCTGCGGCACCAGCACGCCGGTGGTGGGGCCGTGGGCCACGCATTCGCGCGCCAGCAGCAGCGTGGTCGGAAAGTGCTCGCGCACCTGCGCCAGGTCGTGCAGCACGGCGATCACGGTGCGGCCTTCGGTGTGCCAGTGCTGCACCAGCCGCATCAGGTCGGCGGTGGTGCGCGTGTCGATGGCGTTGAAGGGCTCGTCGAGCAGGATCACCGCGGCGTCTTGCATCAGCACACGCGCAAACAGCACCCGCTGGAACTGCCCGACCGACAGCTCCGAGATCAGCCGGTGCTCGAAGCCCGCCAACCCCACCGAGGTCAGCGCGTGCAGTGCGCCCTCGCGCTGCGCCGGCGTGGCGCCGCGAAACCAGCCGATCTGCGGCCAGGCTCCGAGCATCACCACATCGAGCACGCCCAGCGGAAAACTGCGGTCGATGCCCGATTGCTGCGGCATGTAGGCCATGCCGCGGCGTGGCAGGCCGCCCAGGCGCACCTGGCCGGTGGTGGGGGGCACGCGGCCGGTCAGCGCGTCGAGCAGCGAGCTCTTTCCTGCGCCGTTGGGGCCGATCACCGCGGTGAGCGAGCCCGGCTCGAAGCGGCAGCTCAGGTGGTGCACGGCGGGGTGCTGGCGGTAGCTCACGGTGAGGTCTTCGACCGCGATCGCAGGCGGCGCGGCGGCCAGCGCGCGGTGGTCGTGGTGCGCGTTCATGGCGTGCCCGATAGCGACCAGGCGACCGCCGCCCACAGCAGCGCGATCAGCGCGACCGCACCCGCCAGCCGCGCCAGCGCCGAGTGCATCAGCAAGCTGGTGGTCGCGGCCGGAGGTTGCGCCGGCGCTGCCGCGTGGTGGTGGCGTGTTGCGCCATGGGCGTGGCTGTGACCACCGTGGGCATGGCCATGACCATGGTCCGCTGGCCCGTGGTCGTGCGTGTGCGGCTCGCGGTTCGTCATGCCGGTGCTCCGGCCACGCAAGTCGCGCAGCGCCCGCGCAGGGTCAGATCGTGGTGCTGCACCTCGAAGCCGGGCGGCGCCAGATCGCCCATCGAGCCGGGGCAGGCGTGGATCGGGTAGACGCGGTCGCACTGCACGCAGTGAAAGTGGTGGTGGTGCGATTCATGGGCTACCGCCCCGGGATGGTGGTGGCTGTGCGCCACCATCGCCGCAGCCGCATCGATGGTGTGGCCCGCTCTCGGCGGGGCGGCCGCCTCGCTCGACACTGCCATCTCGAAGCGCGCGGGCTGCCCGGGCAGTTCGACGCGCACCACCCGGCCGGCGTCTTGCAGGCCCTTGACCTGGCGGTACACCGTCGACAGGTTCAGGCTCGGTACGCTGGAGCGCGCCTGAGCGAGCAGGTCCGGCGGGCTGAGCGCCTGGCCGCTGCGCGCGAGCGCGTCGAGCACGGCCTGTCGCTGTTTGGTGTGACGTTCCATAGCTTGATGCTAATGCGATTGCATTGGCATTAGATGCTGCGGGGGTGATGCCGCGCCTGTCACGGGCCGTCGCTAACATCGCGCGTCCCTCAGGTTCAGGAGATTGATATGCCGGTGATCGTGGTGGCCAACCCCAAGGGCGGCGTGGGCAAGAGCACGCTGTCGACCAACCTCGCGGGCTATCTGGCTTCGCAGGGTCACGCGGTGATGCTCGGCGACATCGATCGGCAGCAGTCGGCGCGCACCTGGCTGGGGCTGCGGCCTGCGGCCGCGCGGCCGATCCGCAGCTGGGAAACGGACGACGACCTGCGCGTGCGCCCGCCCCGCGGCACCACCCACCTGGTGCTCGACACTCCCGCCGGCCTGCACGGCAAGCGGCTCGACGAGGTGCTGAAGATCGCCACGCAGGTGATCGTGCCGCTGCAGCCGAGCATCTTCGACATCCACGCCACGCACGCCTTCCTGGAGCAGCTCGCTGCACACCGGCGCGCCGGCAAGTTCGAAGTCGCACTGGTGGGCATGCGCTCTCGCGAAGGCACCATTGCCGCCGATCAACTCAAGGCCTTCCTCGGCGGCTCGTCATTCCCGGTGCTCACGCACCTGCGCGATACCCAGAACTACATCCACCTCGCGGCGCAGGGCCTCACGCTGTGGGATGTGACGCCCAGCCGTGTCGAGCGCGACCTGGAGCAGTGGCAGCCGGTCATCGGCTGGCTGGCTCGTTGAGTGTTCCGGGCGCTCGCGAGAATCAGAATTTTCCCACCCCCCCTTTTGGGGGTGTCAGATTGTGACTTCGCGCACATGATGCAGGCTTAGGATGGGTCCGCCCTAATCCAGTAGTCGGAGTCGTGATGAAGGTCTTGCTGATCGACGATCACCCGTTGATCCTGTCAGCGCTCAAAAGCACGATCCTCGGGTTGGGCGGCGGCGTGAGCGTCGTTGATGTGGGTGATGCGCGTTCCGCCCGGGTCATCTTGCAAGACGACAGCGATTTCGATCTGGTGCTGCTCGACTTGCGCCTGGCCGATGCCGATGGCTTCGATGTCCTGTCCGAATTCCGGGCCGCCTACCCGGCGCTTCCGGTGGTCGTGGTGTCGGCGAGCGATCGGACCAGCGACGTCATCCGGGCCATCGACCTGGGCGCCATGGGTTTCGTGCCCAAGCGGTCGTCCAACGACACCCTGTTCGAGGCGCTGCGCATGGTGATGTCCGGAGGCATCTACGTGCCGCCGATGAATCTGGGCGATGAGCGCATGGGTTCGGACATTTTCCCTGACACCGCGCCGGGTGCGCTGCGCACGCTGACGCAGGCCGTCGACGGGCATCAGGCCGCCGCATCACTCGATTCGCTGGCCCTCACGCCACGGCAGACCGAGGTGCTCCACTTGCTGCTGCAAGGCAAACCCAACAAACTGATCGCGCGCGATCTGAAGTTGTCGGTGGAGACCATCAAGGACCACGTGGCCGCCGTGCTGCGCTCGCTCGGTGTCAGTTCGCGCACGCAGGCGGTGCTGGCCATCAGCGAGCTGACGCGGCCGTCGAGCAGCCCGTCGGGGCGGAGAAAGAACGACCCATGACCGGCGCGGTGGCGGCAGAGATCGACGAGCCGTCGCCCAGCGTGCTGCCCGAGGAGGCCCGCTCTGCCTTTCAGGGCATGGCGGCGCAACTGACGGTCAACCTGACCGGGTGGATGGCAGTGGCGCTCTTGTTCTACTCCGAAGTGCCGCCAGCCGTGTTGCAGCCGTGGTTGCTGGCCTTCGCGGCGTTCTGGCTGCTGCGGCTGGTCGTGTTGCTGGGCTTCAGGCGAGATGCCCAGACCCCAATCGCCAGCTTGGTTCGCTGGTGGACGGTGTGGGTCGTCGGGTTGCTGATCAACTCCAGCCTGTGGGGCATGGGCGCGTGGCTGTTCTATCCCTACCTGGACAGCAGCCGCGTGGGGGTGCTGCTCATCATCGGCTACACCTTGTGCATCGCCGCGGCGCCGGTGCTGCTGAACCATCCGCGCGCGTTCCTCTTGTTCCCCGTCCTGTACTTCGGGCCGATCGTCGCGCGCATCGCCACCAGCGGGCGTCACGACGCCTACGCCCAGGCGGGCACCATGCTCCTCGTATTCGCGCTGACCTTTTTGCTGGTGCGCGCGTTCCGGCAATCGCTGCTGCGCACGAGGGATCTCCAGAGCCAAACCGATGCGCTGCTGCTCCAGTTGCGCATCGAAAAGACGTCGGCCGACGCCGCGCGCGGCGCGGCCGAGGCCGCCAACCGTGCGAAGACCCAGTTCTTCGTGGCCGCCAGCCACGATCTGCGGCAACCGCTGCACGCCATGGGCCTGCTGGCCGGCGCGCTGCGACACAAGAACCTGGACGTCGAGTCGGCCCATCTGGTCGGCAGCATCAACGAGTCGGTCGACGCCCTCGAAGGCCTGTTCTCGCAGTTGCTCGATCTGACGCGACTCGACAGCGGTGTGATCGAGGCCCAGCCGCAGCACTTCGGCCTGAACGAGCTGTACCGCAAGCTGCGCTTGCGCTTCGAGCCGCTGGCCTTCGAAAAGGGGCTGGGGCTGCGCTTTCGCGGCGCCGACCATCACGTCTGGGCCGATTTGCTGCTGGTCGAGCGCATCGTGCACAACCTGGTGTCCAACGCCATCCGCTACACCGGCGATGGCACGGTGCTGATCGGCTGCCGCCGGCGTGGCAACCGGCTGCTGCTGCAGGTGTGGGACACCGGCCCGGGAATCGACGAGCGTGAGCAACAGCGCGTGTTCGACGAGCTGTATCAGGTGCCCAACGAACTGCGTGCCGACTCGCCACAGCGGCGGGGTCTGGGCCTGGGGCTGTCGATCGTCAGGCGCCTGGCCGCGCTGATGGACGCACCGATCACGCTGCATTCGCGCAAAGGCCATGGCAGCGTGTTCACGCTGGAACTGCCCATCGGACAGGCGCCGCCCGAGCACGGGCCGCTGCCGCCCGCCAAGCCCCATGTGGGGCTGACCCTCAAGGGCCGGCGGATCATCGTGGTCGAAGACGATCCGGACGTGGGCAGTTCGCTGGGGTCGATGCTCACCGGCTGGGGCGCTGATGTGGTGGTCCTGGTCGGTGCTGCGTCATGCGCTGCATGGATGGCGGCCAACCTGGCCTCTGCACCGCCCGATTTGCTGCTCGTCGGTGACGCGACTGAACCCGAGGGCAGCGGCATGGATGTCATCGTGGCGCTGCGCGAGCACTTCGGTGAGGTCACGCCAGCCATCCTGATCGGCGACAACGCCTTGCCCATCCGCGAGATCCAGGCACAGCACTCGCGGATGCATCTGATGCTCAAGCCGGTGGTGCCCGTCAAGCTGCGCGCGCTGATCGGATTCAAGCTCGGCGAGGCCGCGCACTGAGGCTGCCGGCGCCCGTTTGACACTCCCTCAGCCGGGCGGCACGGTCGAGGCGAGCGCCGTGGACAGATCTACCGCCATGTTGTGCGGTCCCAGTTCATGGTCAAAGCCGGCGCGTTTCATCAGGCTCAGCGGCTGATCGTTGACCTGACACAGCACTAGCCGCATCCCCTTGCGCACCAGCGCGCGGTGCAACTGCTCGAGGGCGCTCAGGCCCGAGGTGTCCATCAGCACCAGCCGGTGCAAGTCGAGCACCACCACGCGGGCGTCGGCGGGCAGCCGCTCGGTGACCTGCTCGAGCTTGTTGACCGCGCCAAAGAACAGTGCGCCGTACAGATCAAAGGCCTGCACGCCGGCGGGCACCTGCAGCGTCTCATCGGTCACCCGCTGCACCTGGAACAGCGTACCCATGCGGTAGATGAAGAACGCGCACGACAGCACCAGCCCGATCTCGATGGCCACCGTCAGGTCGAACACCACCGTGAGGAAAAACGTGCCCAGCAGGATCGTGCGGTACCCGGGGTTGAAGTGCCGCAGCCGCGAGAACTCGCGCCACTCGCCCATGTTGAATGCCACGAACAGCAAGATGCCGGCGAGTGCGGCCAGCGGCACGTGCACAGCCAGCGGCGCGGCCACCAGCACGATCAGCAGCAGCGTGAGTGCGTGCACCATGCCCGACACCGGGCTGGTGGCGCCCGAGCGCACGTTGGTCACGGTGCGCGCAATGGTGCCGGTGGCCGGCAGCCCGCCAAACAGCGGCACCACCAGATTGGCCAGGCCTTGCGCCATCAGCTCCTGATTGGGGTCGTGGCGCGGCAGCTCGGACATGTTGTCGGCCACCCGGGCGCACAACAGCGATTCGACCGCGCCGAGCAGGGCGATCGTGATCGTCGGGATGAACAGCTGCTGCACGCTGAGCCAGCTGACGGCCGGCAGCGCCAACGTCGGCAGGCTTTGCGGGATGCCGCCAAAGCGCGAGCCGATGGTCTCCACCGGCAGGTTGAACACGACCACCGCGAGGCTCAGGGTCACCAGCGCCACCACCGAGCCGGGCAGCCGCGCCGCCAGGCGCAACGCGCGGGTTTTCAGCAGGCGATAGGGCAGCACGCCACTGCTGTTGAACAGCCGAGTCCAGAAAAACAACCCGCCAAGGCACAGCAGACCCAGCCCCAGCGCCAGCAGGTTGAAGCTGTGGATGTGCTGCGCCAGCGCTCCCAGCAGCCCGAAGAAATCCGACGGCATCTTGTCGATCGACAGGCCGAGCAGGTCCTTGAGCTGTGACAGCGCGATCAGCACCGCGATGCCGTTGGTGAAGCCGATGACGATGGCCACCGGCACATAGCGCACCAGCGCGCCGAGCTTGAGCGCACCCATTGCCAGCAGCAGCACGCCGGCGAGCATGGTCGAGATGAGCAGGTTGGCCACGCCGTAGCGCTCGACGATGCCGTAGACGATGACGATGAACGCCCCGGCCGGCCCGCCGATCTGCACGTTCGAGCCGCCGAGCGCCGAAATCAGGAAGCCGCCGAGGATGGCGGTCAGCAGCCCCTGCTCAGGCTTGACCCCGCTGGCGATCGCAAACGCCATGGCCAGCGGCAGCGCGATCACGCCCACCGTCATGCCCGCGGTCACATCGGTGATGAGCCGGGCGCGGTCGTAGCCTTTCAGGCTGTCGAGCAGACGCGGTCGAAAGCGCGCCAGCTCGATGTGCAGGCCGTCCGAGCGCGCCGGCGTGCTGCCGGGAGGCGATTCGAGCGGGCTGCGGTCGCTCATGGGGTGTTCACCTCACGCGCATGCCGGGCGTGGCGCCTGGCCACGGTTCGAGCACGTGGATGCCCGGGTGCTCTTGCTCGCTGGCGTGGCTGGCGGCGAGCACCATGCCTTCGCTCACGCCGAACTTCATCTTGCGCGGCGCCAGGTTGGCCACCGTCACCGTGAGCTTGCCGATCAGATCAGAGGGCTGGTAGGCGCTCTTGATACCGCTGAACACGTTGCGGTGGCGCGGTGCGCCGGCGGCGTCGAACTCGCCCACGTCGAGCGTCAGGCGCAGCAGCTTGTCTGAGCCGGCGACCTGTTCGCAGTTGACGATCTTCGCGATGCGCAGGTCGATCTTGACGAAGTCTTCGATGCCGATCAGCGGCGCGATGGCTTCGCCACCGGGCTTCGGGGTTTCGACGATGGCAGCGGTCGGCGGCTCGAACAGCGCGTCGAGCAGTTTCGGGTCGACGCGCTGCATCAGGTGCTGGTAGTCGCCGATGGTGTGCGCGCCGAGTGCACGTCGCGCGTCGGCCGACACCATGGGACCGATCCGCAAGAAGGCCTCGACCTGCGCGGCCAGCGCCGGCAGCACCGGCTTGAGGTAGATCGTGAGCAGCCGGAAGGCTTCGATGCACACGGTGCACACATCGTGCAGCACCGCGTCCTGGCCCTCTTTCTTGGCCAGCTCCCAGGGCTTGTTCTGGTCCACGTATTCGTTGACGCGGTCGGCCAGCAGCATGATGTCGCGCAGCGCCTTGCTGAATTCGCGCTCGTCGTACAGCCGCTCGATGTCGGCGTGGGCCTCGCGCAGGGTGTCGAGCAGCACGCGGCCTTCGACGCCCACATCGGCGCACAGCCGGCCGGCGAAGCGCTTGCTCAGGAAGCCCGCCGCTCGGCTCGCGATGTTGATGTACTTCCCGACCAGGTCGCTGTTGACGCGCGCCACGAAGTCATCGGGGTTGAAGTCGACGTCCTCGACGCGGCTGCTCAGCTTGGTGGCGATGTAGTAGCGCAGCCATTCGGCGTTCATGCCGAGTTCGAGGTAGCGCAGCGGCGAGATGCCGGTGCCGCGGCTCTTGCTCATCTTCTCGCCGCTGACCGTGATGAAGCCGTGCGCGTAGACGCGATCAGGCACCTTGCGGCCCGAGAACTTCAGCATCGCCGGCCAGAACAGCGTGTGGAAGTAGGTGATGTCCTTGCCGATGAAGTGCACCTGCTCGAGCGCCGGGTCGGCCAGGTACTCATCGAAGCTGCGTGTTTCGCCCAACCGGGCCGCGCCGCCGCTGTCGAAGTGGCTTTTCAGCGAGGCGAGGTAGCCGATCGGCGCATCCAGCCACACATAGAAGTACTTGCCCGGCGCGTCCGGGATCTCGATGCCGAAGTAGGGCGCATCGCGGCTGATGTCCCAGTCGCTCAAGCCCGTGGCGCCGTCTTCGTCCTTGGCGAACCACTCGCGGATCTTGTTGGCGACTTCGCTTTGCAGCCGGTTGCTGCCTGTCCATTCCTCGAGGAAGGCCACGCAGCGCGGGTCGCTGAGCTTGAAGAAGTAGTGCTCGGAGCTCTTCATCACCGGCGTGGCGCCGCTCAGCGTGGAGTACGGGTTCGTCAGATCGGTGGGCGCGTAGACCGCGCTGCACACCTCACAGCTGTCGCCGTACTGGTCCTTGGCGCCGCACTTCGGGCATTCGCCCTTGATGTAGCGGTCGGGCAGGAACATGGCCTTCACCGGGTCGAAGAACTGCTCGATGGTGCGCGTGGTGATCAGCGTGCCGTCGGTGCGGTCGCGCAAGGCGCGGTAGATGTCGTGCGCGAGTTCGGTGTTCTCGGGCGAGTCGGTCGAGTGCCAGTGATCGAACGCGATGTGAAAGCCGTCAAGGTACTGCTTGCGCCCGGCGGCGATCTCGCCCACGAACTGCTGCGGCGTCTTGCCGGCCTTTTCGGCGGCGATCATGATCGGCGCGCCGTGGGCGTCGTCGGCCCCCACGAAGTGCACCGCGTGGCCCTGCATGCGCTGGAAGCGAACCCAGATGTCGGCCTGGATGTACTCCATCATGTGCCCGACGTGGAACGGCGCGTTGGCGTAGGGCAGGGCGGTGGTGACGAAGAGCTGGCGTGGCATGCGTGGGACTCGGGTTTGGCGCTCGCCGCCGAGATGCGCGGGAGCCGCAGTTTCCATTCGATTCTAGGCGTCGCCACCGCGCCGGCCGCAGGGCCAAGACCCCTGCGCTAGACTGCGCCGCCACTGCGTTGAGCGTGCGTTCTCACACTCTCGTGGTGCCTTGTTTGTACCCTTCCGGAACCCCCATGGCCGCCACTGAATCCGCGTTGCTCGAAGCCCTGAGGGCCGTGATCGATCCGAACACCGGAAGCGATTTCGTCAGCACCAGGCAGCTGAAAAACCTGCGCATCGCTGGCGGCTCGGTGTCGTTCGATGTGGAGTTGGGCTATCCCGCCCGAAGCCAGTTCGCGCTGCTGCGCGAGGCGCTGACCATGGCTGCGCGCGGCGTGGCGGGCGTGGACGCGGTCCACGTGGACATCAGCAGCAAGATCGTCGCTCACGCGGCGCAGCGCGGCGTGCAGTTGCTGCCCAACGTCAAGAACATCGTGGCCGTGGCCTCTGGCAAGGGCGGCGTGGGCAAGAGCACCACGGCGGCCAACCTGGCGCTGGCGCTGGCCGCCGAAGGCGCGGCGGTGGGCATCCTCGACGCCGACATCTACGGCCCGAGCCAGCCGATGATGATGGGCCTGTCGGGCAAGCCTGAATCAA
>CANFXR010000088.1 GCA_947451035.1 Burkholderiales bacterium
GACTTCATGTACCGGGCGGCCGAAGCGCTGATCACCGCGGGCCTGGCCTATGTCGACGAGCAAAGCGCCGATGCGATGCGAGCCAACCGCGGCGACTTCAACACGCCCGGCACCGACAGCCCGTTTCGCAGCCGCACGCCCGAGCAGAACCTGGCGCGCTTTCGAGAGATGCGCGACGGCCTGCTGGCCGATGGCGCGGCGGTGCTGCGCGCAAAGATCGACATGGCCTCGCCCAACATCAATCTGCGCGATCCGGCCATCTACCGCATCAAGCGCGCCACGCACCACAACACCGGCGACGCCTGGTGCATCTACCCGATGTACACCTACGCGCACCCGATCGAAGACGCGCTGGAGAACGTCACCCACAGCATTTGCACGCTCGAGTTCGAGGACCAGCGGCCGTTTTACGACTGGCTGCTCGACACGCTGTGCGAGCTGGGCCTGACGCGCCAGCCGCGCCCGCACCAGTACGAGTTCGCGCGGCTCAACATCACCTACATCGTCACCAGCAAGCGCAAGCTCAAGCAGCTGGTCGACGAAGGCCACGTCCAGGGCTGGGACGACCCGCGCATGCCCACGCTGGTCGGCATGCGCCGCCGCGGCTACACCGCTGCCAGCTTGCAATTGCTGGCCGAGCGCAGCGGCGTGAGCAAGGCCGGCGGCTGGCTCGACTACTCGTCGATCGACATCGCCTTGCGCGACGACCTCGACCCGAAAGCCGCGCGCGCCTGCGCGGTGCTCGACCCGCTCAAGCTCAAGCTGGTCAACTTTGCCGAGGTGTTAGGCAGCCAAGCCCATCACGAGCCTTGCCACGCCCCGGTGCATCCGGGCCACCCCGAGCGCGGCCAGCGCGAGTTCGTGCTGACGAACGAGGTATGGATCGAGCGCGAAGACTTCATGGAAGAGCCCAGCAAGGGATTTTTCCGCCTCAGCCCGCCACGCACCGATGCCGCCGGCGTGGCGCTGCCGGGCAGCAAGTCGCGCCTGAAATACGGCTACGTGATCGAGTGCGTGGGCTGCGAGAAGGATGCGAGCGGCCAGGTCAGCGCGGTGCTGGCCGCAATCGTGCCCGACACCAAGAGCGGCACGCCGGGCGCCGATGCGGTCAAGGTCAAGGGCGTGATCACCTGGGTCAGCGTGGCCACCGGCATCGCCGCCGAAGTGCGCCTGTACGACCGGCTGTTCACCGAAGCGCAGCCCGATGCCGGCGGGCGCGATTTTCTCAGCGTGCTCAACGCCGCCAGCCAGAAGACCATCACCGCCTTCGTCGAACCGGGTCTGGCCTCGGCACAGCGCGAAGACCACTTCCAGTTCGAGCGCCACGGCTACTTCGTGGCCGACCGCAAGGACCACACGGCAGATCACCCTGTTTTCAACAGGACGGCGACGTTGAAAGACACCTGGGCCAAGTGAGCTGCAGGCGCTGGATTCGATAGCCAGCTTTTTGAGTGGAGCTGAAATGTCACCGACAGCCATCAGCCAGGAAACATCGCTGCAGATCAAGGTTTGCAGGGTCCTGTGCATCTTTTTCATGATGTACGTGCACGTGAAGCCGCAGTTGGACACCTGCGCAGATTCGATGGACGGCACGCTCACGCTCATCAGCTTCATCCTTGTCGACTTGTTCGGTCGGGCAAGCGTCCCGGCGCTCAGTGTCATCAGCGGCTTTCTGGTCGTCTCCTCGCTGCTGAAGTCGGGGCTGGCGAAACTGGCCCAAGAGCGGCTGCTCACGCTGATCGTGCCGATGGCCTTTTGGAATCTGACAGTGATCGCCCTGACGCTGGCGGCCGTGCTGGCGCTGGGCCAGAAATCCCAGCTCATGGACGAGCTCTCCGGTCAAGGGCTCACCCAGTTGTTGATCTTCAAGGTTCTGGCGATCAACAACGCGGGAGCCATCGTTCCTCTCAACTTCCTGAGGGATGTCTTCGTGTGCGCGCTGCTATCGCCTGTTTTGCTGTGGGGCTCAAGGCGTTTTGGCTGGGCAGCCTTGGTGGCTGTATGGCTAGGTGGACTTTTCGTGGGGTTTGCGCCCGTCGTCTACCGCCCACATGTTCTGATGTTCTTTTCGCTTGGCGTGTTCATCGCCGAGCGTGGCTGGCGGCTGGATCCGCCGCCTTGGCTCTTGATCCTCTTGGCGAGCCTGTTCGTCGGATTCGAGTGGGCCAGGCACCTTGATCTTTTGAGTTCTGCCCCGACCTTCTGGGAGCCATGGCATCAGGTGGTTCGACGGGCCGCATTGAGTGGCTTGTTCATCTCGATTTCCCTGCGATTGGCGCGCGCCCCTTTGGCTGATCGGCTGGTGAGGATCGAGCCGGCGATCTATTTCATCTTTCTGGCACACGAATTTTTCTTCCGGATTTTCTGGGGTGTCTGGAGCCGGGCTTTTGGCAGCGACCTGGGCTTTCCGTATCACCTGTTCTTCATCGCCAACCCGATCATCTGGATGCTGCTGGGGGTGCAACTGAATCGCCTGATCGACGGTGCGCCTCGCTGGGCCCAAATGGTCGTCCGGGGCAAGCATCGCAGGCAGCCGAAGAAGCTGGTGGCACCTCGGCCCGAGCCCCAGCCTTTGGGCTGAATCTCACGCAAACTCAGCCTTGTCGAGCACGCACCGTGCACTCGGCTCAATCGTTCAACCGCTAGAGGCTCACCGCATGAAATCCTGGATCCTGGCTTTGGCCTTGTCGCTCACCGCCGCATTCACCATGGCGCCTCTGCCCGCCGAGGCCAAACGCCTGGGCGGCGGCAGTTCGTCAGGCATGCAGCGCAGCTTGCCCGCGCGCAGCACGCCCGATGCCGCGCCGGCGCGGCCCGCACAGGCCACGCCCACGCCGGCTCCGGCGGCGCCCGGCATGGCGCCCGCTGCGCCACGGCGCTCGTGGATGGGTCCGCTGGCCGGTCTGGCCGCCGGGCTCGGGCTGGCCGCATTGATGAGCCATTTCGGGATGGGTGCCGAGTTCGGCAACCTGATCACGATGGTCCTGCTGGGGCTGGTGGCTTTCATCGCGATCCGTTTCGTGATGAGCCGCATGAGCGGCTCGTCCGCACCGCGCCCGGTGGCCAGCTCCAACGGGATGCAGTTTGCAGGGGCGGGGCCTTCGTGGTCGCCGGGCAGCACCGGTGCGGCTTCGGTCGAAACGCCCGCGGCAGCCGCGGCGCCCCTGCCCGAACCGGCCGCGTTCAGCGCTTCGCCCCTGGTGCCGGTGGGCTTCGATCAGGCCGGCTTCGAGCGCATCGCCAAGATGATCTTCATCCGGCTGCAAGCCGCCAATGACAGCGCCGATCTGAACGATCTGCGTCAGTTCACCACGCCGGAGATGTTTGCCGCGATCAAGCTCGATCTGCAGGATCGCTCAGGCGCTGCGCAGCACACGGACGTGGTGCGGGTCGACTCCGAGGTGGTCGACTTCTCCGATGAAGCCGAGCGGCAGATCGTCAGCGTGCGCTTCCACGGGCTGATCAGCGAAGCCGCCGGCGCGAGCGCCGAGGCCTTCAACGAGATCTGGCACCTGGTCAAGCCACGCGATGGCAGCCGGGAATGGGCGATTGCCGGGATTCAGCAAACGCACTGACGTGGCGGGTGGCGCGGCCCGCCTCAATGAGGTGCTCGGTGATGCGCTTCGGGTCGCTGATGACGCGCAATTCGCCGTAGAGCGCTTCGGCCTGCGGGTGGCAGCGGCGCAACTGGTTGAGCCACTGCTTGAGTCGACCCGGGCGGTGACGCTCGGCCAGATCGCCACGCGCTTGCACCAACTCCCAGAACGCGCTGACCAGCGGGTGCAAGTCGCCCCAGCCGATGGCCGCGGATGTGTTGGCCGCACTCGCCCCTGCTTCGTCCCACGCGAGCGCAGGCTGCGCACGGCTCGCCGCCACGATGGCCAGCGCCAGCCCCGGGTCGCTGACCATGCCGCGCCCGAGCATCAGCGCGTGGCAGCCTGACAACTCGCGGCAACGCAGCGCGTCGGCCACGTTCCAGATCTCGCCGTTGGCGACCACCGGGATGCTGACGGCGGCGCGCACATCGGCCACGCGCTCCCAGTAGGCCGGCGGGCGGTAGGCCTGCGCCTTGGTGCGCGCGTGCACCACCAGTTCGTCAGCGCCCGCGCCAGCGATGGCCAGCGCGCATTCC
Source organism: Burkholderiales bacterium (assembly GCA_947451035.1). Classification (GTDB taxonomy): domain Bacteria; phylum Pseudomonadota; class Gammaproteobacteria; order Burkholderiales; family Burkholderiaceae_C; genus PBB1. The sequence continues at coordinate 4,133 of CANFXR010000088.1, forward strand.
ACCGCACGTGCGTCGTTCTCGTTGCCCAGGCGCATCTTGGCCGACACCGGCATCTCGCGCGGCACGGCGCGGCGCACCGCGGCCACGATGGCCGCCACTTTTTCGGGATCGTCGAGCAGCATCGCGCCGCCGCCGTGACGGTTGACGACCTTGGCCGGGCAGCCGAAGTTCAGGTCAATGCCGTGCGGCCCGAGGGCTGCCAGCCGCGCGGCGTTTTCGGCCAGACACACCGGATCGGAGCCCAGCAGCTGCGCGCGCACCGGCACGCCCGATCGGGTGCGCCCGCCGTGGCGCAGCTCGGGCACGATGCGCAGGAAAGCCCGATCGGGCAGCAAGGTGCCCGAGATGCGGATGAACTCCGACACGCAGCGGTCGATGCCGCCCACGCGCGTCAGGATGTCGCGCAGCGTGTGATCGAGCAGGCCCTCCATGGGCGCGAGCAGCAGCGTCATGGGGCGGCGCTACGGCGCGTGGCCGGGGTCATGGCGCGCCTCAAACAGTGGCCGCCGGCCGGCCGTAGAGCTTGCGCCCCACCGTCAGCACCACCAGCGCCAGCGCGCCCGCCAGCACGCCGCACACGCCGTCGAGCAGCGTGGGCAGCACCGCGCCCCAAAACTCGCCAGCGCGGGCAGCCACGTCTTCGATCAGGTGGTGCAGCGCCGGGATGCCGTGCGTCAGGATGCCGCCACCGACCAGGAACATCGCCGCCGTGCCAACCACCGCGAGCGCGCGCATCAGGTGTGGCGCAGCGCGCAGGATGGCCCGCCCGAGGCGGCGCACCACGCCCGCCCACGCGCTGCTACCGGGGCGCAGGCTCAGGTGCAGCCCAACGTCGTCGAGCTTCACGATGCACGCCACCACGCCGTACACGCCGATGGTCATCACCACGGCGATGGCCGCCATCACGCTCAGTTGCGACAGCAGCGGCGAGTGCGCCACCGTGCCCAGCGTGATCGCGATGATTTCCGCCGAGAGGACGAAATCGGTGCGAATGGCGCCTTGGATCTTGTCGCGCTCGAAGGCCACCAGATCGACCGCCGGATCGGCCAGCGCTTGCATCACGCTGGCTTCGTGCGCGGCGTCTTCCGACGCGTCGTGCAAGAACTTGTGGGCGAGCTTTTCGAAGCCCTCGAAACACAGGTACAGACCGCCCACCATGAGCAGCGGCGTCACGGCCCACGGCGCCAGCGCGCTGATGGCCAGCGCAGCGGGCACCAGGATCAGCTTGTTGAGCGCCGAGCCCTTGGCCACCGCCCAGACCACCGGCAGTTCGCGATCGGCCGCCACACCGGCCACCTGCTGCGCGTTGAGCGCCAGGTCGTCGCCCACCACGCCGGCGGTCTTGGTGGCGGCGACCTTGGTCAGCACCGCCACGTCGTCGAGCAAGGTGGCGATGTCGTCGATCAGGGCAAGCAGGCTGGAGGCCATCGGCGGGCTTTTCGTGGGGGGTAAGAACAGCGCGCGATCGTAGCCGCCGCGGGTCTCCGGTGAGGGCGCAGGGCCGTGCGAACATCGCCGCCACCGCGCAGATCAGGAGCTCACGATGACCTCAGCCCAAGTCCCACCGGCCGGTGGCGTGTACAGCGAAGCGCAGGCTGCAGACCAGTTGCGCCAGCCCCTGCCGCACTGGGTGTGCGTCAACGGCCACCTCGAGCGCGTGTTCAAGACCAGCGGCTGGCCCGCCACGCTGTTGGTGGTCAACGCCATCGGCCACCTCGCTGAGGCAGCCTGGCACCACCCCGATCTGGCGGTGTCGTACGCCAGCGTGACGGTGCGCCTGACGACCCACGACGCCGGCGGCATCACCGACCGGGACTTCGAGCTCGCTCGCCAGATCGAAGCGATGGTGATGTGGCAGCCGAAGCGGCCAGCCGGTACCCCTGACGACGGGCGCCCCGCCTACATCCGCCGCGACTGACGCAGCGCGCCAACGCTCAGGCGGGCGGCGCCGGATCGTCGTCGGGCTCGAGCCCCAGAAAGCCGCCGCTTTGATGCGCCCACAGCCGCGCATACAGACCGCCTTGCGCGAGCAGGCTGGCGTGGTCGCCTTCTTCGACGACGCAGCCGTGCTCGATGACGATGAGGCGGTCCATCGCGGCGATGGTCGACAGCCGGTGCGCGATGGCGATCACCGTCTTGCCCTCCATCAGCCGGTACAAGCTGGCCTGGATGGCGGCCTCGACCTCGCTGTCGAGCGCGCTGGTGGCCTCGTCGAGCAGCAGGATGGGCGCGTCTTTCAACATCACCCGCGCGATGGCGATGCGCTGGCGCTGGCCGCCGCTCAGCTTGACGCCGCGTTCGCCCACATGCGCGTCGTAGCCGGTGCGCCCTGCCGGGTCGGTGAGCGAGGCGATGAAGTCATGCGCCTCGGCGCGCCGGGCGGCTGACACCATGTCGGCGTCGAGCGCATCGGGGCGGCCGTACAGGATGTTGTCGCGCACCGAGCGGTGCAGCAGCGAGGTGTCTTGCGTGACCATGCCGACTTGCGCGCGCAAGCTGTCTTGCGTGGCCAGGGCGATGTCCTGGCCGTCGATCAGCACGCGGCCCGACTCCACGTCGTAAAAACGCAGCAGCAAGTTGACGACCGTGCTCTTGCCCGCACCCGAGCGGCCGACCAACCCGATCTTCTCGCCGGCGCGGATGTGCAAGCTCAGGCCGTCGATCACCGGCTTGGCGCCGCCGTAGGCAAAGCCGACCTGCTCGAAGCGCACCTCGCCGCGCGTGACCTGCAACGGCACGGCGTCCGGCACATCGAGCACCGTGCGCGGACGCGACAGCGTGTTCATGCCGTCTTGCACGGTGCCGATGTGCTCGAACAGCGACGACATCTCCCACATCACCCAGTGCGAGATGCCGTTCAGGCGCAGCGCCATCGCCGTGGCCGCTGCCACTGCGCCGATGCCCAGACTGCCGCGCGTCCACAGCACCAGTGCCGCGCCGGCGGTGCTCACGATCAGCAGCATGCTGAGCATCTGGTTGACGATCTCGAAGGCGCTCGACAAGCGCATCTGCCGGTACACGGTGACGATGAATTCCTGCATCGCCGCACGCACGTAACCGGCCTCGCGCCCGGCGTGCGAGAACAGCTTGACGGTGGCGATGTTGGTGTACGCGTCGGTGACGCGACCGGTCATCAGCGAGCGCGCATCGGCCTGCGCCCGCGCCACCCGGCCGAGCCGCGGCACGAAGTACCACACAGCCAACGAATAGCACACCAGCCAGCCCAGAAACGGCACCAGCAGCCACACGTGAAAGCCGCCCGCCAGGGTGACGATGGTGGCGAAATAGATCACCACGAAGACCATGATGTCGCACAGGATGAACACCACATCGCGCGCGGCCAGCGCGGTCTGCATCACCTTGGCGGCCACCCGTCCGGCGAATTCGTCCTGGTAGAACTGCATGCTCTGGCCGAGCATCAGCCGATGGAAATTCCAGCGCAGCCGCATCGGCAGGTTGGCCGCCATCCCCTGGTGCTTGATCAACGTCTGCAAGGCCACCAGCAGCGGGCTGGCCAGCAAGATGGCCGCGAGCAGCCGCAAGCGGTGGCCTTCCTGGCTCCACAAACTGGCCGGATCGACATGGCCGAGCCACTCGACGACGTCACCCAGCAGGTTGAACAGGTAGGCCTCAAAGACGCCGATCAGCGCCGTCAGCGTCGCCATGCCGGCGATCAGGCCGCGGGCGCCCTCGGTGCACGACCAGACAAAGCGCCACAGGCCGCGCGGCGGCGTGGCAGGCGGTGCGGGGGGATAGGGGTCGAGCGACTTCTCGAAGGTTTCAAACACGGCACGAGCGTAGCCGATGCCATCATCGACACGTGCCCCAGCGTGAACTTCGCCCCCACCTGCCGCCGCCCACCGGGGCGCTGGTGATCGTGCATGCGGACGACACGCTGGTCGTCATCGACAAGCCCGCCGGGTTGCTGTCGGTGCCCGGGCGCGGGCCCGACAAGGCCGACAACGCCGCCTTGCGCGTGCAGGCCACATTTGCCGATGCGCTGATCGTTCATCGCCTGGACATGGCGACTTCGGGCTTGCTGCTGCTCGCGCGCGGCACCGACATGCAGCGCGCGCTCAGCCGGCTGTTCGAAGCGCGCGAAGTGACCAAGCACTACGAGGCGTGTGTCAGCGGACTCGTCGAATGCGACGACGGCGAGATCGACCTGCCGCTCGGCGCCGACTGGCCGCAGCGTCCGCGGCAAAGGGTCGATCACACGAACGGCAAACCGTCGCTGACGCGCTACCGCGTGCTGTCGCGCGATGCGGCCAGAGGCACCACGCGGTTGTTGCTGCAACCCGTCACCGGGCGCTCGCACCAGTTGCGTGTGCACCTGCAGGCCATCGGCCACCCGATCGAAGGCGATGCGCTGTATGCGCCGCCCGATGCGGCCGCGGTGCACGATCGGCTGATGCTGCACGCCACGCGGCTCGAACTGCGCCACCCACTCACCGGCGCGGCGCTGAGCCTGATCAGCGCCGCGCCTTTCTGACGCCAAGGATCGACAAAATCAATCCGCCATGAACCACCGTCTCGTCATCCTCACCGGCGCCTCGCGCGGCCTGGGCGCCGCGCTGGCCGAGCAGTTGCTGCAACCGGGCACCGTGCTGCTGTGCCTGTCGCGCCAGCGGCACCCCACGCTCGCGCAGCAAGCCGCTCAAGCGCAGGTTGACCTCGAGGAGTGGCCGCGCGACCTGAGTGACAGCGTGGCGGTGGCCGACGAGGTCGAGCACTGGTTGCGCGGGTTCGACGCGCAGCGCTTCGATCAGGCGCTGCTGATCAACAACGCCGGGGTCATCCCCACGGTGGGTCCGGTCACAGGATCCAGCAACGCCGAGTTGTCGGCCGCCCTGCGCGTCGGGCTGGAGGCCACCGTGCTGCTCACGGCGAGCTTCCTGCGCTCGACCGCCGCCTGGCGTGCCGATCGGCGCGTGCTCAACATCTCGTCAGGCCTCGGGCGTCACGCGATCGCCGGCAGCGCGCTGTATTGCGGCGTCAAGGCGGGCATGGATCACTTCTCGCGCACCGTGGCGCTCGACGAAGCGCATCGCGCCGGCAGCGGCGGCCCGGCGGCCGCGCGCATCGTCTCGCTGGCGCCCGGCGTGGTTGACACCGACATGCAGCAGCAGTTGCGATCGGCCGATCCGGACGGATTTCCGGCGCGCGACAACTTCGAGCGGCTGCACGCCAACGGTCAACTCGTCAGCGCCGCGGCCACCGCCGCCAGGATCGTGGCGTACCTGCAGCGAGCCGACTTCGGCGCCGAGCCGCTGGCCGACATCCGGCTGGTCTAGTCGGCGCGGACTCCATCGCGCGGCGGGTTCTGAAATCCGCCACGGCGGAAGGTCAGCACCAGCGTGTCGCGGTGGCCGTCGGCCGCCAGCGGCTGGATCGGCGTCGTTTCGTGGATCACCCGCTCGTCGTCGAGCATCAGCAGCGTCCACGCATCGGCCATCGTGAAACGAATGCCGGTGGGCCCGTCAGCGTCGAACACGCGCGTCTCGCCGCCCTTGACGCCGTGGCGATCGACCAGCGCCACCACCACGAAATCAACCCCGTCGCGGTGCGCGCCTTCGGGGGTGGGCCGGCCGATGCCGTCGGTGGTGTCGATGCGGAACTGGTGCGCCTCGACGTACCACGGCTGATCTCCCTTGACCGCCGAGCACACCGCGGCCAGACCACGCAACAGCCCCGCCCACACGGGCTGCGCGGTGACCGCCGGGGCCATGGGCTCGAACAGGCGATCCAGCCCGCCGTGCAGGGCGTTGTATTCGACCGGCTGCCAGTGCGAGCGATGCGGCACCTGCTCGACCTCCCGGCCTCGCACGACAAAGCACGAATGCCGGCGCCGCCGGTAGCGCCCGCCATCGCGAAGGAAGTTGTCGGCGGGCAGGTCGTTCCAGGCCGGACTCAATGCGGCCAGTGCACCGCTGTCAACGCCGATCAGCGCGCACACGGCAGACGTGTCCAGCGCCGCATGGCCGGTGGAGGTCAAGGCTCGCGGCAGATCATCGGCAGCGACACAGGGAGGTTTCAGCAGCATGGGGAAGTCGGGGACCACGGGGCGCCGATTACACCGCACCGCGCTGCGTCAAGACATGACGGGGATCAGCGCGCACCGCTCACTCGGCAGGGCTTGCGCCAACCGCTGCGGCAAGCACCTTGATGCGCACCCCCGCGACCGACACCACCTGGCCCGCTCGGATCTTGCACGTCTTGCGCAATTCGTCCTGGCCGTCGACTTGCACCCGACCTTCAGCCACCATGAACTTGGCCGCCCCGCCGCTGGGCGCCAGGCCCAAGGCCTTGAGCAGCGCATCGAGCGCGATGTGCTCGCCTCGCAGTTCGAAATCGATCAGTTGCATGGACGGCTTCCAGGACAAAAGACGATTGTGTTTCATCAAAGGCCGAAATGAGGCCTTGCACGGCCGGTCGATGGGGTACAGTCGGGGCACAGGTATACGCAAGACCGTGGTTGCTAGTGATCTCATCTCACCTGCTTCTGTTCTGAAGCGGGATCGCAAGAAATCCCCAGTTCGATCTTGAGTGTCTCTGCATGCGGCAGCATGTGCAGCCGCATTATTTTTTGATTGATAGGAATACGTCCATGACGACGCAAACAGGTACCGTGAAGTGGTTCAACGAGAGCAAGGGCTACGGCTTCATCGCTCAAGATGCAGGCGGCGCTGACCTCTTCGCCCACTTCCGTGACATCACGGGCACCGGCTTCA
>CANFXR010000089.1 GCA_947451035.1 Burkholderiales bacterium
AAGCACGCGGCGGCCTTCAATCCCGTCACCTTCACGGTCTGGTACGAGTACTCGGCCGGCGTCCATGCGAAGCTGACGGCAGCGGTTGATGCGCTCACGGCACAGTCGCTGCCCATCGACGACGCTGCGATCAGCGAGCTCTACCAGACGCATGTGGCCTCGGCCGATGCGAAGGCCGTGGAGCTCATTGGCGGCGAGATGCAGCAGTTGATGCAAAGCATCGCGCGGTCGGCGTCGCAGGCGGGCGACCAGGCCGGTGAGTTCGGCGAGCAGTTGAACGGCTTGACGGCCGCGCTGGTTTCACAGGATGCGGAGCAACTGACGTCGAGCCTGAGCGAGGTGCTGGCCGGTGCGATCGAGATGCGAGTCTCGACCGATGTGCTGCAGCGCAAGGTCGCCGAAGGCCAAGACGAAATCGAGCGCTTGCGACACGCGCTGGAACACGCCCGTGGTGAAGCCTTGCTCGATCCGCTGACCGGCGTGCTCAACCGCAAGGGCTTCGATCAGAAGCTCGACGAGTTGCTGTCGCACCCCAGCGGCGCCGAGGGCTCGCATTACCTCGTGATGCTCGACATCGACCACTTCAAACGGGTCAATGACACCCACGGGCACGTGGTGGGAGACCGCGTCATCCAGGCGCTGAGCGAGATCATGCGCACCTCGGTGACAAACCCGCTGCACGCCGTGGCGCGCTATGGCGGTGAGGAGTTCGCGATCCTGGCGCCGCAGACCTCGCTCGAGCAAAGCATCCAGCTGGCCGAGACCATTCGCCGGCGGGCCAGGGCCATGAAGTTTCGACACCGCAACACGAAGGAGCTGCAGTTGAGCGTGTCCGTGTCGGTCGGCATCGCGCGCATGAGGCCCGGTGACGACGCGATGGCCCTGATCTCGCGCAGCGATTCGGCGCTGTACCGCTCGAAGGCCGATGGCAGGGATCGATTGACCTGCGCGGATTGAGCTGCCGAGTTCCGCTGGCGAAGGCGTTGAAACTGTCTTCGCCGCTGGGCGAGCGGTGGCTTGCTCAACCCGCCACGCGGCCGCGGATGTAGACCTCGGGGGCGGTTGACGTCACAAGCAGCCCGATCACTCGCGCCCAGTAATGCGTTGGTATTTCAACACCAGCTCTCCACGGCTTTCGCGGTGCAGTGGATGGACAAAGATGCACTCCACTGGACAGCTCTTGATGCACTGCGGTTCGGCATAGTGGCCCACGCATTCTGTGCACAGCTTGATATTGATGACGAAAACCTCCGGACCTTCAGATATCGCTTCGTTAGGGCATTCGGACTCACACACATCGCAGTTGATGCATTCGTTGGTAATGAATAAGGCCATCAGGTGAGTCCGATTTATTTTTTTAATTCAATAAGGCAAGGTGTTGGGCGCCAGTTGGTACGCCAATGCCATCAGGATGGTCGTGATGCTGAAAAGCAGAAAAGATAACCGCTGTCGAAGCCATGGCGTTGATTGTCTCGCGAGAAAATGCCAGCCGATAAGCAAACTCCAACCCACTGCCACCATCAGTACGACGATACGTATCCATTGCAGGTTGCCGGCCACATTCCAGCCCTCCCGAACCAGTATTTCCATGGAGTGTTCCTGCGCACCCAGAAACAACCCCAGCCCTCCCAGTGGGATCAGCGCATAAGCCAATCTGCAAGCCTGTTTCACATGACCCCATGCGGCGGCAAGCAGCAGCGCACTGAGCGCAATACCAATCAATATGCCAGCCAACAGGATGGCGGCCAGCGTCGCCAATCCGGTTTGCCATGACATGGCGCCACTGTCGATATGGCCAAACACCCACCAAGGCGCGGCGGCTTGGGCCCACGGCGTTGCACCGAGCCAGCCAGTCCAGGCACTTTGCATCTGTGCGTTCCAGATGCTGCCATTCCAGTGCATCGCGCCGTAAGTCAATCCGATCAGCACGAAGACGATGCCGAGCGCTTCCCACACACGGACTTCGTCAACGCGCAAGGATTCCAGTTCGCAGCCCAGCGCGCGCAGGGACAATTTCACCGCATCGCGGTGTCCGCTGCAGCGCCCGCACATATTGCACTTTTCATTGCTGGTCAGACGCCGGACATCAAGAAGCACGGGGCAATCGACCGGTTTGGGTACCGGTCTCGTCGCAGCATCCCACGCCTGCCGGTCCACTTTGAAATGCAATGCCGAGCAGCGCGCCAGTAATGAGAACAGGCCGCTTGCCGGACACACATAACGGCACCAGATGCGTTTATTGCGGCCATACAGCAGGCCAGTGACCAGCGCCATGAGCGACATCGAACCGACCACGAGCAGCGTGCCTTTCGCCAGGCGGTGCGCATCAATCAGGTGGCTGTAGAGCGTCAGCAGGAAAAATGCAGCCAGTGGCAAGGCCGGTTTTCTCATCCACGCTGGAATCTTCCATCCCTTGCCGTGGTTGCTGGCAAATTCGTTCAATATTCCATCCGGGCAAAACAGGCCGCACCAGAATTGACCCATTAACATGGTGCTGAGTATCACGCCGGGCCACCAGATACCCCAGAACAGCGCTTCTGAAAAGTGCCCTATGCTGGTTAATACCCTGCCATGTTCGACTTGCGGCAAGATGACAGGAATCAGCAGCAAGCTCAGGTAGACCACCACCATCACCCATTGCATGCGGCGCACGGTGTCTTGCCTTGCTTTCAAGGTGTCGCCCAGTTTTTGCAGCTGCGCGGGCCAGAAGGCTGGGATCGTTACGCGCAAGGCTGGCTCCTTCAGCGCTCGAGCGGCCGGGTCAGCAAACTCAGCGCGTGCGCGGCGCTCTTGCGCACGTCCACATCCGAGTCGTCCAGAGCACGCGTCAACGGGCTCGTCGCCGAAGGGTCGCCGATGGCGCCCAGTGCGCTGGCGGCTTCCTTGCGCAAATTGTTGACGCTGTGCCGCAGGGCATCTGCCAAGGCGGCGATGGCGCGGCTTTCCCGCAGACGTCCCAGCGCCGTGGCAGCTTTCAGGCGCACCTGCCAGTAGGGGTCCGACAGCAACGTCGCGATGAGACCGTCCACCGAGGCAGGCAAGAGCAGCTTGCCCAGCGTGACCGCCGCTTCTTCGCGCACTTCCCAATCAGCATCTTGCAGGCCTTGCAGCAGCGCCGGCAGGGTGAATGAGGCATTCGGCGCCGCATCGTCATTGGCGTAACTGAGCGCGCCCAGGGCAGCGCGGCGCACCTGCGCGTCGAGGTCGCTCACTGCTTGCGCCAGACATGGCAGCGCTTGCGGTGCGCGCAGATACGCCAGCACGTGCACGGCTTGCCGGCGCGTGGCCGGCAGCGGATCGCTCAGGCCCAGTTGCGCCAGGACCAGTGACTGCGGCAGTCGCAAGTTGCGCAGCGCGGCCAATATCGCGCCGCGCACCGGTGAATCGGCAGTGATGAAGCGTTCAACAAGAAGTGCGCCCGCCTGCGCATCGCGCACTTCAGCCAGCGATGCGGCTGCGGCACTGCGCACCTCGGCGTCGGCATCGCTCAGGCAATCGAGCAGCACGAACAGTGCTTCGGGTGCAGCCACGCCTTCCAGCGCGCGCACCGCTGCCAGGCGCACTTGCGGTGCCGGGTCTCGAGCCGCATGCACGAACAGCCCCACGTCGTCGGGTTCGATCAGGTCGACCGCCTGCAGCAAGGCCACGCAGCGCACAGCAGGATCGGAATCGGAAAGCAACGGTTGCAACGCCGCCAAGTTGGCACTCATGAACGATTGCGTCATGTCAGGTTCATCGAACCATGTACGGGATTTCGACCCGGATTGCCTTGGCCGGGCAATCGTGCTGGCACGGTAGGCAGTACCAGCACTCGTCGTAGGACATGCGGATTTGTCCGCTCGCCGGGTCGAATTCGAGAATGTCAGTCGGGCACACATCCACGCACACGCGGCAGCCTTTATTGGCGATGCACTTGTCGTGGTCGATGTTCACGGATACGGAAAACGCCGGGTCATTGCTTGTCATGTTCATGGCCTCTGTTCAGCGGCGACCGGTGTGTCGATGCGCATCTGGTCATAGGCGGCGCGTTCGATGGAATCGATGGCAAACAGGTAAGGCGGCACCGGCCTTTTGAAGCATTCGGGCTGGCCGTCGGCGCCCTTGCGCACCTGGACGAAAGTGAACCAGTCCTTGTCATTGCGTTCGGGGAAGTCTGTTCGGTAGTGGTACAGGCCCCAGCGGCTTTCGGTGCGAAACAGCGATGCATGGGCGGCCAGCTCGGCGCAATCAAGAATCGCATGCACCTCCATCGCGCGCATCAGTTCGTGGGGGTTGCTGGCTTTGATGTGGCTGAGATCTTCGCGAATTTCGGCGAAGCGGCGCAGGCCAATTTCCATCTTCGCAGTCACCTTGGGCGGCTGCAGGTAATCGTTGACCATGCGTCGTAACTTGTATTCCACCTTGGTCGGCTGCAAGCCGCTTTCGCGCTCCAGCGGCGCGAAGATGCGCTCTCGCTCACGCTCGACTTGGGCTTCGTCGTAATCGGCAAAGCCGTGCTCAGCCGCGAAATCGACCGCATCCTCGCCGGCGATCTTGCCGTACACCATGGCACCCATCATGTAGTTGTGCGCCACGTTGCACAGGTCGCCCGCCGCGTACAGGCCCGGCACCGTGGTTCGGGCGTTCTCATCGACCCAAACGCCCGAAGCGCTGTGGCCGCCGCACAGACCGATTTCCGAAATCGACATTTCCACCAGATCACGGCGGTAGTTGACCTTGCGCCCTTCATGGAACAGACCGCGCGTCGGGCGCTCGGTGATGTGCAAGATGTTCTCGATCTTGGTCACGGTCTCGTCGGCCAGGTGGTCGAGCTTCAAAAATACCGGGCCGTTGCCGCCTTGCAGTTCCCTCCAGAACTCCAGCATCATCTGGCCGCTCCAGTAGTCGCTTTTGATAAAGCGTTCTCCCTTGGCATTGACGGTGTAACCGCCGAACGGGCCGGTGACGTAAGCGCAGGCCGGGCCGTTGTAATCCTTGATCAGCGGATTGATCTGGAAGCATTCGAGCCCCGACAGTTCGGCCCCGGCGTGATAGGCCATGCTGTAACCGTCACCGGCATTGGTCGGGGATTCGTAGGTGCCAAACAGATAGCCGGAGTCGGGCAAACCCAGGCGCCCGGCCGCGCCGGTGCAAAGGATGACCGCCTTGGCGCGCACCACCACAAAGTCGCCGCTGCGCGAATCCAGCGCCATGGTGCCGGCCACGCGTCCATCCTTGGCTATTAACAGGCGCGTCGCCGTCAGGCGGTTACATATTTCGATGCCGGTCTTTCGCAATTGCCGGAAAAGCACCTTTTTGATGTTGTAGCCTTCTGGCATAGGCAGCACATAGGATCCCATGTGATGCACTTTTTTGACTGCATATTCCCCGGTTTCATCCTTCTCGAATTTGACGCCCCACGCATCGAGTTCACGGATCATGTCGTAACTGCGCGAGGCATATGCAAAGAGTGCCTGCTGGTTAACGATGCCGTCGTTGGCGATGGTGATTTCCTTGACGTACTGCTCAGGCGTGGCATAGCCGGGAATGATGGCGTTGTTGACGCTGTCCATGCCTTCGGCAATCGCTCCGCTGCGCTTGACGTTGGCTTTGTCCAGCAATAATATTTTCGAGTCCGGAGATTTTTGCTTGGCTTTGATGGCGGCTATCGGGCCGGCAGTGCCGCCGCCGATGACTAATATGTCGACTTCAATTATTAGGTTTTCCATTTGGTATTTTGGTTATGAGTCCATGCCTCCAAACTCGCGCCATGAGATGGCTTCAGCGTGTGTCGGCAGCGCCGCATGAGATATTATGACAGGTCATAATCAGCAAGTAGGGCCGACATTAACCTTCGATTGTCACCATGTGAACGAATAAATTCGTTATTGCTTATGTGGAAAATGCTGACCTGCGGAATTCATATTGAATCTTGTGTCTGAAATTTAAATAAACTCGATGAGCGAATGGCTCCTGACAGGTCAGGAGTGGCGCTTGACCGAGCACCTGAAAAACGTGTCCCGTGCTGAGTGGCGCAATCCAGGCCAGAAGCGCGGAAATGACGGGGACGACGAGGTTCGGTGGGTCGAAGGTGGCCAGAGCACTGCTGCGACGTCAACTGCCGAGCAGCACGCGCGGCTGGACTTGGCGAGATGTCCAGTGCCGAGACCGCCCGCGTTTTGATGGAGCCTGTCGTGCAGTGGCGCGTCGCGACCACCGCGGCGGTACATCAGTAACGCTGTGCTTGCCGCAGGTAGCAAGTCATTTCAAGGGGCTTCACGGGTATCGAGTTGGCCCAGTTCGCGCAGCAGCGCCCACGGGTAGATGCCGCGGTCATGGCCGTCGCCGAAGATCAACTGCACGGCGTACTGGCCGACGGGCGCGGCGCTGCTCAGGCGGATCTGCGCGTCGGCGGTGGGCGGCTCGCCACGCAGGCGGGCCGCACGGCAGCCGCCGCAGCGGCAGGCGGCTCGCAGATCGGCGGCGCTCAGTTCCGACACGCCCTCAGGCCATTGCAAGCGCACCGCGTCGGGCCGCACGTCCATGGCGACGGGCGCCTCCTCGGCCATGCTCATCGGTCGCCTGCGCTCACGGTGGCCAGGCGTTGCAAGGCCAGCCGCACTGCCTTGCGCACCTCGGGGTCGGGATCGGTTTCGGCGGCGTGCAGCACCGCTGCGGCCTGCGCATCGCCAATCTCGCCCAGCGCGATGGCCGCTTCCTTGCGCAAGTTGCCTGCGCGGTGCACCAGAGCTTCGCTCAGCACCGGCAAGGCCGTGCGGTCGCGCAAGCGCCCGAGCGAACGCGCGGCTCGCACACGCACCTGCCAGTAGTCGTCGCCCATCGCCTGACGCAGCGCGGCGGCGGCCACGTCGCCTTCGGGTGGCCACTTGCCCAGCGTGGTGGCGGCTTCCTCACGCACGCTCCACGCCGGGTCCACCAACGCGGAGCACAACGCCGGCAGCACCGAGTGAGCGTGCTCCGGTGGGGCCAGGCCGAGCGCCCCGGTGGCCACGCGGCGCACCTGCTCATCGGCATCGGCCACCGCAGCGAACGCGATGATGGGCAGCGCCGCCGCGTGCTTGAGCCAGCCCAGCACGCTCACGGCCTCGCGCCGCACCGTGGCGTCGGCGTGCAGCACGGCCGCGGTGGCGCTGCCTGCGGCTTCGGGCACGCGCAGCTCCTTGAGCCCGCGCAGGGCGGCCGCGCACACAAAAGCGTCTTCGTGCGCGACGTAGGGCAGCAGTCGCGCGCCGACTTGGGGGTCTTTCAGCTCGCTGAGCGATTGCGCAGCAGCCTCGCGCACCTCGGGCAGGTCACTCAAGGCGTGAGCCAGCGCGTCGACCACGTCGGCGTCGTCCCAGCCGGCCAGTACGCGGGCGGCCTCGGCACGCAGCGTGGCGTCTGTGTCATCCCGCAGCACGGTGGTGATGGCGCCGAGCAGCGCTTCGTCTTCGATGTCGGCGAACTCGAGCACCGCGACGCGGCGCACACCAGCGTCCGCGTTGGCCAGGCGTTGCTGCAGCGCGGCGATGTGCGCATCGGGGTGGGGTGATGAAAGTGACATGTCGCTCAGGTGGCAAAGCGCCATTGCGGCGCGGTGGTTGGGGGGCCGAGCGGCGAGAGCCGCTCGAGCGTGGAGGCGTCGCCGTCTTCATGCCGCAGCAGCGACAGGCAGCGGCGTTTGAGCGCGACGAAATCAGGGTGCGTGAGCAAGCCCGCATGGCGCGGCCGCTCGAAGCCGACGCGCAGTTCCTCGACGATGCGTCCGGGTCGCGGGCTCAGGATCAGCACGCGGTCAGCCAGGAACAGCGCCTCGTCGATGTCGTGCGTCACGAACACGATGGTGGTGCGCATGCGCGCCCACAGCTCGAGCAGCAGCTCTTGCATGCGGCTGCGCGTGAGGGCGTCGAGCGCGCCGAACGGCTCGTCCATCAGCAGAACGCGCGGGTGGTTGATGAGCACGCGGGCGATTTCCACGCGCTGCTGCATGCCACCCGACAGTTCGCGCGGGTAGCGCCGCTCGAAGCCTTCGAGGCCCACCAGCGCGAGCAGCGAGCGCGCTTCGTGCTCGCGCGTGGCGCGGTCCACGCCATTCATCTTCAGCCCGTAGGCCACGTTGTCGAGCACCGTCTTCCAGGGAAACAGCGTGTGGTGCTGGAACACCAGACCGCGCTGCGGGTCGGGGCCGTCGATGGGCTCGCCGTCGAGCCGCAGGCGCCCGCTGGCGTGCTGCAGGTGGCCGGCCAGCGCGCCGAGCAGCGTCGACTTGCCGCAGCCCGACGGGCCCAGCAGGCAGATGAATTCACCGGGCTCGACGGTGACCGACACGTCGTGCAGCACCTCGAAGCGGTCGGCACCCTGGCCAAGTTCGATGCTGACGTGCTCGATGCCGATGCGTGCGCCGTGGTTCATGCGACGCTGCCTTGCGGCTGGTACCACGGCATCAGCCGCTGGCCCGCCCAGCGGATGAGCGCGCTGCTGCCCATGCCCAGCGCGCCGATGACCAGCATGCCCACCACGATGCTCGCGTAGTTCTGCACGGTGTACGACTCCCAGGTGTAGTAGCCGATGCCGAACTGCCCGGCGATCATTTCGGCGGTCACCAGGCAGAACCAGCACGTGCCCATGCCGATCGACAAGCCGGTCACGATGCTTGGCGATGCGCCCGGGGCGATCACCTCGGTGAACAGCCGCCAGCCGCGCGTGCCCAGGCTGCGCGCCGAGGCGATGAGCCGCGCGTCCACCGCCTGCACGCCATGGATGGTGTTGAGCAGGATGGGAAACAGCGCGCCGATGAAGGTGATGAACACCATGCTGCCCTCGGACGACGGAAACATCAGGATGGCCAGCGGAATCCACGCCACCGCCGGAATCGGGCGCAGCACCTCGAGCGGTGGCAGCACGCTGTCGTGCACCCAGCGGATGCGCCCGATCAGCAGCCCCAGCGCCACGCCGACGAACGTCGCGCACACGAAGCCCGCACCCACGCGCAGCAAGCTGCTCGACAGGTGCGACCACAGCCGCGGCGAGTGCAGCAGCAGCCACGCCGCGTCCAGCACCTCGGCCGGTGGCGGCACGTTGGCGAAGGTCACCACACCGAGGTTCAGGCGGTGGCTGGCCGCCACGTGCCACAGGCCCACGCATGCCAGCACGGACGCCGCCCGAAGGGCCACACGCGAGCCGCGCGTGGTGGTGCCGCGCACGGGGGTGCTGCGCGCGGCCGGCCGGGCCTCGCGCGGTGTGGCCGCCGTGGCCAGCGATGACGGGATGACAGCGCTCATGACGTCACAGCGACGACTTGGCCGCCGCTTGCGCACCGGCGAAGTCAAGCAGCCGGCCCTTGTTCACGGTGGCATAGGCCTGCGCGGTGTCCTTTTGCAAGAAGGCGCTGAGCTGGCCCTTGGCGTCCACCGCGAACCACGCGTTGGGTGCCAGCAGCTTGATGCTGTGGATCAGGTCGTGCACGTACACCGCGCGCGCCTTCTTGCCTTGCTGCTCGAGCTTTTGCAGGTCGGACAGCGCGCCTTCGATGCTGGCGTAGTGACGCACCTTCGGCTCGCCTTGCACCCAGATGCCGGCCACCCGCTGGATGTCGGTGATGGGCTTGCCGGTCACGGCGTCATTGGCCTTGAGTGCGACCTTGTCGCGGTTGGCCAGACGCGCTTCGTAGTTCAGGCCCGATTGCTTGAAGGCCGCGCGGATGTACTGGTCGTCGATGAAGGTGTCGGCGTTGAGCGTCGTCTCGCGGCCCAGCAGCTTGAGCGTCACGATCGAGGTCTTGAGCGCTTGCCGGTACTCGGGCTTCCAGGTGAAGTCACGCGTTTGCAGGCCGAGCGGGCCGTGGAACAGGTAGCTCACCGGCGCGTCGATGCCGGTCACTTTTTCGATCAGCTCGCTGTACTTCTCGGGGTCGGCGGCGATCAGTTGTTCGGCTTCGATGGCCGCGCGCAGGAAAGCGATGACGATTTGCGGGTGGTTCTTCGCGAACTCGCCGGCCACCAGCGAGCCGTGGTACGTGGGCGTGTTGGCCTGCGAGCCGTCGTAGATCTTGCGCGCGATGCCGCGGTGCTCGAACAGCTCGGCGAACGGCACGAAGTCGGCGTGCGCGTCGACCTTGTTGGCCTGCAGCGCCGGGCCGGCCACCTCGGGCGCCTGCGTGATGATGGTCACGTCCTTTTGCGGATCCCACCCCTGCGAGGCGATGGCGCGCAGCAGCATGCCGTGCGCGGTCGAGGCGAACGGCACCGAGATCGTGTGGCCCTTCAGATCGGCCAGCGAATTGATGTTCGACTGCTTGGGTACCACGATGCCGTTGCCGCTGCCCAGCGTGCTGCCCGACAGCACGGTGATGAAAAAGCTCTGCTTGCCCGCCTTCAGAAAGGCCGTGCCGTTGCCCGAGCCGGGAAAGTCGGCCATCGAGCCGATGTCGAGCTTGTCGGCCACCATCTCGTTGGTCAGCGGCGCGCCCGAGGTGAAGTTCTTCCACTGCACGTCGTAGGTGACGTCCTTGTACTTGCCGTCGTGCGGCAGGTACTTGTCGAGCAGCTTGAGCTCGCGGATCAGCAAGCCGCCGGTGGCGCAGTTGATGGTGGTGTCTTGTGTGCCGATGGCCACACGGAGGGTTTCGGCCTGGGCCGTGCCGGCCACCAGGGCCGCAGCCAGCGCGAGCACGCGCAGTGATTTCGTGAACATGGAAAGCCTTTCTTGAGGGGATGGAATCAGCGCAGGAGGTAGGGGATGTCGACGTGCACCGCGCCGGTCGGGCAGTCCTTTTCGCAAGGCATGCAGTACCAGCACTCGTCGAATTTCATGTAGGCGGTGCCGCGGCTGAGGT
>CANFXR010000090.1 GCA_947451035.1 Burkholderiales bacterium
CGGCGACGGCCGAGTGACGAAAGACATGCTGCGCGCCGTCATGAATGGCCCCGAGATCTCCGATGACGAACTGGATTTGATTTTTCGAGAAGCCGATGCCAATGGCAACGGCTGGATCGATTTCGAGCATTTTTGCAAGCCGATTCACGACTACTACACGTACTACAACAGCCTCAAGGAAACCCGCTCGGAGGCGCCAAATAATCCATCCCCGCGGATCGACACCCCTGGCAGCGATCCGACCCCCGAGCGGGTATCGGCCACCCCGAACAACAGACAGACCGATGTTCCAGCGCCGGGCGGCGAAAAACAAACAGGATACGAAAATTCAGCCCCACACAAAGAGCGTGGCACCTCTGTGCTGCAGATGCAAATCGGGCTGTTCCGCCTGATTCAGGGCGCCGCTTACCGGTGTTTCAGGACCAGTTTTTCAGCCAATCACGAAACGCACCTGCCGGTCAGGAATCTGCCTTACAAGATCTCTGACTTCGTCAAATTCGTGGACAGCGCCATCAGCCTGTACAAAGGTCTCGGTGTTGTTTCCAAGGAATGCCACCCCGTGCTTGATGCGCTGGTGATTTCGGTGCGTGATGAATATCAAAGACTGAACGACCGCATCGCGAACTGGCCGACTCTGGACAAAACGGCCGAGATGCTGGACGAGGCCAGATCGATGGCCTGCGCGGGCAGCGCCGCCATCAATGCGAGAGCCGCGTTCGTGGCCGCCGTCGAGCTCGTGCTTTCCGCGCAGAAAAGTTCGCTCGAATTCATCGACCTCATCAACGAGGTTCTGGCGCGCAACGAGTTGCATAGACTTCAGGACGAGGAAACCCTCGGTGAACTGGCGCCGGCAACCCAACCGGGGGACGCCGAGCCCAAGGCCTATCTGAAGCAGTGGCACCGCGTGATCCTGCACGACTCGGCCGAGGTCATCGACGGCGCCATGATGCCGGTGGCCTATTGGTATGAAGATTTCATGCCAAAACTGTTGATGGCCTTCAGCGTCAGCTCGACCTTGGATCTCCAGGAAAACATCATCCCGGACGTGGCCGCCCTGCAGCATTGGTTCGAAATCACGCAGGACGCAGGCGAGTTTGCTCGCTACGGAAGCTACATACCCAAGGTTTTTGAGCACTGCACCCCCGGAGAAAAATTGCGTCTCAAGCAATCATGGCGGCTCGCAAGACATTACCTCAACGGGGTTCAAAAGCGGCGTGAAAGACAGGAATTCGGCAGAGAATCAGGCGTTCTCTCTCAATATGTCGCATTTATTGACGTGTATCTGGGTCTGAGTTTTGTCAAAAACTCGGACATGCGATTGTCATTCCCTTACTACATTGGCCCTGCAGTGTGGCGTTTCCTGCACACTGCGGCAGAGATCGCAGACACGCGGGCGGCGGCAGATCAGGCGCCGCTGATTGAAAACTTCAAGAGCTTCTTCAGGTTATTCGCAAGCCAGTATCCATGCCCCTATTGCAGGCACCATCTCAACGCCTATGTTGTTCAAAATAGAGAAGTTGAAATGTATCCGGTCGAGTATCTTTTGCTCGGCCGTGACCCCGACTCTGCCGAGCTGAAAACCTCTGTCGACGACAAGCTTTCCACCGTGGTGGATGGTGCTTCGATGCGCTTGTATCTCTGGAAGCTGCACAACACGGTTTCCTCCTCGATCGCACGCACCGAGGAGTGGTACCGCAACGACGTGAACGCCTTCTACACAACTCGCTACTGGCCGAGCATCGACTCGGAACTTGCCCTCGCCAGCGCACGCGCTTTGGTGACTGTGCGCACGGATCGGATTCAGTCGCTGTACGGACTGTTCAAGCCCGTGTCTCGCCTGTCGTACCTGCGCTCGGAGATTCAGTCGCACCTTGCAAGCCGCAATGAGCCTCGCCTCATCGAGGCGTTCACTCGCGCCAAGGTGCAAATCAAGGAGCTCGACGACACCGTGGTGCGGTCTCGCTTCTTGCAAGACAGCTACGCATTTGACCCGCACCTCACAGACGAAGACCCGTACTTCACGCCAGAAGAGGAAGCCTTCGGCAGAAGCGCTGCCTTCGTCTCGGTCTGACTCGCTTGACGACTGCCGGAATCAGATTCAGGTACCGGCATGAAGAAACCGGTGGCTTGGCAAATATGCGCCCGCTTGCGCAAGATGCCTGCGGTGCATAGGCGACTGTTGAGCGCAAGCTCTGTAGCGCGGAGTTCCCCCCGGGAATACTCATGAATATCGCGCCGGCCCACCTCAAGCGCTGCGATGCCCCATAAAGAATGACAACAAAGAACTACAAGGCACTGCCGGTGCCTGAGCTCAGAAAGCTGGCCGAAGGCAGCCTTTTTGTCCAACCGGACACCGAGGCACAGCTGACTTTGGGCATGCGCTATGCCCGGGGTCTCGGCGTTGAAAAAAGTGAAGAAGCCGCCGTGCAATGGATCGCGCGCGCGGCAGACCACGGTGACAAGGGAGCGCAGCGCTACGTCGCGTACGCGTACCTGCATGGGTGGGGTGTCAAGACCAACGAAGCCGAAGGCATCAGACGGCTGCGCATTGCCGCCGAATCGGGAGATGCACCATCGCAACGTCAGCTGGGGTACCACTACGCCACCGGCGCGGGCGTGCCCATCGACGCGGTGGAAGGGGTGCACTGGTCGCGCCTCGCGGCCGACCAAGGTGACTATCTGGCCCAGTACAACCTGGCGTTTGCCTACGCCAACGGCCAGGGCATTGCCTTGGATCCCTTGGAGGCGCTCCAGTGGTACCGCAAGGCCGCCGACAAAGGCATGCTCGAAGCCCAATGCGCATTGGGCTCGATTTACGAGCACGGGATAGGCGTGCCGGTCGACTACGCGCAAAGCGTTCACTGGAATCGGCTCGCGGCGGCCAAAGAATATGCCGAAGCCTGCAGCAATCTGGGCTGGCTTTATGAAAACGGACTGGGCGTCGAGCAAGACCTGGTTCAGGCCCGTGCCCTTTATGAGTTGGCTGCCAGGCAGGAATATCAGGAAGCAAAGAATCGACTCGCCAATTTGCGCGACCGCAAACCAGCCGAGTCTCATGCCGCAGACATCAAGGACTTCGGCGGCCACCTTCAGCCAGCGTTCAAACACCCCGTTCGGGCAGATCAGACCATCACCGAGTACCTTGAGACCGCATTCAAGGGGTTGGTGGGGCTCGATATCGTGCGACAGGAAGTCTTTCGGCAGGCCAGCTACCTGCAGGTCCAAAAGCTTCGCGCGCAACAAGGACTGCGTGTTCCCAACTGGCCGTCGCGCCATCTGGTGTTCACGGGCAATCCGGGCACCGGCAAGACCACCATTTCCAGAATCATCGCCAGTCTCTACCAACGGCTGGGCATCTTGAAGACCGACAAGGTTGTCGAGACAGACCGCTCGGGGCTGGTGGCGCCGTATGTGGGGCAAACCGCCTTGAAGACGAAGGCGATTGTGGAAACCGCGCTCGACGGCATCTTGTTCATCGACGAGGCCTACGCCTTGGCCCAAGGGGGCTCGCAGGACTTTGGCAAAGAGGCCATCGAAACGCTGCTCAAGCTGATGGAAGATCACCGCGACAACCTGGTGGTGATCGTGGCCGGCTACACCGATGAGATGGAATCGTTCCTGACCTCAAACCCGGGGCTGGCCTCAAGATTCAATCGGCATATTCGATTTCCGGACTACTCGCCGGCCGACCTGCTGAAGATACTTTTGAATTTCTTTGCGGACAATTCTTATCTCTTGAGTGAATCCACGCACCATGGGCTCATGAGCATATTCGCACGCGAAATCCAGGCGCAGCGGGAGCGATTTGGCAATGCGCGCTACGCCAGAAACCTGTTCGAGAAAATCATCGAGGCGCAAGCGCAGAGAATATTTGCCATCAAACACCCCTCGAAGCCTGACTTGCAGGAGATTCTTCACGCGGATGTGGAGGCTGCACTCGGCGAGAAACTCATCGCCGCCAACAGTCCGGAAAAAAGCTACGAAGATGTCATCCAGCGCCTGGACAAGCTGGTGGGGTTGGACAACGTCAAGAAGCAAGTGAAACGCCTTTTTGACTTTGTGCATGTGCAACGCATCCGGGAGGAAAGTGGGCACAAGCCTGCGTCCGGGTTTTCACAGCATCTCGTTTTCACCGGAAACCCGGGCACCGGGAAAACGGCTGTGGCGCGCATCGTTGCCGACTTGTATTTCAGCCTGGGCATCATCCCTTCGAACCGCATGGTCGAGGTGGATCGATCAAGGTTGGTCGCCGGCTACGTGGGTCAGTCGGCGATCAAGACGCGCGAGGTGCTGGAATCAGCCCGCGGAGGCGTTCTGTTCATCGATGAGGCTTACTCTTTGGCGCAGGGCAGGCTGGACAACGACTTTGGCAAGGAAGTCATCGACACCTTGCTCAAAGCCATGGAAGACCAGCGCGGAGAATTCGTGGTCATCGTGGCCGGCTACACCGAACCCATGAGTCATTTCATCAACAGCAACCCGGGGCTGCGCTCGCGCTTCAACCACTACATTGAATTTGAAAATTACCCGGCGAAAGATCTGCTGGCGATTTTCAAATCATTCTGCAAAGACACAGAATATTCTCTCGAAGAGGCGGCCCAGACATTCATGCTGGATGAACTGGAGAAAATGTATTCGGCAGGACAAACCCAGTCCAACGGCCGGCTCATGAGAAACCTCTACGAGCGCTGCATTGAGGTTCAGGCCGAACGGATTTCAGGTGTGAGCGACGGGAAAGAGCTTGATTTCCTGACCATCACCGTCGCCGACATCTCGAATGCCATGCACGAGGTGCTGGCTGAACAGCACCTCGCGAATTGAGGGTTTGCCGGCTGGCCGCAGCCACGTGTACCGGCGGTGGCACCCCGAACCGGCGCAGCCCGCCGAGGCAGCCCCGGGAGGCTCAGTCGTTGACGCAGGCGAAAACCTGGTACTCCACGCGCCCGTGGCACACGCGGCCCTGGGCCACGGCAACGACCTGATTCAACCAGGCGTAGCGCGCATCACCGGTTTCAAAGCGGGGCTGGGTGAAGAAATGGGTGTCGCCGTAGTCGGTGGCCCCGTTGCCTTGCAAGGCCTGGTTGACCGCCTCGGTGACGATCACGCGGCCAAAGTACTGCACGTAGATCAACGCGCCGTCGTGCGTCTCGAACGTCGCACGCACATCGAGATGGCCCATGCCCTGCGCATCGATCAGCATCCAGTCGCCGCCGCCCTTGAGCAACTTGCCGCGCAAGCGAGGCCCCTCGAACGCTCCACCGGTCACTTCAAAAATCGCCCTGGTGCCGTACGGGCCGGCGCCAACGGTCACGGCCGGCAGCAGGCCGGCGTCATAGCTCATCAAGGGTTCGAGTCGCATGGAAGGTTGGCCTTTCTGGCTTGCAAGACGTTGACAGGGCGTGAGTGGGTGAACAGGGTTCGGTGTGACCTGTCGAGTCTGTCAACCATTCCGATACCAGGTCCCCCACAAATCAAAATGGGTTAGCCCCTTGTGAGGGCTAACCCATTGATTTCATTGGTCGGGACGGTGGGATTCGAACTCACGACCCCTTGCACCCCATGCAAGTGCGCTACCTGGCTGCGCTACGCCCCGAGAGGGGAGGAGTATAGGTGGAAAGGCCCGATCTCAGCCGCCCAAAAGGGCTTGAATGGAGATCAGTTCGAGCCTCAACTGGGCGGGTGACAGCAGACCTTTTTCGATGGGGTGTTCGCGCCAGTCGGGGGCGGAGACGACAAGCCTTTCGAGGCCATCGGCCAGGCTGATGTGGGGGCCAGCAGCGTCTTGCGGTGACTCGGCGTCGGGGCCGTCATGAAGCTCAGCCTCATCGGGCGATGCGGCGCGGGCGGCCGGGTCGATCAGCCGGTTGCGCGCACCGCTGATGGTGAAGCCCTGGTCGTACAGCAGTTCACGGATGCGGCGCACCAGCAGCACCTCGTGGTGCTGGTAGTAGCGGCGGTTGCCGCGGCGCTTCATGGGCTTGAGTTGCGTGAACTCCTGCTCCCAGTAGCGCAGCACGTAGGGCTTGACGCCGCACAAGTCGCTCACCTCACCGATGGTGAAGTAGCGCTTGGCCGGAATCGATGGGAGAGATTTCTCCATTGAAATCAAGGACCTGCAGACGGGAGGAAAGACTCTACTCGAAGTCTTCCGCTGTCAGTGTGTCTCCTTGCACGGCGCCCTTCAACTTGTGGCTGGCGTGAAAGGTCACCACGTTGCGCGCCTTGATCGGAATGGCCTCGCCGGTGCGTGGATTGCGCCCGGGGCGCGGGGCCTTGCGACGGATGTTGAAGTTGCCAAAGCCCGACATCTTCACGTCCTTGCCGCTGATCAGCGCGGCGTGAATGATGTCGAAGAACGCCTCGACCATGTCCTTGGATTCGCGCTTGTTGAGCCCGAGTCGCTCGAACAGCAAGTCGGCCAGATCGGCCTTGGTCAGGGTGGGCGTCTCGAGGCTGGGCAGCATCAGCCGCTCGGTCTGCTTTTGTCCCTCAGTCATCCTCAGGCCCCCCTCAGGCGCACGCCAAGTTGCGTGCGAAGTCTGTCCAGTACCTGCGTCACCGCTGCGTCTATGCGCTCGTCGGTGAGTGTGGCTTCATCATCCAGCAGTTCGAGCCGCACCGCAAGGCTGCGCTCGGTGATGGCCAGATCGGTGCTCGCCGCCTGTGGCCGGAACACATCGAACAGGTTGGCCGAGCGGATCAACGCGCCGGGGTCGGCATGAATGGCCTGCATCAAGGCGTCGTGCGTGACCGACTCGTCGGCCACGACCGCGATGTCGCGCCACACCGATTGCTGGCGCGGCAGCGGCGCGAAGGCCGGCACCGAGCCGCGCAACAGCGCCGCGAGCACCAGTTCGAACACCACGGGTGCTGTGGGCAACTCGTAGGCCTGACGCCAGCGCGGGTGCAACTCACCGATGTGGCCCACGACCTCGCCGTCGATCTCGAGTTGGGCGCTGCGCCCGGGGTGCAGCGCGGGGTGCTCGCAAGGCGCAAAGGTCACGACCCGCGGCGAGAACAGCGCCTGCACATCGCCCTTCACATCGAAGAAATCGACGCCACGATCCTTGGCGCCCCACTGCGACGCATCGACCGGCCCATAGGCCAGACCGGCCAGGTGCATGGGCTGGCTGACACCGGCCACGCCCAGCGGCCCGTCGACAGCATTCGCATCGCGGCGAAACACGCGGCCGATCTCGAACAGCCGCACGCGCGGAGCCTTGCGCGCAAGGTTGTAGCGCAGCGTGTTGACCAGGCTGCCCATCAGCCCGGAGCGCATCACCGACAGCGGGCTGGCGATCGGGTTGAGCACGCGGATGGGGTCGGGATTGCCGGCGAGTTCGTGCTCCCAGCGCTCTTCGACGAAGCTGAAATTGATGGTCTCGAAGTAGTCGAGCGCGGCCATGCGGTGGCGCATGGTGTGCGCCGAACGCTGAGCTTCGGGGCGCACGCGGGCCGTCACGGGAGCGCGCGGTGGTGTGTCGGGCAAGCAGTTGAAGCCAAGGATGCGGATGACTTCTTCGATCAGGTCTTCTTCGATCTGCAGATCGAAGCGCCAGCTCGGTGGCGTGACCATGAGCACGCCGGGCGATTCGGTGGTGGCCAGGCCGAGCCGCTGCATCACGCCGTAGCACTGCGCCTGCGTGAGCGGCATGCCGATCACCTTGGCGGCGCGCTCGATGCGCAGCGCCACCGGCTTGGCTTCGGGCAGCGACAGCACCTGGTCATCGATCGGGCCGCACACCGTGTCGGGCGTGCCGCAGATGTCGATGATGAGTTGCGTGAGCCGCTCGATGTGTTCGACCGTGAGCGCCGGGTCGACGCCGCGCTCGAAGCGGTGCGACGCATCGGTCGAGAAGTGATAGCGCCGCGACCGGCCCGCCACCGCTTCGGGCCACCAGAACGCGGCCTCGACGTAGACGTGGCGCGTGTCGTCAGACACCGCGGTGGCGTCACCGCCCATGATGCCGGCGAGCGATTCAACCGCCTGGTCATCGGCAATCACGCCGACCTGAGCATCGACCTCGATGGTGGTGCCGTTGAGCAGTTTCAATGGCTCGCCCGCCCTGCCCCAGCGCACCTGCAAGCCGCCGTGGATCTTGTCGAGATCGAAGATGTGCGACGGCTGGCCGAACTCGAACATCACGTAGTTCGAGATGTCGACCAGCGGGCTGACGGCGCGCTGGCCGCAACGCGCGAGGCGCTCGACCATCCACGCCGGCGTGGTCGCCTTCGGGTTGACGTTGCGCACGATGCGACCCGAAAAGCGCCCGCACAGATCGGGGGCTTCAACGTGAACCGGCAGCACATCGGTCAGCCCGACGCGAACCTTGACGAACTCGGGCTGCAGCAGCGGCGAGCCGGTCAGGGCGGCCACTTCGCGGGCCACGCCGTAGACGCTGAGCACATGGCCGAGGTTGGGCGTGAGCTTGAGCGTGAACAGCGTGTCGTCGAGCTGCAGGTGCGCACGTATGTCGGCACCGATGGCGGCGCCTTCGGCCAGGATCAGCAAGCCGCCCGCATCATCGGCGAGCTTCAGTTCGCGCGCGGAGCACAGCATGCCCTGGCTCTCGACGCCACGCAGCTTGCCCAGCTTGATGCGAAACGGCTCGCTGCCGGGCTTGTCATCGGCCGCCGGCAACTCGGCACCCACGGTGGCGCACGGCACCTTGATGCCCACGCGCACGTTGGGTGCGCCGCACACGATGTTCAGCGGCGCGGCCGCGCCCACATCGACCTGGCACACGTTGAGGCGGTCGGCATCGGGGTGGCGCTGAACCGACAGCACCTGGCCCACCACCACGCCGGTGAAGGGCGGCGCGGCCGGGCGCAGTTCCTCGACTTCCATGCCGGCCATCGTGAGCAGCTCGGCGAGGGCGGCGGTGTCTAGGGGCGGGTTGCAGAACTCGCGCAACCACGACTCGGGAAATTGCATCGCGTGAACCTTCGAAAAAGCGTCGGGTGGGGCTTACTTGAACTGCGACAAAAAGCGCAGGTCGCCGTCGAAGAACAGCCGCAGATCGTTCACGCCGTAGCGCAGCATGGTCAGGCGATCAGGGCCCATGCCGAAGGCGAATCCGATGTAGCGCTCGGGGTCGAGCCCGTAGTTGCGCACGACGTTCGGGTGCACCTGGCCGGAGCCGGCCACCTCGAGCCAGCGGCCCTTGAGCGGGCCGCTCGAAAACGCGATGTCGACCTCGGCCGAGGGCTCGGTGAACGGAAAGAACGACGGCCGAAAGCGCAACTGCAGGTCGTCGGTCTCGAAGAAGTTGCGGAAGAAGTCGGTGAAGACCACCTTCAGGTCCTTGAAGCTGACGTTCTCGCCGATCCACAGGCCTTCGCACTGGTGAAACATCGGCGAGTGTGTCGCGTCGCTGTCGACCCGGTAGGTGCGCCCCGGCGCGATCACGCGAATCTCGGGCATCGGGTCGCAACCGCGGTGCTTCTCGGCGTGGGCGCGCGCATAGCGCACCTGCATCGGCGAGGTGTGCGGGCGCAGGTTGAGCCAGCGGCCCTCGGCGTCCTTCAGATCGACGTAGAAGGTGTCCTGCATCGAGCGCGCAGGGTGGTTTTCGGGGTTGTTCAGCGCGGTGAAGCTGTACCAGTCGGTCTCGATCTCGGGGCCTTCAGCCACGTCGAATCCCATCGAGCCGAAGATCGCCTCAATGCGCTCCATCGTGCGCGACACCGGATGCAAACCACCGCAGCCTCGCTGGCGTCCGGGCAGCGTGACATCGAGTGCCTCGGCCTTCAACTGGGCGTCGAGTTCGGCATCGGCGAGCGCCTGGCGGCGCAGCGTGAGGGCGGCCTCGACTTGCTGCTTGGCGGCGTTGATGAGCGCGCCACGCGCTTTTTTCTCGTCGGGCGCCAGCGTGGCCAGCGCCTTGAGCTGTTCGGTCAGGCTGCCTGACTTGCCGAGGTAGCGCGCCTTGGCGTTTTCCAGATCGGCCGGTGCCATTGCCAATGCAAAGGCAGCCTGCGCGTCTTGCACCAACTGTTCAAGATCGTTCATCGGATTCAAGTCTGGATTCGATCGGAGCAGCCACAAAAAAGGCCGAACGCGAGGTCGGCCTGTAAGAACTCGCCCTGCGGTGGCGTCACCGCAGGGTTGCCGCGCGCCCTCGGACCGAAGCCCGGGGGCTGACGCGAACGGTCAGGCGAGTTGGGCCTTCACCTTGTCAACGATGCTGCCAAAAGCGACAGGATCATGCACGGCCATGTCGGCGAGCACCTTGCGGTCAATCTCGATCGACAGCTTTTTCAAGCCGGCCATGAACTTGCTGTAGGTGACGCCGTGACTGCGGCTGCCAGCATTGATACGGGCGATCCACAGATTGCGGAACACACGCTTCTTGGTGCGGCGGTCGCGGTAGGCGTATTGGCCTGCGCGCATGACCGCTTGCTTGGCGATGCGGAAGACGTTTTTGCGACGACCGCGGTAGCCCTTGGCAAGGGCGAGGATCTTCTTGTGACGGGCTCGGGCTGTTACACCACGTTTGACGCGAGGCATGTATCTTCTCCTTCAGTCAGTTACAGGCCGGCCATGGGCATCATCTGCTTGATGCGGCCCTTGTCGGTCTCATGCACGGCGACAGAACCACGCAGGTGGCGCTTGGTCTTCGTGGACTTCTTGGTGAGGATGTGGCGCTTGAACGCCTGGCCCCGCTTGACGGTGCCACCCGGGCGAACGCGAAAACGCTTCTTCGCGCCGCTCTTGGTCTTCATTTTGGGCATGACTGCTCCTTTTTTGTTGCTGCTGCAGGCGCCGGCACAA
>CANFXR010000091.1 GCA_947451035.1 Burkholderiales bacterium
GCGCTGCGCGGCATCCCGAACCCGCTGGTCCATGTCGCGGTCACGGTGACCGCGCTGGCCGGCATCACCGGCTCGGCCTCGGGCGGCATGAGCATCGCGCTGGCGGCGATGGCCGCCCAGTTCATCGAGAGCGCGCAGGCCGCGAACATTCCGCTCGAGGTGCTGCACCGCGTGGCCGCCATGGCCAGCGGCGGCATGGACACGCTGCCGCACAACGGCGCGGTGATCACCTTGCTGGCGGTGTCGGGGCTCACGCACCGGCAGGCCTACCGCGACATCTTCGCGATCACCTGTCTGAAGACGCTGGCGGTGTTCGTGATCATCGCGGTCTATTTGATGACCGGCATTGTTTGAGCCCCGGCGCCGTGGCTCTTGTCCGCCCGGCTGGCTAACATGAAGTCCATGGAACCACGCCCCTTGCTGTTCGGTCTGCCCGACGCCAAGCGCCGCCTGATCGGCCGCTTGCTGCTGGGCGGCATGGTGTTGCTGATGGCCGGCGGCATCGCCGTGGGTTTCGGCCCGTTCTTTTTCGCGGCGCGCCACCTGCCCGCGTTTTGCGCATCGCTGGAACCCGGAGCGTCACACGGTGACGTGAAGACGCAGGCCGAAGCGCGCGGCTACGAGGTCGAGACCGCCTACGACGGCCGCGTGCTGATCGAGGCTCCGCCCATGGCCACGCCACAAGGCAGCCCGAGCGTGTGCGAATTGCGATTCGGCCCGAACGGGCTGCTGTCTGCCAAGTACATCGAGTCGCCTTGAGCGCGACCTGAGACCGCGTCGAGCGGATCAGCTCAACGCGTCGTAGAGCGACTCGAACGATTGCGTCAGCTTGTGGCGCGCATCGAGGTGAATCATTGGGCACGACAGTTCGTGTGATTCCTTGATCTTCACGCTGGCGCCCAGGTAGGGCTGCAGCACGGGCAGGCCTTCGTCGATGAGCTCTTGCACCGTGCGCTGCGGCAGGCTGGCACGCGGCTGGAACTGGTTGACCACGATGCCCTCGACGACGAGGTCGGCGTTGTGGTCGGCCTGGATTTCCTTGACGCTTTCGAGCAGACCGTACAGCGCGCGGCGCGAGAAGTCGTCGCAGTCGAACGGGATCAGGCAGCCTTGCGCCGCGATCAACGCCGACTGCGTGTAGAAATTGAGCGCCGGCGGCGTGTCGATCCAGATGGTGTCGTAGTCGTCGGCCAGCTCAAGCAGCGCATCGCGCAGCTTGTAGATCTTGTGGCGGCTCTCGAGCTTGCCGTGCAACTCGTCGAGTGCGGCGCTGGCAGGCATCAGGTGCAAGTTGTCCCAGGGCGTTTCCATGATGAAGTCGCCCGTGTCGGCCGCACGCACGCTGAATTTGAGCGTCGACTCGAAGAACTCGGCCGCGCCGGCACCGGCTTCATCGACGGCATCACCGGCCAGGTAGCGGCTGGAGTTGCCTTGGCGGTCAAGGTCGATCACCAGCGTGCGCTGGCCGCGGTGCGCCGCGATGGCGGCCAGATTGCAGGTGATGGTCGACTTGCCGACCCCGCCTTTTTGATTGAATACAACGCGTCGCATCACGGCTCCTCAGACAACTGCACGGAACAAGCATTTTGCGCGCCATCATTGGCGCTTTGACGGTCTCGGGGTACATCAGGAACTGGTTTTTGGGGCCATTCCAGAACCGGGGAGCGTTGCCCATCCGGTGACACTGCCGCACTGCCTTTCATTCGTCCCTGTGACGCCGGAGACATCCATGAACAAGACCTTTTTGCGTGGCGAGACCCGCACCCTGATGCGCCGGGCAGTGGGCCTGTCGGCGCTGTGGCTGGCGCTGGGCGCATCGCCCGTGCGCGCGCAAGTCGAACCGGTGGCGGTGGACGCCGCTGCCAGCGCGCCGGCGGGCGTGGGCTTTGCGGCGGTGTCCGATGGCGTGATCGGCAACCTGGCCACCGGCTTGCTCTGGACGGCCGCGGACAACGCTGCTGACGTCGACTGGAACCAGGCCCAGCTGCGTTGCAAGATCCAGGGCGATGCGTGGCGGCTGCCTTCGGTGGCCGAACTGAACTCGCTGTACGACCCGGCGGCCACCGTGACCGTGCGCTGCGGCCCGTCCGACTGCAAGGTGCCGGGCGGCTTCAAGCTGACCAGCGCGCGCCAGTGGACGCGCGAGCGCTACGCCGGCGAGGAAGCCTGGAGCGTGAGCCTGTCCAAGGGCAACCGCGCCACGGTGTCGGTGCACTACGGATTTCACATGCGCGCGCTGTGCGTGCGCCAACCTGCTCCCATCAACAACCTGCCGCACGAATGACCATGAACCGATTGCTGATCGTCCTGACCCTGCTGATGTGGCCGCTGTTCGGCCACGCCACCGCCGAACCGGGCTACACCGTGGTGAGCCGCCTGGGCGAGATCGAGATCCGCCAGTACGAGCCCTACGCCGTGGCCGAGGTGCTGATCGATGCACCGGCCGACGAGGCGGGCAATGCCGGCTTTCGCGTGCTGGCGGCCTACATCTTCGGCAAGAACAAGGGCGAGCGAAAACTCGAGATGACCGCGCCGGTCACGCAAACACCCGAGCCGGTGAAGCTCGAGATGACCGCGCCCGTCACGCAGACGGCGGCCGCGGGCGGATTCCGGGTGCAGTTCGTGTTGCCCAAGGGGGTGAGTGCCGGATCGGCGCCGCAGCCGATCGATACCCGCGTGCAGTTGCGCGACGTGCCCGCCACCAAGGTGGCGGTGATTCGCTACACGGGCTTTTGGTCGGACGCCAACTACAACGAGCACCTGAGCGAGTTGGAGTCGGCGCTGACGGCGGCGGGCCTGAAAGCCTCAGGCCCGCCGGTCTACTCGCGCTACGACCCGCCGTGGACCTTGTGGTTCATGCGCCGCAACGAGATCTGGCTGCCGCTCGACCCCGTGTGAGGCGGGCGGTCGCGCCGCACGCCTCACCCGTGGGATCACCAGTCGTCTGAACCGCCGAGCGACGCGTCACCGCCCCAGTCGTCGCCGCTGCCGAAGTCGACGGGTTCTTGCTGCAACTCATACGCCGCCGACGACGCAGCGCCGGCGTCATCGAACATGCCGGGCACCAGACCGCTTTGATTCGGTGTTGACGCTGCAGCGGCCATCGATTCGTGGCTGCCCCCGCTCATCATTTTTTCCGCCAGCATGCCCGCGGCGATGCCGCCGACTGCCGCCAGACCCACACCCATCATCCCGCTGCCTTGCTGTGGCATGGCGCCCGGGCCATAGCCGTTGCCGTAGTTGTTGCCGTAGCCACCACCGGCCGCCGGAAAACCAGCCGGTGCGCCGCCCATCGCCATGGGCATCGCCCCTGATGCGGCTGGCGTTGGCCGCCGCAATGCCGACCAGGCCAGCGCGCCAAACGCGAGCAGCCCGGCGATCCAGACCCAGCTCGGGATGCCCGATGCAGGCTCAGGCGCCGGCGCTGGACGCGCGACCATGACCGGTGCGGCCACCGCGGCATGCGCGGGCGCCTTCGCCTCGCGCTGCTCGCGCTCGAGCAGGGCTTCAAACGCCTTGAACTTGGCCGGATCGGTGAAGCCGATCGCCGGGTCGAGCGTGCCCGCCGTGGTGGCCTGACGGGCCGCCTCGTCAAAGCGCTTGTTGTGCGCCAGGATCTCGGCGTAGATGTAGTGGGCGCGCGCGCTTGACGGCTTGGCGGCGACCACTTCTTCCATCATGGTCTGCGCCTGCGCGTAGTTGCCTTTTTGAGCCTCGGCCTTGACGGCCTCAAGGCTCGGCAACGCCGAGGCGGACAAGGCGAACACGCTCAAGGCGGTGGCGGCCATCAACTGGCGAACGGTCTTGTGAAACATGGTTGTTGTGAATCCGTGAAAGTGGAGACGGGGGCTTCTTGGGTCAGGCGCGAAGCGTGGAGTTCCGTGCGTGTTCGGTCAACGTGCAGCCATCGGGGCACGCAGACCCTTCGATGTGCGGCAACTGTGGCTCAAGACAGCAGCCGCATCAAGGCATCCGGATGGATTTCAAGCGCCGCCAACCCGGCCACGCCCATCAGGATGCCCAGCACGGTGGGAATCAGCGACGCCCAGAAAAGCGCCCACAGCCGCGTCAGTGCCGTCACGGCCAGCATGGCGATGGCCACGGCGATGAGCGCGTCGGACAGGTCGAACTGGTCATCGCGGTAATTCAGCGCGTCGTAGTTCTTCTGGTCCTGTTCGGCCAGCAGCTTGAGCTCGTCCTTCTTTCTCGATTGATCCTGTGCGGCCGTGCGGTATCTGGTGATGGCCGCGTCGTAGGCCGCAGCGCTCGATGGCGGCGCCGACAGGCGAGCCAGATCGAGCTGGGTCAGCGTGGATTCGGCGATTTCCTGGCGCAGGTTGCGGGCTTGATAAAAGCCCCAGTGATCGAGCTTGTCGGCTTGCGCTTGCTGCATCGCCTGGACGATGTTGTCGTCCTTGACCTTGCATATGCCCATGAAGGTGGCCAGCACGGCCACGGTGATGGCCACGGCCGCGTTCAGGCGGGCCGAGCGCACCTCGTGCTGGGCGCTGGCGGACCGGGCGGTTTCGATGAGGTCGTTCGGGTCGATGTCCATGGAGGGGTGTCCTCAGTGAAATGGCAGCGCGGCGGGCCGATTGGCGAGTGTCTCGCTGGTTGTCGGATGGCACATGGGGTCGCGGCACACGACCTGCAAGCGCCGAGGCGATCCAATGTGCCGGGGCAGCTGCAGTGCGTGTTCATGACTATTTCACGCGGCGGCCTCGAAAGTGATGAAACGCGTGCACGACACGTGCGCTTGGGGCGTTGACCTCCTCAGCAGGTTGCCTGCGTCCCTCAACGATGGCCCCGACCATGACACACAAATCCCCGATGACTGCGCTCACCTTGATCTTCAGCCTGTGCGTTGCCGCTGGCAGCGCGATGGCGGCCGAGCCTGGCGATACGGCCTGGCAGAAGAATCACCCGCGGCGCGAACAGGTCAACGACAGGCTGGCCAAGCAGAACCAGCGCATCAAGACCGAGGTCAAGCAAGGCGAGATCTCCCAACCGCAAGCCGCCGCGCTGCACCGCGAGGATCGCCAGATCCGCAAGGAAGAGCGCGCCATGGCCAGCCAGAACGGTGGCCACATCACCCGACAGGAACAAAAGACGCTGAACCAGCAGGAAAACCAGGTCAGCCGCGAAATCGGCAAGTGACGCGGCTGCGGCACCTCGTCGTGCGGCGGTGCGGACTCGCCAAGCGGTGGGTGGCGGTGTGGGGGCTGTGCGTTTTTCTCACAGCATCGGCGTTCGCCGCCCCACCGTCCGATGCACAGGTGTTTCATGTGCTGAACCGGCTCGCCTACGGCCCCACGCCGGCCGACGTGGAGCGCGTGCGCCAGTTGGGCATCGACGGCTACATCGACGAGCAGTTGCACCCCGAGCGCATCAGCGTGCCTGCGGCCTTGCAGCACAGTCTCGATGCCCTGCGCTCGACGCACCTGTCCCAGCGTGAGCTGATGGCGCAGTTCCGCCAGGCACGTCAGGCCCGCAGCGCGGGTGAGCCGAACCAGACCATGCGCCGCGATCTCTACGAGCGCGAGACCCTGGAGTCCGGTGAGCAGCGGCTGCTGCTCGCCATCGACAGCCCGCGCCAGCTCCAGGAGGTCATGGTCGACTTCTGGTTCAACCACTTCAACGTCTACAGCGGCAAGGGCCTGGACCACGTGCTCGTCGAGAACTACGAGCGCGAAGCCATACGCCCGCACGTGATGGGTCGTTTTCGGGACCTGCTCGGCGCCACCGCCCACCACCCGGCGATGCTGTTCTATCTGGACAACTGGCTGTCGTCGGCTGCGGTGCAGCCCTCTGCTGCCGGGGCCGTGGCACGGGGCAAAGCCACCGGGCTGAACGAGAACTACGCGCGCGAGCTGATGGAGTTGCACACGCTGGGCACCGATGGCGGCTACACGCAACGCGACGTGACCGAGCTCGCGCGCATGCTGACCGGCTGGACGCTGGACCTTCGCGGCCAGGGCAGCGGCAACTCGGCCTTCGTCTTTGACGCGCGCCGCCATGACAACGGCGACAAGGACTGGCTGGGTCGCCACGTGGGCGGGCGTGGTCAGGCCGAGGGCGAGTGGGCGCTCGACGTGCTGGCATCGCACCCGGCCACGGCGCACCATCTGGCCTACGAGCTCGCGCAGTACTTCGTGGCCGATGAGCCGCCACCCGCGCTGGTGGACCGCCTGGCGCGGCGCTTTGCCGACACCGACGGCCACATCGGCGCGGTCTTGAAGACGCTGTTCGACAGCGCCGAATTCCGCGACCCGGCGGTTCGCTCGGGCAAGTTCAAGACGCCGTACCGCTACGTCGTCTCGTCGATGCGCGCAGCCCGACTGCCGGCGGCCAATGTGCGTCCCCTGCTGGCCACGCTCCACCAGCTCGGGATGCCGCTGTACGGCTGCCAGACCCCCGACGGCTACAAGAACACCGAGCAGGCGTGGCTGAACCCGGATGCCGTCACCGGCCGCATCGGCTTCGCCACCGCGCTCGCGTCGGGCAAGTTGCCTTTGGCGCGACTGACGCAAGCGCCGGATGCCCGCGGCGGTCTGCGCCACCTGCCACGCGCTCAGGGCCGGCAAGACGAGCGCAGCGGGCCCCGCTTCGACCCCGAGGGGACCACGCCGCCGCTCGATGCGGACACGTTGCTCGCCGTTTTGGGCGACACCATTTCAGCCCGGACGCGCGCTTCCGTCGCGCAGGCCGACCCGTCGCTGCGAGCCGCGATGGTGCTCGGCAGTCCTGACTTCATGCGTCACTGACAGCAGGCCCACCCCCATGCAAAGACGTCACCTGATCCAGCGCGCGGCCGCCCTCGCTTCGGGGCTACTGCCGGTTGGCGCCACGGCCTGGGCCGCGACAAACCCGGCTGCGAAAGTGCGCGGGCGCCGGCTGGTGGTGATCCTGTTGCGCGGGGCGGTCGACGGCCTGAGCGTGGTCGTGCCCTACACGGACCCCGGCTACCCGCAGGCGCGTTCGTCGATCGCGCTGGCGCGGCCCGGTGCCGAGGGTGGCGTGCTTGACCTCGACGGGCGCTTTGGTTTGCACCCGGCCCTCGCTTCGCTGATGCCGTTGTGGCACTCGGGCCAGCTGGGCTTCGTGCACGCTTCGGGATCGCCCGATAGCACGCGCTCGCACTTCGACGCTCAGGACTACATGGAATCGGCCACGCCCGGCCTCAAGGCCACGCCGGACGGCTGGCTGAACCGCCTGATCGGCGCGCTGCCGCAGGCCGCTGGCAGCGCCAGCGCGGCGCGGGCGGTGAGCATCGGCCCCGTGCTGCCGCGCATTTTCTCGGGGCGCCAGCCGGTGGCCACCATCGCCTCAGGCCACTCAGCGACGAAGCCCGGCGTGCTCGATCGCCCCAAGGTGAGCGACGCCTTTGGCGCGCTGTATGCCGGCGACGACAAGGTGTCCCAGGCGTTTCGGCAGTCGCAGCAGGCGCACCGCGAGGTGGTGGACTCGATGAGCGGAGACGGTCTGGCGCAGGAGATGCAAGCCGCCAGCAACGGCGCACCGTTGCCCAACGGCTTTGCGCAGGACGCTTCCCGGCTTGCGCGACTGATGCGCAACAACGAACAGGTGCAGTTCGCCTTCATGGCGGTGGGCGGCTGGGACACCCACGCGAATCAGGGTGCGGCCACCGGACAACTGGCCAACCGCCTCGCGCCGTTGGGGCAGGGCCTGTCCGCTTTGGCCACGGGACTGGGGCCGGTGCTCGATGACACGGTGGTGGTCGTGATGTCGGAGTTCGGACGCACCGTGCGCCAAAACGGCAACGGCGGCACCGACCATGGCCATGCCAACGTGATGTGGCTGATCGGCGGCCACGTGGCCGGCGGCAAGGTTCATGGTCGCTGGCCGGGGCTGGACGCCGCGGCGCTGCACGACGGCCGCGACCTCGCGGTCACCACCGATTTCCGGCAGGTGCTCGCGCAGGTGTGCGAACGCCATCTCGGTGTGTCTGACGCCAGGCTGGCCGACGTGTTCCCGGCATGGAGCGGCGGCACCGGCGAGCGGCTGACCGTCATGCGCGGCTGACGAGCGGGCGCTGGCGCAGATACGATCGCCCGACTTGAACTCAAAAGCCACATTCCGCCATGGACGCATCGACCGCACTTGAATCTCTCGACCTGGCCCTGCCCGGTGCCTGGTACATCGTGGGCTCGATCGTGTTCGGCATCGTGGGCTACATCGGCTTTCGCCGCGGCCGCAAGACCGAGCAGAGCAGCCTGACCTGGACCGGCTTCGCGCTGATGCTGTTTCCGTATGCGGTGTCCGAGACCTGGATGCTGTGGGCCATCGGCAGCAGCCTGTGCGCCTGGGTCTGGCTGCGCTGGAACCCGTCCTGAGCGGTAGCCGTCCGCGGGGCTGAATCAGCCCGCAGGCGTGGCCGCCTCACGCAATCGCGACAGCAGCCCGCCGTGGCGCACGGTCGACGATGCGATGGCGGCCCTCAGCACCTCGACCCCCGAGGCGATGGCCACGCTCTGGCGTGCCCGCGTGACGGCGGTGTAGAGCAACTCGCGGGTGACGACGCGGCTGCGTTGGCCGGGCAGCAGCACCAGCACATCGTTGAATTCCGAGCCCTGCGCCTTGTGCACCGTCATCGCGTAGGCGGTCTGGTGCGACGGCAAACGCGCCGGCGCCACCGCGCGGAAACCGCCACCCGCTTGCGCAAACCACACCAGCAGCTCATGGGTTGAGCCTGCGTCATCGCCGGCCACGCCGCCAGCCGCAGGCAGCGCGATGCCGATGTCACCGTTGAACAGCTGGAGCAGCGGGTCGTTGCGCAACACCATCACCGGGCGGCCCGGGTACCAGGCCGAGGCGCCATCGCGACCGCCCGCCGGTGCCAGGCCGAGGTGTTCACGGGCCTGGCGCGTCATCAGCTCGTTGATGGCGAGCACGCCGCGCGGGCCTTCGCGCACCGCGCACAGCACCCGGAAGGCATCGAACGCGCGGGTGATGGCCGCATGGTCGGCGGGGTCGCGGCGCACCGCCTCGAGGTAGGGCGCGTAGCCGCTTGCCAGCTCGCGCAACGTGGCCTCGCCGGGTGCCATGCCGCCGTCGTCCAGCCAGCGCACCGAAGCGTCTTGCCCCTCGCGCAGCCAGTCGATCGCCTCTTCGGCGCGCGCGTGGTTGATGTCGCCGGCCAGCCGCCCGATGCCCGAGTCGGCGGCAAAGCGGAAGTTGCGGTTGAACCACACGGCCGCGTCTTGCAGCGCGCTGGGCTGGCTGGCCGCAGGCGGCGTGATCTGCGCGGCGCTCAGGCCGCACCCCTCGGCCAGATCGTGCCGGCAGGCGACGCTGAGGCCGGGATCAGCGCTCAGCTCCGAGAACACCGCGCCCGATTCCACCGCCGAGAGCTGGTCCTTGTCGCCCAGCAAGATGATGCGAGCGGCATCGCTCACCGCTTCGAGCAACTGCGTGGCCAGCGACAAGTCGAGCATCGAGGCCTCGTCGACCACCAGCGCGTCGATGGCCAGCGGGTTACCGGCGTGGTGAATGAAGCCTCCGGCAGGCGACACCCCGAGCAGCCGGTGGATGGTGAACGAGGCGCTGGGCAGCCGCTCGCGGATGTGATCCGGCAGGTGTTCGGCGCGCGCTCGCAGCGCTTCGAGCATGCGCGCGGCCGCCTTGCCGGTGGGCGCGGCCAACGCAATGCGGCATCCCGGGTCTTGCGCGATCAGGCAGGCCAGCAGGTTGACCACGGTGGTCGTCTTGCCGGTGCCCGGGCCGCCGCTGATGACGGTGAGGTGCTGGCGCAAGGCCAGCGCGGCAGCGAGCTTTTGCCAGTCGGCCGCGCCGCCGGTGCGCTGTGCGTTGGCCTCGAACAGCGCGTTCAACTGCATGCGCGCCACCTCGCTCACGGCGCACGGCGGCGCGCTGGCCGCACGCATCAGCCGGCGCGCCAGGCGCTGCTCGTAGTTGAAGTAGCGGTGCAGGTAAAGCCGGTCCTGCTCATCGAGGATCAGCGGCAGCGAACCCGGTGCCGCTGGCGTGCCCACCACGCCCGAGGCCCGCAGCGTTGATCGCAGCGCATCGACGCTGATGGCGCCGGCCATCGAGGCGGCCACCTCGGCCAGCGCGACGCACACATGGCCGTCACTGGTGGCCAGGCTCACCGCCTGAGCGGCGTGGCGCAGCGTGTCGATCTGCGCGGTGTCGCAGCCTTGCCGGCGCAGCCACTGCTCGACGTGCAGCGCAAAGCCTTGCGCGAGTTGCTCGGCGCCTGAGGGCGGTGTGGATGGCGAGGTGTTCATGCGGGTGGGCTGGTGACTCAGAGCAGGTCCGACAGGCGCTGCACGCACGCGAGCGTGGGTTTGTGGGCGTACACGCCGGTGGCCGCGCCAGCCGCATCGCGCCAGCCGGGGCGCACGCCGCGCACGAACAGGTACAGCACACCGCCGAAGTGCTTGTCGTACTGGTAGCCCGGCATGCGCTGCTGCAAATAGCGGTGCACCGCCACCGTGTAGAGCAGGTATTGCAGGTGGTAGCCGTTGCCGGTCAGGGCGGCCATCAGGTGCGGCTGGCCGTACTGATCGGGGCCGTCGCCCAGGTGGTTGGATTTCCAGTCGAGCACATAAAACCGCCCGTCGTGCTCGAACACCAGATCGATGAAGCCGCGCAGGTAGCCCTCGAGCGAGCCGAACTCGAGTGCCGGCACCGGGTAGTTGTGATCGCGCATCGCGGCGGCCAGATCGCCCGCGGCCAGGTGGCTGGCGGGCAGGCTGAACTCGAGCTCGACCAGCCGGCGCCC
>CANFXR010000092.1 GCA_947451035.1 Burkholderiales bacterium
CACCGGCAGGCTGACGCCGGCGGCGGGCACATCGGCGCAGCGCAGCGCGTAGCCGTCCATCGCGGTGTTGTCGGCCGGCGGCACGTCGATCAGCGAGCGCAGATCGGCAGCGAGCACGCGACCGCGCGCGTCAAACGTCGAGATCGATTCGGCCGTGTCGGCCGCAAACGGTGCCACCAAGCGCAGCAGCCGCCCCAGCGCCTCGTCGAGATCGAGCAAGGGCGGGCGTGGCGCA
The DNA here is from genome assembly GCA_947451035.1 of Burkholderiales bacterium. Lineage (GTDB taxonomy): Bacteria > Pseudomonadota > Gammaproteobacteria > Burkholderiales > Burkholderiaceae_C > PBB1. The sequence goes on from CANFXR010000092.1 coordinate 236, forward strand.
GGTGCGGCGGGCGTCAAACGTGCTCGCTGAGGTAGGTCTTGATCAACTGCACATCGGGCGGCATGACCTCGAACCGCTTGGGCAGGTCTTCGATGCCGCGCATGGCCGGGGGACGGTCGGGCTCGATGCCGATGGCTTCGACGATGGTCTCGGCGAACTTGGCGGGCAACGCGGTCTCGAGCACGATCATCGGCACGCCCCAGTCGATGCATTCGCGGCCGACTTTCAGGCCGTCGGCGGTGTGTGTGTCGATCACCACGCCGAAGCGGCGGTAGGTGTCGCGGATGGTGGCCAGCCGGTCGGCGTGGGTGCTGGTGCCCGACACGAAGCCGAACTGCGTGGTGCGGGCGAACTCGTCGTCGGTGACGGTGAACGAGCCGTGCTGCTCGACATCGGTCTTGAACAACTGCTTCGTGCGCTCGCCGTCACGGCCGAGCAGATCGAACACGAAGCGCTCGAAGTTCGACGCCTTGGAGATGTCCATAGACGGACTGGAGGTCTCGTGCGTCTCGGCGCTGCCGCGCACGCGGTAGGTGCCGGTGCGAAAGAACTCGTCGAGCACGTTGTTCTCGTTGGTGGCCAGCACCAGGTGGCGGATCGGCAAGCCCATCATGCGCGCGACATGGCCGGCGCAGATGTTGCCGAAGTTGCCCGACGGCACCGCGAAGCTGACCTGCTCGTCGTTGCTGCGCGTGGCCTGGAAGTAGCCCGCGAAGTAGTAGACAACCTGCGCGAGCAGCCGCGCCCAGTTGATCGAGTTGACAGTGCCGATGTGGTGACGGCGCTTGAAATCGAGGTCGTTGGAGACGGCCTTGACGATGTCCTGGCAGTCATCGAAGACGCCTTCGATGGCCAGGTTGTGGATGTTGGGGTCTTGCAGGCTGAACATCTGCGCCTGCTGGAACGGGCTCATGCGGCCCAGCGGGCTGAGCATGAACACGCGCACGTTCTTCTTGCCGCGCATGGCGTATTCGGCCGCGCTGCCGGTGTCGCCCGAGGTGGCGCCCAGGATGTTGAGCGTTTCGCCGCGGCGCGCGAGTTCGTACTCGAACAACTGGCCGAGCAGTTGCATGGCCATGTCCTTGAACGCGAGCGTCGGGCCGTTGGACAGCGCCTGCAGGGACACATCGACGCCTTCGGGCGTGCTGGCGGCGCGGTCGAGCGGCTTGAGCGGCGTGATCTCGGGCGAGCCGAAGACTTCGGGCGTGTAGGTGCGCGCGGTGAGGGCGCGCAGGTCATCGGCCGGGATGTCGTCGATGTACAGCGACAAGATCTCGAACGCGAGCTCGTGATAGCGCAGGCCGCGCCAGCGCGCGAGCGTGGCCGCGTCGATGCGCGGGTAATGCGTGGGCAGGTACAGGCCGCCGTCGGGGGCCAGCCCCTCGAGCAGGATCTCGCAAAAACTGCGCAGTTCGGCGTGACCGCGGGTGCTCTGGTACTTCAAGCGATCGCTCCTGGGATGTGCGCGCGGTTCAACTGAGTTCTTCCTTGCGGATGCGCACGATCGGTGCGAGCACCGTGGGCAACGCCTGCATCTGCGCGATGGCGCGGTTCATCTCGGACTCGACGGTGTCGTGCGTGAGGATGATCACATCGGTGTGCGCGGTGCCCGCGCCGCTTTGGCCGTCGTTCGGGCGCTGCAGCAGCGCGTCGATCGAGATGGCGTGCTCGGCCAGGATGCCGGCGATGCGCGCCATGACACCGGCCTGGTCGGTGACTTGCAGCCGCAGGTAGAACGAAGTGACGGTCTGCTCCATCGGCAGCACCGGCGTGGCGGCCAGCGCGTCGTGCTGGAACGCCAGATGCGGCACGCGGTGGTGCGGATCGGCGGTGTGCAGCCGGGTGATGTCGACCAGATCGGCGATCACCGCCGACGCGGTCGGCTCGGAGCCCGCGCCCTTGCCGTAGTACAGCGTGCTGCCCACGGCATCGGCTTGCACCATCACGGCGTTCATGGCGCCTTCGACGTTGGCGATCAGGCGCTTGGTGGGCACCAGCGTCGGGTGCACGCGCAGTTCGATGCCGCCGGCATCATCGCGCCGCTTGGTGATGCCCAGCAACTTGATGCGGTAGCCCAGGTGTTCCGCGTAGCCGATGTCGGCGGCTTGCAGCGCGGTGATGCCTTCGACGTGCGCGCGGTCGAACTGCACGGGCACGCCGAACGCGATGGCGCTCATCAGCGTGAGCTTGTGCGCCGCGTCGATGCCTTCGATGTCGAACGTGGGGTCGGCTTCGGCGTAACCGAGCGCCTGCGCTTCCTTGAGCACCACGCCGAAGTCCAGCCCCTTCGAGCGCATCTCCGACAAGATGAAGTTGGTGGTGCCGTTGATGATCCCGGCGATCCACTGGATGCGGTTGGCCGTGAGGCCTTCGCGCAGCGCCTTGATGATCGGAATGCCACCGGCCACCGCGGCTTCGAAGGCCACGACCACGCCCTTTTCACGGGCGGCGGCAAAGATCTCGGTGCCGTGCACGGCGAGCAGCGCCTTGTTGGCGGTGACCACGTGCTTGCCGGCGGCGATGGCTTCGAGCACCAGCGTGCGCGCCACGCCGTAGCCGCCGATCAGCTCGACGACGATGTCGATGTCGGGGTGGTTGACGACCTCACGGGCATCGGCCACCACCAGCACGCCATCGCCCACCAGCGCACGGGCGCGCGCGGTGTCGAGGTCGGCGACCATGGTGATTTCGATGCCGCGACCGGCGCGACGCTGGATTTCTTCCTGGTTGCGGCGCAGCACGTTGAATGTGCCGCTGCCCACGGTGCCTGCGCCCAAAAGGCCAACTCGGATCGGATTCATGAAAGGTGTGGGCTCGAAGCCGCTGCGGTTCGGGTGAATGAAGAGGCGGGCGCCTGAAGCGCCAGCCGCGCAAACGTCACTTGGCGTGGCGCTTGCGGTATTGCTCGAGGAAGTGCGCGATGCGACGGATCGCCTCGGCAAGGTCGTCGGAGTTCGGCAGAAACACCAGCCGGAAGTGATCGTGCTGCGGCCAGTTGAAGCCGCTGCCCTGCACGATCAGCACCTTCTCGGCGGCCAGCAACTCGTAGGCGAACTGCTGGTCGTCGGCGATCGGATACATCTCGGGATCGAGCCGCGGAAACATGTAGAGCGCCGCCTTGGGCTTGACCACGCTGACGCCCGGAATCTGGTTGAGCATCTCGTAGGCCAGATCGCGCTGACGGCACAGCCGCCCGCCGGGCGCGACCAGCTCGCAAATGCTCTGGTGGCCGCCCAGCGCGGTCTGGATCGCCAACTGGCCGGGCGTGTTCGAGCACAGCCGCATCGAAGCCAGCATGTTCAGGCCTTCGATGTAGTCGGCGGCCGGCGCCTTGGCGCCCGACACCACCATCCAGCCCGCGCGGTAGCCGCACGAGCGGTAGTTCTTGCTCAGGCCGTTGAAGGTGACGAAGAACACATCGTCGGCCAGCGAGGCGATGCTGGTGTGGGTTTCCCCATCGAACAGCGTCTTGTCGTAGATCTCGTCGGCAAACACGATCAGCTGGTGCTCACGCGCCACCTCGACGATGTCGCGCAAGACGCTTTCGGGGTACAGCGCGCCGGTCGGGTTGTTCGGATTGATGATCACGATGGCCCGGGTTCTGGGCGTGATCTTGCTGCGGATGTCGGCGATGTCGGGGTGCCACTGCGACTGCTCGTCGCACAGGTAATGCACCGCGGTGCCGCCCGACAGCACGACCGAGGCGGTCCACAGCGGGTAATCGGGCGCCGGCACGAGCACTTCGTCGCCGTCGTTGAGCAGACCGTTCATGCTCATGGTGATCAGCTCGGACGCCCCATTGCCCAGGAAGACGTCGTCGACCGTCACGCCGCGCACCTGCTTTTCCTGCATGTAGTGCACCACCGCCTTGCGTGGCGCGAACAGGCCCTTGCTGTCGGTGTAGCCTGCGCTGTGCGGCAGGTTGCGGATCATGTCCTGCACGATCTCTTCGGGAGGCTCGAGGCCGAACACCGCGAGGTTGCCGATGTTCAGCTTGATGACCTTCTGGCCCTCTTCTTCCATCTGCCGCGCCTTGTCCAGCACCGGGCCGCGGATGTCGTAGCACACGTTGGCGAGCTTGCTCGACTTGGCAATGGGTTTCACAGCAGGGTCTCCGGGACCGCGCCGGCGCGACGCGAAGCCTACAATTTTACGCCGCACGACTTCGGAGTTGACGAGCTTGAAACTGCACGCAGAACGCATCGAAGGCACCAACGCGATCGCCCGCCACGGCAAGGACGGCGTGGTGGTCAACGGCATCACCCACACCACCAGCGTGGTGGTTCCCTGGCGAGGCACGGTGACCACGTGGTCGGCACAGCGCTTCGAGCTGCTCAGCGCCGACCATTTCGCCGAACTGGCCGCGCACGAGCCCGAGCTGGTGATCTTTGGCAGCGGCCAGAAGATGCGCTTTGCGCCGCCCTCGTGTCTGCGCGCGCTGATCGAAAAGGGCATCGGTTTCGAGTCGATGGACACCGCCGCGGCGTGCCGAACCTACAACGTGTTGCTCGCCGAAGGGCGCGCCGTGCTGGCAGCATTGCTGTTCGAGCACTGATTGAGCTGAGCGATTGAATCCCGAGGGGCGTTTGCTCAACCTATAATCTGCGGCCACGCCCGCGCTGGCGACTTCCCTAGAAACCTCATGACGCCAGCACTCAATAAGATCCTCCCGGAATTTGAAGCGCTTGCCACAGGAGGGGTCAAGTTCACCCCTCAGGCTTATGCCAACCAGACCGTCGTGCTGTACTTCTACCCGAAGGACAACACCCCCGGCTGCACCACCGAGGCCATGCAGTTTCGCGACCACCACAAGGAATTCCTGAAGGCGGGCGCGGTGGTATTCGGCGTTTCGCGCGACAACATGACGTCGCACGACAAGTTCAAGCAGAACCTGGAGCTGCCGTTCGAGCTGATTGCCGACACCGAAGAAAAGCTGTGCCACATGTTCGGCGTGGTCAAAAACAAGATCATGTACGGCAAGAAGGTCAAGGGCATCGAGCGCAGCACCTTCCTGATCGACGGCTCCGGCGTGCTGCGCGGCGAGTGGCGCGGCCTCAAGGTGGCTGGCCACGTCGAGGAAGTGCTGGCCGCCGCTCAGGCGCTCAAAAAAGGCGCCTGATCCAGACCCCGGGCTTGCCCGTCGTCTCAAGAAAGCCGGCTGCATCGCCGGCTTTTTTGTGCCTGATCACCGCGCGTGTCAACCCCGGTGAACGCGCCCGGACTGACACCATCTCGTGTGCATAATGATTCATGCCCGATCTTCAAAACGCGCACGTTGACCTCGAAAGCCGCACCCGGTTCTGTGCGGCTTTTTTGTTTTCCAGCCTCCTCACTGTTGCCCTGACCCATGCCACTTCCCAAGCCGCCTGCCAAACGTGCCGCCCAGTTGTCTGTGGTCGACTTTGAGTCGCAAGCCGCACCCAAACCGGGCAAACGATCACCGCGCGTCAGCGCCCCGGCCGAACCGGTCCCTGTCGCCACCCTGAAACCCGCCGAGGCGCGAGTGGTGCCTGCGGCCGCCGCCGCACCCACGCCGCACCGGCCTGCGGTGGCGGAACGGCCCGAGCCCAAGGCACGAGCGGTCAAGCCGCGCGGCACCGGTCCGGCCAAGCTGTTCGTGCTCGACACCAATGTGCTGATGCACGACCCGATGAGCCTGTTCCGTTTCGACGAGCACGATGTGTATCTGCCGATGATCACGCTCGAGGAGCTCGACGATCACAAGAAGGGCATGACCGAGGTGGCGCGCAATGCGCGTCAGGTCAGCCGCGATCTCGATGCGCTGGCCGCGCAAATGAGCTCACGCGACATCAACGGCATGAGCGAAGGCCTGCAGCTGTCGCAAACCGGGCACCGCGAAGCCACCGGCAAGCTGTTCTTCCAGACCAACCTGGTGAACGTGACGCTGCCGGCCGGTCTGCCCCAGGGCAAGGCCGACAACCAGATCCTGGGCGTGGTGCAAGCGCTGCGCGAGCAGCGGCCCGACCGCTCGGTGGTGCTGGTGTCGAAAGACATCAACATGCGCATCAAGGCGCGCGCGCTCGGTCTGCCGGCCGAGGACTACTTCAATGACAAGACGCTCGATGACGGCGACCTGCTCTACACCGGCGTGCTGCAGTTGCCGGCCGACTTCTGGGATCGCCACGGCAAGACCATGGAGAGCTGGAACCAGGGCGGCTTCACCTACTACCGCATCAGCGGCCCGATGGTGCCCGCGCTGATGATCAACCAGTTCGTCTACCTCGAGGCCCCGGGCGCCGCGCCGCTGCACGCCAAGGTGACCGAGATCACCGGCAAGACCGCCGTGCTGCGCACGCTGCGCGAATACACCCACACCAAGAACGCCGTGTGGGGCGTGACCGCGCGCAACCGCGAGCAGAACTTCGCGCTCAACTTGCTGATGGACCCGGACTGCGACTTCATCACGCTGACCGGCACCGCCGGCACCGGCAAGACGCTGATGACGCTGGCCGCCGGCCTGAGCCAGGTGATGGACGACCGCCGCTACACCGAGATCATCGTCACCCGCGTGACCGTGCCCGTGGGCGAAGACATCGGATTCCTGCCCGGCACCGAGGAAGAAAAGATGGGCCCGTGGATGGGCGCGCTCGACGACAACCTCGAGGTGCTGTCCAAGACCGACGGCGGCGCCGGCGAATGGGGGCGCGCGGCCACCAACGACCTGGTGCGCAGCAAGATCAAGATCAAGAGCCTGAACTTCATGCGCGGGCGCACCTTCCTCAACAAGTTCGTGCTGATCGACGAGGCGCAAAACCTCACGCCCAAGCAGATGAAAACGCTCATCACCCGCGCCGGCCCAGGCACCAAGATCGTCTGCCTGGGCAACCTCGCGCAGATCGACACGCCCTACCTGACCGAAGGCAGCTCGGGCCTGACTTACGCGGTCGACCGTTTCAAGGGCTGGCCGCACAGCGGGCACGTCATGCTCGCGCGCGGTGAACGCTCGCGGCTGGCCGACTTCGCCAGCGAGGTGCTTTGACCCCCGCAGCGCATCACAGATCGGCCGCGGCCACTCGCCAGTAGCTCGCAAAACGCGGCACGCCCGACGGGGTGTGGCCGCGGTGGGTGTAACTGATCCAGCTGCCCACGGCGGGGGGATGCCGGCGCTGCGCGTCGGTGAAGCCGCTGCCGATGCGGAACTCGATGCCGGATTCGTTGCGCACGCGCAGCGCGCCCATGAGTCCGGCCAGCCGCCCGCGTCCGGCCTCACAGGCGAGTACGAGCGCTTCGGCGTCTTGCAGCGGCTTGAGCTTGAGCACCGCGGTGCTGCGTCCGGCTGCCCACGGCGCGTCGGCGCGGTGCAGCACCAGCCCTTCCCCGCCGCCACGCACCACCGAATCGAGTCGGGATCGCAGGGCGGCGCGGTTGGCCAGTTCGGTCTGATCCACCGCCACGAGCGTGTTCGATGCAGCGCTTCGCACCAGCGTTTGGATTTGTTGCGCGCGTTGCGCGAAGGTGCCCGCCGCTCCAGGCAAGTCAAACACCATCAGCCGCAGCGCGCGCCACTCGGCGTCGTCGGGCGTTGACCTGCGCACACTGGCCGACGTCACATCGAAGCGCCCTCGCCCACCCCACAACTCGCCGTCCAGCGCAACGGCAGGCCAGCCCTCGGTGAACCAGCCCGGTGCCGCAATCGGCCGGCCGCTGCGAAAACGCAGGCCGCGCCCGTCCCAGATGGCACGCACGCCATCGAACTTTTCGCTCACCAGGTGGCCGGCAGGATCGACGTCCAGCGGCGCGCTCGACAGCAACTCGATCGACGGCGCGCCGGCATCTGCGGCGGCGGTGCGTGCAGCAGCCCAGGGGGCCGCAGGCCACAGGCCGGCCACAACGGCCAGCACGTGACGGCGCGATAAGGGCATTTCAGATTCAGGCATGGCGGCAATCCACAGCGTTGAGTAGCCGCCAGTCTGTTCAAGCCGCACGCCTTCGACCATCCCCCTGAGGAGGTCGCTCCTTGGGGTGTCTTTGCCGCCGGGTGATCAGCCCGCCAATGCAGCGGTGATCTGCCGCAGCGCTTCCGGGTCGTCGAGGGTCGTCAGGTCACCGGGATCGCGCTGCTCGCACAGCGCCTGAATGCTGCGCCGAAGCAGCTTGCCCGAGCGGGTCTTGGGGAGCAGTCCGACAAAAAACACGCGCGCCGGTCGGGCCACCGCGCCGAGTTGCGTGTCGACGAGCTTCATCAATTCGGCCTCGAGTTGACGCGACGCGTGGGCGCTGCCCGCCTTGGCGTGGTCCTTGAGCACCGCAAACGCCATGGGAACCTGCCCCTTGACTGCATCGGCCACGCCGACCACCGCCACCTCGGCCACCGCTGCGTGGCTGGCGACGACCTCCTCGACCTCTCGGGTACCGATGCGGTGGCTGGCCACGTTGATCACATCGTCGGTGCGCCCGAGGATGAAGTAGTAGCCGTCCTCATCGCGCATCCCCCAGTCGAAGGTGTTGTAGACCCAGCGGTCCGGCTCCTGACTCCAGTAGGTCTTGATGAAGCGGCCGTCGTCGCGCCACACGGTTTGCATGCAACCGGGGGGCAGCGGGCCATCGATGGCCAGCACGCCTTTCTGGTTGGGTGCGGTGAGCTCCTTGCCGCTCACCTCGTCGAGGATGCGCACGTGGTACCCATACACGGCAAAGCCCGGGCTGCCCGGCCTCGTGCTCACTGCCTCGGCGCCCAGGCTGAGAGCGAGGATCGGCCAACCGGTTTCGGTTTGCCAGTAGTTGTCGACGACGGGCTTGCCCAGCGCGTTCGAAATCCAGCTCGATGTGGGCACGTCGACCGGCTCGCCGGCCAAGAAGAGTTGGCGCAGCGAACTCAGGTCGTATTGCGTGAGGTACTTCGGGTCGGCCTTCTTGAGCACCCGGATCGCCGTGGGCGAGGTGAACATCACCGAGACCTTGTGCCGTTCGACCAGGCTCCACCAGATGCCGGCGTCGGGCCGCGTGGGCAGCCCTTCGAAGAGGATGGTGGCCATGCCGGCGATCAGCGGGCCATAGACGATGTAGCTGTGCCCGAGCACCCAGCCGATGTCGCTGCCGCTGAAGAACGTCTCGCCGGGGCGGCCGTCAAAGATGTGTTTCATGCTGGCAGCCAACGCCACGGCGTAGCCGCCGGTGTCGCGCTGCACGCCCTTGGGCTTGCCGGTGGTGCCGCTGGTGTACAGCGTGTAGCTCGGGTGCGTGGCGTCGAGCCACACGCAAGGCACCACCGCATCGAGGTGCGCCTGGCGCAGCGCGGCGTAGTCCTCGTCGCGTCCGGGCACGCGCTCCATCGGGCTGAGGCCGCGATCGACCAACAGCACCTTGGCCGGCGGGTGGGCCGCCAGGCGCATGGCCTCGTCGAGCAGCGGCTTGTAGGCGATCACCTTGCCCGCGCGGCTGCCGGCATCGGCGCTGATGATCACCACCGGCCGCGCGTCGTCGATGCGGGTGGCCAGGCTGGCGCTGGCAAAGCCGCCGAACACCACGCAATGGATCGCACCGATGCGCGCGCAAGCCAGCATCGCAAACACCGCCTGCGGCACCATCGGAAGATAGATCAGCACCCGGTCGCCACGCTCCACACCCAGCGACAGCAGCACCGCAGCCAGGCACTGCACCTCGGCGTGCAGCTCGCGAAAGCTGTAGATCAACTCCTGATCGGTCTCGCTCGAGGCCCAGATGAGCGCACTTTGGTCGGCGCGCTCGACCAGATGGCGGTCAACGGCGTTGTGGCACAGGTTGGTCTGCCCGCCCACGAACCAGCGCGCGAACGGCGGGTTGCTGTAGTCGCACACCTGCTCGAAGGGCCGGTGCCAATCGATCAAGGCCGCTTGCTCGGTCCAGAACCCATCGCGATCCGTGAGCGATCGTTGATGAAGCGTTTGGGGGTGGGTCAAAGCGGGCTCTCCTTCATTGAACACTCACGCGTTGGGCCGACTCAGCGCGCCTGGTAGCTGAATTTCTGGCCGCCGATCGAGGCTTCGTACATCAGCCCGCCCTTGACCACGGTGAAAGTGGCCATGCCCTTGACGTAGCGGCCGACCGTCTTGGCATCGTTCTCGCCGCCGCTCATGCCGGCCGAGTTGCCGGCGGTGTTGGCCTTGGCGCCGGCCGCCGCCGTGATGGCCACGGCCGACGCCTCGGCGCCGAATTCGAAGTTGCCGCTGGTGAACTCGTCGAGCGCGCGCTTGTCCTCGAAAAAGACGATCTGGCTGTAGCTCTGGCCGCCGAGTTGCAACCCGATGGTCACCTGGGCCATCGACGCATCACCGATGTAGGTGCCCTGCCGGTACACGCGGCCCTTGCCGTAAGCGCCCCCGATGCCGAAGCCGCCCTTGCCCACCGTGGG
>CANFXR010000093.1 GCA_947451035.1 Burkholderiales bacterium
ACCAAGAAGGCCGCTACGAACTGGGCCAGGAGGTGGTGCCGGTTGACGCGCTGAAGTTCAAGGACAGCAAGAAGTACCCCGAGCGGCTCAAGCAAGCGCTCGAGGCCACCGGCGAGACCGATGCGCTCGTGGTGTTTGGCGGTGCGGTGTGCAGCCTGCCGGTGGTGGTGGCTTGCTTCGAGTTCCAGTTCATGGGCGGCTCGATGGGCTCGGTGGTGGGCGAGCGCTTCGTGCGCGGCGTCGAGACGGCCGTGCAGCAAAAAACCCCCTTCATCAGTTTCACCGCCACCGGCGGTGCTCGCATGCAAGAAGGCCTGCTCAGCCTGATGCAAATGGCCAAGACCAATGCCGCGCTCACGCGGTTGGCCAAGGCGCGTTTGCCCTACATCAGCGTGCTGGCCGACCCGACCATGGGTGGCGTGTCTGCCAGCTTCGCCTTCATGGGCGATGTGGTGATCGCCGAGCCCAAGGCGCTGATCGGCTTTGCTGGGCCCCGCGTGATCGAAAACACCGTGCGCGAGAAGTTGCCCGAAGGTTTTCAGCGAGCCGAGTTCCTGCTGCAAACCGGCGCTGTTGACATGATCGTCGACCGCCGCGAACTGCGCACCGAGATCGCCCAGATGATCGCGATCTTGCAGCGACAAAGCGCCGACGCGCTGGCCTGACCCGCTTGTCTTCGCTGCCCACCACGCTGGCCGGTTGGCTGGCCCGATGCGAGCAACTGCATCCGACAGAAATCGACATGGGCCTGCAGCGCGTGGAGCAGGTCCGCGCGCGCCTGGACCTGACGTTCGACGTCCCCGTGATCAGCGTGGCCGGCACCAATGGCAAGGGCTCGACCTGCGCCATGCTCGAGGCGATTGCGCTGCACGCCGGCTACCGCGTGGGGCTGTATTCCAAGCCGCATCTGGTGCACTTCGAAGAGCGCTGCCGCGTCAACGGAGCGATGGTGGCTGCGGCCGATCTGCTCGAGCACTTCGAAGCGGTCGAGGCCGCGCGCGATGGCGTGAGCCTGACCTATTTCGAGTTCACCACGCTGGCGATTGCGCGGCTGTTGTCGCGCACGCCGCTCGATCTGGTGATCCTGGAAGTCGGCCTGGGCGGGCGGCTCGATGCGGTGAATGTGTTTGATGCCGACTGCGCCGTCATCACCAGCATCGACCTCGACCACACCGAGTTCCTCGGCCCCGACCGCGAATCGATCGGCTGCGAGAAGGCCGGCATCATGCGTGCCGGTCGACCGGTCGTCGTCAGCGATCCGCTGCCGCCGCAAAGCGTGATCGACCAGGCTCTCGCGCTGGGCGCCGACCTGCGACGCGTGGGGGTCGACTTCAATCACTCGGGCGACAAGCAGCAGTGGGGCTGGGCCGGGCGCGGCAAGCGCTACAGCAGCCTGGCGTATCCGGGCCTGCGCGGCGCCAACCAGCTGATCAATGCTTCAGGCGCGCTGGCGGCCTTCGAAGCGCTGAGCGAGCGGCTGCCCATCACGGCCCAGGCGGTGCGGCAAGGGTTCGCGGCGCTGGAATTGCCCGGACGCTTCCAGATCGTTCCCGGGCAGCCCACGCTGGTGCTGGACGTGGCGCACAACCCGCATGCGGTGGCCGCGCTTGCCCAGAACCTGGATCACATGAGCTTCCATCCGCGCACCCACGCGGTGTTCGGCGCCATGCACGACAAGGACCTCGAATCCATCTTCCGGCGCATGGCGCCGATCGTCGATTCGTGGTGCTTCACCGACCTGCCGGTGCCGCGCGCCGCCACGGCCGTGCAGCTCCAGGACCTGCACCAAAGCCTGGGCCTGAAGGGTCCGGGGCCGCTGGCGATTTCGACCCATCCCGCACCGCTTGCGGCGCTGCAGCATGCACTGGGTCATGCAGCCCCCACGGATAGAATCGTGGTCTTCGGATCCTTCCTGACCGTGGGTGGCGTGCTGCAACATGGCGTGCCGCGGCTGGGCAGTTCTCACGGTGCCTGAGGTGTCATCGCCGGCCGCGCCAAGGGTCGGATCGTTGCGGCGCTGACCCTGGTTCGAAACCTTCTTTTTTCACGCACGCCCCCTCATCCATGGCCCTGTCGAGTCTTTTCAAGCGCAAGACCTCAGGCGATGCCGAAGGCGGCTCTGCCGCATCGGTCACGTCCGTGGACGGGGTTCAAAAGGTGCGCACCCGCACGCGCCGGCGCCTCATCGGTGCGGTGGTTCTGGTCACGGTGGGGGTGATCGGGTTTCCGCTGTTGTTCGAGTCGCAGCCGCGGCCGATTCCGGTGGACATCCCCATCGAGATCCCGTCGCAGGACAACTCGCCGGCGCTGGCGCTTCCCGCCGCGCGGCGGGAGGTGCCGCTCGCACGCAGCGTGCAGCCTGCCAGCAGCGCCGCGGTGGCTGTCGTGACCGGCGCGGTGCTGCGCGACGCTTCGACAGCAGGGGCGTCTGCGCCGATCGTTGCGGCCTCGGGCGCCGTCGCGGCGGCCGGCGCACAGCCGGCCACGAAGCCTGCGCCCGTGGCTTCGGCCGTGCCCGCAGATCGGGTGGCTGCGCCTGCCGCCAGGACGGCCGTCGTGAGCGCACCGGTCGCCGAGTCGCGCGTTGCGAGCACACCGGCGAAGGTGGCTCCCGAGTCCGCCTCGGCCGCCGCCGCCCCCCGGTTCGTCGTGCAGGTGGGTGCATTTGCCGACCCTGCATCGGCCCGGGAGGTTCGTCTCAAGATGGAAAAGCTGGGTCTCAAGACCTACGCGCAGACCGCCGAGACCAAGGACGGCAAGCGCATTCGAGTCAGGCTCGGTCCGTTTGCCAGCCGCGCTGAGGCTGACAAGGCTGCAGCGCGTGCGCACGAGGCTGGTGTGGCCTCGGTCGTTCTCACGCTTTGAGCGGCCAGGGCCGAGCGCCCCGCAGGCTTGCATGTGGCGCATGAATGGGCACGATGACAGACGCCTGGAACGGCTTCGATGTCGTGATGCTGGTGCTGCTGCTGCTGTCCACCGTCATCGGGGCATGGCGCGGTCTGGTGTTCGAACTGATGTCGCTGCTGGGCTGGTTCGCCGCCTACTTTGCGGCTCAGTGGGGCACGCTGGCGGTGTCGCCGCACGTCCCGGTGGGTGCTCCCGGGTCGCCACTCAACCACGCTGCAGCCTTCGCGCTGATCTTCCTGGCTTCCTTGATCGTCTGGGGCTTGCTGGCCAGGCTGCTCAAGGCGCTCATCCGCGCAACTCTGCTGGGCGGCTTCGACCGCTTGCTGGGCGCCGCGTTTGGTGCGCTGCGCGGTCTGGTGCTCCTGCTGGCGGTGGCGGCGGTGGTCACGCGCACCCCGTGGGTCGAATTGCCAGCCTGGCAGCAGTCTCAGGGCGCGGCGGTGCTGAAGGTGCTGTCGGTGGGTCTGGGGTTCGCCTTGCCGTCACAGATGGGTGCCTATTTGCGGCCATGAGGGTGACCCGGGCCGACAATGGCGCTGGGTGCGCGGCGAGCTTTGCGCGCCGCTTTTCTTGAATCAGGAGAGATGACATGTGCGGCATCGTGGGAGTGATTTCAAAGGCACCGGTCAACCAGCTCATCTATGACGCCTTGCTGCTGCTGCAGCACCGCGGGCAGGACGCTGCCGGCATCGTCACGATGCAGGACTCGCGCTGCTTCATGCACAAGGCCAGGGGCATGGTGCGCGACGTGTTTCGCACCCGCAACATGCGTGCGTTGCCAGGCACCGTCGGGCTGGGCCAGGTGCGCTACCCCACCGCGGGCAACGCCTTCAGCGAGGAAGAAGCGCAGCCGTTCTACGTCAACGCGCCATTCGGCATCGTGCTGGTTCACAACGGCAACCTGACCAACGCTGCCGTGCTGAAAGACGAGCTCGCCCGCATCGACCGCCGCCACATCAACACCGACAGCGACACCGAGGTGCTGATCAACATCCTGGCGCATGAGCTCGAAGTCGCCGCGCGCGACCGGCAGCTCACGCCGGAGATCGTCTTCAAGGCGGTGGCCGCCGTGCACAAGCGGCTGAAGGGCTCGTATGCCGTGGTGGCGCTGATTGCCGGCTTCGGTCTGCTCGCGTTCCGTGACCCCTACGGCATCCGCCCGCTGTGCTTCGGCGAGGGCGACACGCCCGTTGGCCATCAGGTGATGGTGGCCAGCGAATCGGTGGCCCTCGAAGGCACGGGACATGTGCTGACGCGCGACGTGGCGCCCGGCGAAGCGATCTTCATCACAGCCGAGGGCCAGGTCCACGCCCAGCAATGCGCTGAAAACCCGAGCCTGCATCCGTGCATGTTCGAGTACGTGTATCTGGCGCGACCCGACTCGATCATGGACGGCATCTCGGTCTATCAGGCCCGGCTCAACATGGGCGAAACGCTGGCTCAGCGGCTGATCTCGACGATGCCGCCCAGCGAGATCGATGTGGTGATCCCGATCCCTGAATCGAGCCGCCCATCGGCGATGCAGCTCGCCCAGAAGATCGGCAAGCCGTACCGCGAAGGCTTCGTCAAGAACCGCTACGTGGGCCGCACCTTCATCATGCCGGGGCAAGGCGTGCGCAAGAAGTCGGTGCGCCAGAAGCTCAACGCCATCGGCGTCGAGTTCGCCGGGCGCAACGTGCTGCTGGTCGACGACTCCATCGTTCGTGGCACCACCTCGAAAGAGATCGTGCAGATGGCCCGCGAGGCCGGTGCGCGCAAGGTCTACATGGCCTCGGCGGCGCCGCCGGTGCGCTTTCCCAACGTCTACGGCATCGACATGCCGACCAAGGACGAGCTGGTGGCGCACAACCGCACCATGGAAGAAATCCGCCAGTTCATCGGCGCCGATGCGCTGATCTACCAGGACGTCGATGCGATGAAGCGCGTGGTGGGCGCGCTGAACCCGGCGGTGGCCGGCTTCGAGGCCTCGTGCTTCGACGGGCAGTACATCACCGGCGACATCTCGGCGGCCGACTTCGACGCCATTGCGGCGCAGCGTCTGTCGCAAAACCAGGAAGAAGAATCGCCCGGCCGCTCGCGGCTGGCCCTGCAAAGCGCGGAGCAATCCTGATGGCGACCAAGAAGACCATTCCCCGTGTGGCGTTGCCCCAGGGCGTGCGGCGCGACACGCTGGCCGTGCGCGAAGGCCTGCCACGCAGCGTCTGGGGCGAGAACTCCGAGGCACTGTTTCTCACCAGCAGCTTCGTGCAGCCTGACGCTGCCACCGCCGCCGCGCGCTTTGCCAACGAAGAAGAAGCCTTCATCTACTCGCGCTTCACCAACCCCACGGTCACGATGTTCGAACGGCGTCTGGCGGCGCTTGAGGGCACCGAGGCCTGCATTGCCACGTCAAGCGGCATGTCGGCGATCTTGCTGATGGCCATGGCGCTGCTCAAGGCGGGCGACCACGTGATCTGCTCGCGCAGCGTCTTTGGCGCCACCATCGCCTTGCTGGGCCGCGAGTTCGGCAAGTTCGGCGTCGAGACCACCTTCGTGTCGCAGACCGATGTGGCCGAGTGGCGTGCCGCGGTGCGTCCCAACACGCGGCTGCTGTTTGCCGAGTCGCCCACCAACCCGCTGACCGAGGTCTGCGACATCCGCGCGCTGGCTGATGTCGCGCGCGAGGCGAACGCGCTGCTCGCGGTCGACAACTGCTTTTGCACTCCGGCGCTGCAGCGACCCGTCGAGTACGGTGCGGATCTGATCATCCATTCGGGCACCAAGTACCTCGACGGCCAGGGCCGCGTGGTGGCTGGTGCGGTGTGTGGCACCGAGCAGCTCATCAACGATAAGTTCGTGCCGGTGATGCGCAGCTCGGGCATGACCTTGTCGCCGTTCAACGCCTGGGTGGTCTTGAAGGGCCTCGAGACGCTGTCGATTCGCATGCAGGCGCAAAGCCAGCGCGCACTCGAACTGGCCACCTGGCTCGAACAGCAGCCGGGCATCGAGCGGGTGTTCTACCCGGGCTTGAAGTCGCACCCGCAGCACGCTTTGGCGATGGCCCAGCAGTCGGGCAGCGGCGGGGCGGTGCTGTCATTCACGGTGAAGTCGGGCGCGCCCGCCGGCACGACGCCAGACGCTGCCGCCGAGCGCCGTGTGGCGTTCCATGTCATCGACAGCACGCAGGTGTGTTCGATCACCGCCAATCTGGGCGACACCAAGACCACCATCACCCACCCGGCAAGCACCTCGCATGGGCGCCTCACCGAAGAGCAGCGCCAGGTCGCGGGGATCACGCAGGGGCTGGTTCGGGTGGCGGTCGGGCTCGACGACGTCGAAGACCTGAAAGACGACTTGCTGCGCGGTCTCGATTCACTCTGAACCTTTTTTGAAGACGCCTCACCGATGACCCGAAAAGTTCGCACCCGCATCGCGCCGTCACCCACGGGCTTTCTGCATCTGGGCACCGCCCGCACCGCGCTGTTTTCGTGGGCGTTCGCGCGCCATCACGGAGGCGACTTCATCTTGCGCGTGGAAGACACCGACGAGGCGCGCTCCACTCAGGAGGCCGTCGATCAGATCATTGCCGCGATGAAATGGCTGAGCCTCGACCACGACGAGGGCCCGTTCTTCCAGATGCAGCGCATCGAGCGCTATCGCGAAGTGATCGGCCAGATGCTCGAGGCCGGTTCGGCCTATCTTTGCTACTGCTCCGCCGCCGAGGTTGATGCGATGCGCGAGGCCCAGCGTGCGCGCGGCGACAAGCCTCGCTACGACGGGCGCTGGCGTCCCGAGCCCGGCAAGACGCTGCCACCGGTGCCCGAGGGCGTGCGACCGGTGGTGCGCTTTCGCAACCCGGTCGACGGCGTCGTCACCTGGGTCGACATGGTCAAGGGGCCCATCACCATTTCGAACGGCGAGCTCGATGACCTGGTCATCGCCCGACCCTCGGTTGACGCAGGCAGCGTCATCGGCACGCCGACCTACAACTTCTGCGTGGTCGTCGACGACTGGGACATGCAGATCAGCCACGTGATCCGCGGCGATGACCACGTCAACAACACGCCGCGGCAGATCAACATCCTGCACGCCCTCGGCGCCGAATTGCCGGTGTACGCGCACGTGCCGATGATCCTCGGGCCCGACGGCGACAAGCTGTCCAAGCGCCACGGCGCGGTCAGCGTCACGCAATACGAAGACGCCGGCTACCTGCCCGAAGCCATGATCAATTACCTCGCTCGCCTGGGCTGGAGTCACGGCGACGAGGAGATCTTCAGCCGCGATCAACTGGTGGGCTGGTTCGACGGCCAGCATCTGGCCAAGAGCCCGGCGCAGTGGGATGCCGCCAAGCTCAACTGGGTGAATGCCCACTACATCAAGGCGATGCCCGATGAGGAACTGGCGGGCCATGTCGTGTCGCGTTTCGCATCGCGCGGCATCGAGGTGCCGGCCGATGAACGGCTGGCGCGCATGTGTGCGGTTTTCAAGGACCGCTGCGCGACCACCGTCGAGCTGGCCGACTGGCTGACGATGTACTTCGTGCACATCGAGCCGCGGCCAGAAGACCTCGCGGCGCACGTCACCGAGGCCATTCGGCCGGCGCTGCGTGAGCTGCGTGATCGCCTTGCCGCCACCGAGTGGTCCAGGGCCGAGTTGGCCGCGGAAATCAAGAGCGTCATCACGGTCCACGGCATCAAGATGCCGCAGTTGGCGCACGCCGTTCGCGTGCTGGTTTGCGGCCGCGCCCAAACCCCGTCGATTGACGCGGTTCTCGAGCTTTTCTCTCGGGAAGTTGTGCTCAGCAGGTTGTCAGCTGGGTGAAAAACGGGATACACTCTTGGACTCGCTTGAACAGCGCGAAAACGTTAGCAAAGAGGTTTTTGTTGACGTTGTCCCAAGGGGTACCCGAGGTATCAAATGGGGGTATAGCTCAGCTGGGAGAGCGCTTGCATGGCATGCAAGAGGTCAGCGGTTCGATCCCGCTTACCTCCACCAAAGACAGGCAGTCAATTGCCGGTTTCAGGTGGCGCGCAGTTCAAGTCGTGGCGAAGAATATGTCCCCTTCGTCTAGAGGCCTAGGACACCACCCTTTCACGGTGATTACAGGGGTTCGAATCCCCTAGGGGACGCCAAGTTTGGCGGGGCTTGCAGAGCAATCTGGAAACCCGCTGCGCAACGCAAGAAGCGCTTAGGAGTGGTAGTTCAGTTGGTTAGAATACCGGCCTGTCACGCCGGGGGTCGCGGGTTCGAGTCCCGTCCACTCCGCCAACATCGTCTGAAAGAGCCCCCTCGTGGGGCTCTTTTTTTTGCCTTTTTATCTGTGAGAAAGCTGCTCACAGGTGCTGCGATGCATGGCGCGCATTACCCGCCCGAGCGCCACCACATTCGCACCTGTCAGGCCTGAGGCCGGGTCGGCCGGGCGACCCCTGCGAGCGCCTCAATCGCAGAGCCCACACTGGTGGGCGACAGCACCGCCAGGAGGGTCTCGAACATGGGGTGGTGCTCCGGGTCGGGTTCGCAGCCGGCGAGCGGGTCGCGGTTGGCCGTGAAGGCCTCGTCCAGATCGGCCCAATCTTCGGCGCTGAGCGATGCACGTGCGAGCGGGAGGATTTCGCTGTCTTCGACCCTCATGTGCGCCAGGTAAAAGTCCACGTAGCGGTGTACCGAATCTTCAAAGTTCGTTCGATGCGACCCGTGGTCGGAGGCGCCGCCCATGATCTCGAATTTCAGCAGCAGATGCTGCAGTTCCTGGATCAAATGCCCTCCATGTTCATGATCCCGATCGAGACGCGCGAGCACCCGATCGACCGCCGCGCTGCGGCCACGCAGTTTCGGAAACAGCAGCAGCGACTCCTTCGGGTGGTGCAGTTTTTCCGGGAATTCGTCGATGTAGAAAAGCATCGCGCGCAAGGCATCGAACTCGGGCGCGCGACCGTGGCGCCGGCTCTCTCCCAGAAGCAACTCGATCGAACGGAGCACCGCAGAAAGGGCGCGATGCTCGCTTTGCAGGATCTGCAGGCTCAGCTGGCTCATGGGTGTGGTGTGAGTGACCGCATGCCGGACAGGCAAGGATCGTTCAACGACCCCACCCAATCCTTGATGCAGATCAAGTGGCACCGTTGACCGGCCGGCCGCGCTCGACGTGCCGCACGCCGCGCTTGCTGAGCTTGTCGCTCGGTGCCAGGGCCTCGCGCTGTCAGGTTTCCGCGCCGATCGTGTAGCCGATGCCGCGCACTGTCTTGATCAGGTTGTTGCCGAGCTTGCGGCGCAAATGGTGGACATGGACCTCCAGCGGATTGCTGCTCATGTCGGTGAATTCGCCATGCAGCGCCGTCTCAAGCTGTTGGCGACTCAGCACCTGCCCTTTGCTGCGCAGCAGCGTTTCGAGCAGGCAGAACTCCATGTGCGTGAGGGGAATGAAGATGCCGTTGTCCGAGACGGTGCGGCTGGCCGGCACGACGCGCAACCGGCCATGCCTCAATTCCGAATCCTCGAACCGCACCTCGCCGCGGCGCAGCAGCGCCCGCAGTCGCGCGACAAGCTCGCCGAGGTGCACCGGCTTGACCAGAAGGTCGTCGGCGCCCAGATCCAGCAGGCGAATTCGCTCCTGAACCTGCTGCGTCGCAGCGATCATCACCACCGGATGATCGAACCCCGCCTGACGAATGCGGCGCAAGGCCTCGTCGCCATTCATGTCCGGAAGCGTCTGGTCGAGCACGACACAGTCGTGCTGGCCCACCCGCAACGCCGGCTCGGCCTCGGCGCCCGACGCAATCCAGTGCACGGTCGCGCCGATGAGTCCCATCCACGATCTCACGAGACCGGCAAGGCGGGAGTCTTCGGCAACGAGCAGCAGCCTCATGGGGTTACTTCTTGACGTCGCTGATCACGACCTTGAGGTCGTGCGTGCCCACCGCGATCACGGCGCTGGTCGCTTCGAGGTCACCTGGCTGAGGCATCGCGTCGCCGCTCTTGCTGACGCGGGCACTGACGATCGCCTGGGTGGCTGACGACAGTCGCGTCGCAGGGCTCATGGCGGAGGTGTCATCCAGCGTGAAGTCCAGCGGCAAGTCGCTGCCCTTCTTGCGCAGGATCGCCAGCGGCATCTTCGATCCGGTCGCGGTGCGTGCATAGATGAAGACGGTGTCATCGGGGGCAACCTTCGATGCCAGCGTCGCGCTCACGGACACGCGCCCCGTGATGACGGCTGCGGCCTGCGACGTCGTCGCGGGAGCCGACGCTGCCGCGGCCACGCCGTCCGGCGTCGCGCTTTGCGGCAGCCCCGCACGCTGGCGTGCTTCGGCCAACGCGGCTCGCAACTGCCGCGTGAAATCGCTGGCCGGATCGCTGGCCGAGATGGCTTTTTGCCAACGATCGGCGGCCCCGGTGAAGTCCGCCTTGTCGAACGCGATCGTTCCGGCCAGCGAAAGCGCCTTCACGTTGTTCGGATCGAGCAGCAGCGCTTGCGCCACCAGCTTGGCGGGTTCGCCGCTGAGGT
>CANFXR010000094.1 GCA_947451035.1 Burkholderiales bacterium
AGCCCGGGCAGGTGTGGCGCGTGCGGCGGGCCGACGACCACCAGCGTCTGGCCGGCGGCCACCACGCGGCGCACCGCTGCGCCCAGCAAGCGCCATTCGGCCACGCTGGGCTGCGGCTGCAGCAGTTCGGTCAGCGAAGCGCAGGGCCAGCCGCCTCCGGGCAGCTCGGCGTCGAGCGCGGCGAATCCGCTGGACACGACAGCGGTGACCGGCGCGCCGATCTGGTCGCCGCGCCACAAGGCTGCCTCGATGTCACGCGGCAGCGCGCGGGGCGTGGGCGCAGGAGCAACTGCGGAAAGAGGCAAAAACGCCGGCGCATCGTGCGGCCGGCGGGCAGGCAGGGACATGGATCAAGGCCTCAAAGACTGTATTTATATACAGTATCTCAAAGCCCATGAAATGTCGAGTTGGGCCGGGTTCTTTCGTGGACTCACCCGCAGGGCACAGCCACACGTTGTTTGGATTTGACGAGGTTCATTGTTTCGGTGCTGGCCAAAGGCGAGCGAAGTCAAACGAAAGCTGGCGGTGATGCCGGATGGACAGCAGGTAGACGGCGGCCTCGGCTTCCATGGCCGCATACAAGATCAGGTAGTCGCTGTGCAGGTACTCGCGCAGCGCACCGGAAGCGCCGGCCGGCAGCGCGGCCAGCTGGGCCAGGGCCTCGGCAGATTGCGGCGGGTTGTCCAGATAGCGCCGGCCGATGCGGGGGAAGCGGGCCAGGTTGGGGATGACCGTGGCGCGCAGGTCGGCCAGGAGGTCGTCGAAAGCAAACGCCGCATCGGCCTCGGTCAAGAACGACTCGACGGCGTCCAGGCGCTCCAGGAAGCTGGCGGTCAGTTCGACCCGGTAGACATCCTCAGCCACGATTCTTGGCGGCCTTGCCGGTTGTCGAAGCGGCGCGGCGCTGCTGAAGCTGTGCGATGGCAGCATCCGCCCCGTGGGTGCGGCCAGCCTCGATGTCAGCCAAGCCGCGCTTGGCATCGTCGATCAGCAACAGGTGGATGTGCTCGCGCTCCAGCCGGTGGTAGTAGTCCAGCCGGTCGGCGTCGATCAGTGCGACATAGCTCTCACCATTCTTGGTGATGATCTTCTCGGCGCCGGCCTTGGCCTGGTCGGCCAGCTCGGAGAGATTGGCGCGTGCCTGGGTGAAAGGCACCACATCGCTGGCTGAAAAGCCCATGGCCGACTCCTTGAGGGGGTTTGGTTGCAGAATTCTGTGCAGTCTAAAACAGACTGACGTCCTGGCAGACGAATTTTCTGCGTGCGCGAAATCGCTCTTGGCCAGGTGTTCGTGCACCTGAAGAGCGTGGTGTTCAGGCCAGCGGTCGCACGCCCCTGCAGGAGCGGCCGCGGGCGCACGCCCAGAACCCGTGGCCGGCGTGGCGGCCCTGTTTGGCCACCTTCATCACCATCGGGCCGGCGCACACCGGACACGCCGGCGTGGACGGTGCACCGGGCGCGGGCGGCTCCATGCCGGGCGTGGCCAGCGCAGACTCATCGGTGGCCAGATCCTCCGGCAGCGCGACCAGCACTGACACGGGCTCCCAATCCGCCGGCATGGCCGCCACACGCGGCGCGGCCGGCCGCGCGGCTGGCCGTGCCACTGGCGCGCCGTCTGGCCCTTCGGCAGCGAGCAGCGCCTTGAGCCGCGTGCCATCGATCAGCGTCAGGTGGACCGTGCGGGCCTCGCCCTGCGCGGCGCGGCTGAAGCGGCCGGTGCTCACCATGAAGCCGCCCTCGGCACGGCGCGCCTTGAGCACGGCGCAAAAAGCACCCACCTGTGCGGCATCGATGCGTGCCGACTTCCAGTGCTCGCAACTCACCAGCCAGGTCTGGCGCTCCTTGCGCAGTTCGATGTCGAGCAGACCCTCGGCGCGCGCGCCGGTCTCGCCGGGTTCGACCACCTGGTAGCCACGGGCCTCGAAGGCTCGGCCCACGCCGCGCACGACATCGGCCGATCGCAGCCGGCGCAGCGCCGCGGGTGACAACTCGGACAGGATCGAATCGGCGGGCGGTGCGCGGCGCATGGAGCGCACCAGCCACCCCACCAGCGCGAGCGCGACGAACACGACGAGCGCCACCGCCCCCCACTGCCAAGGCGACAGTACGGGGGGCCAGAGGTTTGCGAGATCGCCCATGGGGGATCAACCGATGAAGGTCCTGTTCTTGCCGGCGCGCTTGGCCTGATACAGGGCCAGATCGGCGCGGTGCAGCGCGTCTTCGATGCGCTCGCCCAGACAGTAGCGGGTGACGCCGGCCGAGAAGGTGACGAAGATCTGCTGGTTCTCGTGCATGAACAGCCCGCCGGTGAGCGAGCGCTGCAAGCGGGTGAGGATCTGCTGGCCTTCATCGACGGGCGTGTCAGGCAGCAGCACGACGAACTCCTCGCCGCCGTAACGCGCCACCATGTCGGTGGGTCGCAGCGTCTTGCTGACGGTGGCGGCCAGCGCCTTCAAGGCCTCGTCGCCGGCGCTGTGGCCGAGTTCGTCGTTGAGCCGCTTGAAGTTGTCGATGTCGAGCAGCCCGATCGACAACCCGGCAGGCTTGTCCTCGTCGGGCACGTCGCCCTCGGCGCGCTGCAGCCGCGCGCACTCGATGTCAAAGGCCTGCAGCAGGCCGCGGCGGTTGGCGATCTGCGTGAGCTGGTCGGTGGAGACCTCGCTGGACAGGCGGCGCAGTTCGCCCTCGAGCTCGTCCACGCGCTGCGACAAGTCGGTGGCGCGGGCGTGTTCTTCGGCCAGGCGCAGTTGCGTCTGGGACACCAGGACCTGCACGGTGCGGCTTTCCTCGACCATCTCGCGCACCACGCCGGTCAGTTCCTCAAGGGTGCCGGCACCCTCGATGACGTCGGCGTATCGGCCCACGCTTTCATGGAAGCGGCCGGTTTGCGAGCCGAGTTCACCCAGCTCGCTGAGCATGCGGTTGATCAGCTGCTTGAGCGCGTCGCGTGCACCATCGCGCTCGACACGCAACTCGGTCTGGCGGCTGCGCGTGGTGCGCAGCAGCTCGCTGACCGACTTGATGCCGCGCGCGGTGAGGCCTTCCTCGACGGTCAGGCGCATCGCGTCGCACTGGCCCTGCGCCCAGCTGTCGTCTTCGGCCAGTTCGGTCAGGCTGGAGGTGAGTTCGAGGCACAGCCCGCTGATCTGGTCGAACAGGTGATCACGGTGCTGCAGCACCCAGTCGGCGCGTTCGCACAGGACTTCGATTTCCCGGGCGTGTTCGTCGGTGGCGCTGTCCTGACGGAAGCGCTGCGCGGCTTGCGAAATGGAATCGGCCAGCGTGCGGCTGATGGCGTCTTGCAACGGCAGCGCGCGCACCACCGCCTGGCCGAGCACCACCACGGCGCGCTCGGAGACCGGCTGCGACGGGGTGTGCGCGGCGACGGGCGCGGCACTCGCCGCAGGATCGAGGGCAGGAGCGGCCGGTTCGCCAGCGGCGGCGGACCCCGCGGCCGCCACCGCGAGGCTGGCGACCAGGGGGGCGCCGGCCACGGCGGCGCTGGTGATGGCGGCTCCGGAGGCTTCGGCAGGTGGCGTCTCGGCCTCGCCGACGGTGTCGGCCTCCCAGTTGGTCACCAGCTGGCGCAAGCGCTGCTGCAGCCGCACGTTGTCACCGCGGCTGCCGCCGAGCACGCGCTGCAGGCTGTCTTTCTTGCGCGCGGTGGTCCATTGCTTGCCGCCGCGCTCGACGCCGCGAACCAGCCGCTCGATCAGGCTGGCCAGCGCATCGCCACCGGTTTGCGGCTGGCTGATGGCGCGTTCGGCACGCTCCCAGTCGCCTTCGACCAGCGCGCTCAGGATGCTGGTGGCGGCGTCGCCTTCAAAGCCACGCGCCACCACACGCTCGATCGCACGCTGGGCGCGCTCGGGCAGCGCCGCCGGTGGCGCACCGCCTTGCTCGAGCTGGTAGGCGCGGGCGTAGTTGTCGGGGGTGGGTTCGAGCTTGTCGAGGGCGAGGCGGCGCAAGGCGGCCTTGGCCAGCTGCGCCGGTGGATCGGCGCTCATCGACTTGACGGCTGCCGTGGAGGCTGCCAAGGCAGACGCCGCGCCTCCCTTCGTTGGAGGTGTCTTGGTGGCCATGGGTCAGCTTGCGTTGTTCGAGGCGCGCTCTTGACGCTGCGGCGGCGCAGCAGATTTCGTTTCGCGGGTGGACTCTGTGCTGGCGCGATCCCCGGAATGATCCCTGGGATCGTCGTCGGTGGCCGCCGGGCCGAGCCAGGAGGTCAGCTTGGGCAGCACGGTGTCTTCGAGCCAGGGCTGGATCTCGTCGGCGGGCTTGGGCTTGCTGAACAGGAACCCCTGCATCACGCTGCAACCCAGGCGATGCAGGACTTCCATCTGGCGCCGGGTCTCGACACCTTCGGCGATCACCCGCAGGCCGAGCGAACGCGCCAGCGCGATGATGGCCGTGACCACCGCCGAGCTTTGCGGCGTCATGCCCAGATCACGGATGAACCCGCGGTCGATCTTCAGCTCGCTGATCGGCAGCGTGGTGAGGTAGGCCAGTGACGAATAACCGGTGCCGAAGTCGTCGATGGAGATCTCGACGCCAATCTCGTTGAGCCGGTGCAGCGACGGGATGACGCTGTGCAGGTCTTTCATGAGCGAGTTTTCGGTGATCTCGAGCAGCAAGGTGTGGTGAGGCACGCCGTTTTGCACCACCGCCTCGTGGATCAGTTCGACCAGATCGCCCCGGTCGAACATGCGACTGGGCAGGTTGACCGCGATCGACTCTGAAAAGCCGAAGTTGTCGACCCACACGCGGGCCTGACGGGCGGCCTCACGGATGGCCCATTCGCTGAGCGGCCGGATCAGCCCGGTTTCTTCGGCCAGCGGAATGAAGTCGCCCGGCGGCACCAGCACGCCACCGCGCTTCCAGCGCATCAGCGCTTCGACGCCCACCATGCGCGCGGTGCGCACATCGACCTTGGGCTGATAGTGCAAGACGAGTTCGTCGCGCTCGATGGCCTTGTGCAGCGCGCTTTCGAGCTCGAGCTTTTCACGGCCCTTGCCGGCGAGTTGCGGGCGGTACACAGCGGCCGCATTGCGGCCTTGCGCCTTGACGGCAAACATGGCGACGTCGGAGTTGCGCAGCAGATCGACGACGTTGGCGCCGTCGCGCGGAAACAGCGCAATGCCCACCGAGGCCGATACGAAGCATTCCTGACCACCGACGTGGATCGGCAAGCGCATCTGTTCGAGGATGCGGGTGGCCACCACCTCGGCGTCGTGCTCGTCGAGCACCTCGGGCAGCAGCGCCACGAATTCGTCGCCGCCGAGGCGGCACACCGCCTCGAGCGTGCGAAACGTGCGCGCGCCCATCGACTCGAGCAGGTTGTCGGTGACCTGATCGCTGTGGCGCACACACGAGCGCAACCGACGTGCGACTTCGATCAGCAGCTCGTCGCCGGCGCCGTGGCCGAGCGTGTCGTTGATGATCTTGAAGCGGTCCAGGTCGATCAGCAGCAAGCCGACCTGATGGCCCATGCGCCGGGCCGCCTCGAGCGCGCGTTCGGTGCGCTCGATCAGCTGGTTGCGATTGGGCAGGCCGGTCAGCGAGTCGAAGTTCGCAAGCTGGCGGATCTTGTGCTCGGCGTTCCAGCGGTCGGTCACGTCTTGCACGATGCCGCTGTAGCCGACCAGCTTGCCCGCCTCACCGGTCTCGGGCGAGGCCTCGATGTGGATGATGTGCACCATGCCATCGGCCAGCAGCATCGGGACGTCGCGCGTCAGCGCCGCCTTGTTTACGAGGGTCTCGGCGAGCAGCCCGCGTTTGCCGCGGCGCTCTTCCTTGGGCAGCATGCGCAGCAGGGTGCCGAACGGCAGCGTCGTGTCGGGCTCGAGCTGGAAAACGCGCAGCGCCTGGTTGGAGAACGCCGGAGCGGCCACGCCGATGCGCCACTCGAAGCTGCCCATGCGCGCCAGGTCCTGCGCGCGGGCCAGACGGTTCTGGCTGCGCTCGAGCTCGAGCCGCGTGCGCGACGAGCGCAGCAGGTAACGCAGCCGGCCTTCAAGCAGGCTCCACTGGTTGGACTTGACGAAAAAGTCGGTGGCGCCCACCTCGTACGCATGATCGATCGAGGCGTCGTCGTCGAGCCCGGTCAGCATGAGCACGGGCAACGACCGGCACGCAGGCAGCAAGCGCAGTTGCCGGCAGGTTTCGAAGCCGTCCATGCCCGGCATCAGCGCATCGAGAACGACCACATCCGGCAGCGAGGCGTTCAGGTTGTCGAGCGCTTGCTGGCCGCTGCCGACCTCGATCACGAGGAATCCTCGCTCACGCAGCGCGATCGACGTCAACAGCAAGTTGACATCGTCGTCGTCGACCAGCAGCACCCGCGGCTGTGCCGGGGCGTCACCCATGTCGTGGGGATTCGAATTCATGCGGCGCTCGGCGGGGTGTCGAGTGTCGCGGCCAGACGGCGCACGGCCTCGCGTGCCGCGGCGGCCTCGAGCAGCAGTTGCTGCATGCCATCGGCGGCCTCTGCCAGCCGGTTCTGGCGCGCCAGATCTTCAACCACGGCGCACTGGCGCGACAGCGCCAGTGCGCCCACCGTGGCCGATGACGATTTCAGGGTGTGGGCCACGAGGTGCACGCCCCGCGCATCGGCGGCGTCGCGCGCCTGCTCGAGCTGCGGCACCATGCGGTCGAGTGATTTTTCAAAAGTGGCGAGCAAGCGCTTGAGCAGTCGGCTCTGGCCGGTCGGATCGAGATCGGCCAGACGAGCCAGTGCCTCGGCGTCGAGATCACAGTGCAGCGGAGCGTTCATGGTGTGCCTGCGCCCTCATGAGTGACTGAAGTCAGCACTGTGGGGCGAGTTCCCGAGTGTGCATCAGACAACGTGCCACGCCGTCGTGCTGCGCCGCCCGCACAAACACCAGCCTGGCAACCCGGCAGGGTCCGCAGGTCAGTGCAATGAGCGCGCATGAAAGTTCGCATGGAAACGTGTGGCCCGGAAAGAAAGCACAGGCCGCGCCGAATGCGCGACCTTGCGTTGTGTATCGGCCCGCATACCGGCAACTTGAGCACACCGCTGCCTACAATCCGCCCCTATGAAATCGGGTCTCGGCCAGCTTGCGTCTGCGAGGTGCCTGATCGGTGGCCTGGAGCGGCACTGGTCGGCCTGGGGCGTGGTGGCCGGATCGCTGGGACTGTCCGGCGCGGCGTGGGCCGACGCGGCCCCGACAGCCGATGCGGCCACCGCCGGTCTGGGGCTGGGTCTGGCGCTCGGTGCCGGGTTCGTGATGCTCGGTCTGCTGGTGGTGGTGGTCTTGCTGCGGCGCACCGAGCGCTGGCGCGTCGAGGCCGAAGACCTGCGGCAACGACAGGCGCGCAGCGCCGCGCTGGGCCGGCTGCTCGATGTCTGGCAGTGGCGAACCGATCCACAGCACCGCCTGGTCTCGCTGCAGGCCCCGGCGGGTGACCTGAAGTCCGCCCCGGGGGCCACGCTGCCCGCAGAGCCGGCTGCGGTGTGGGAGCACTTCACCGTCGTCGACACCGAAGCCCGACAAGCCGCATGGCGCCACAGCCTGCAGACCCATCAACCGAGCAGCGAGGTGCTGGTCAGCTTTGGTGGCGCGGCCAGCGGTGCGCGACGGGGCTGGCTGCGCGCCGTGCCCTTGCATGACGCGCGGGGCGACTTTGCCGGCCATGTCGGCACGGTGCGCGAGCCCACCGAGGTCAAAGAGCCGTCCGGCACGCCGACACCGGCTGCGGCTGCGGCTGCGGCTGCGGCTGCGGCCAAGCCGGCGCTCGCGGCGCCCGAGCCCGACGCCGAGTCGTTCAGCTACACGGTGTCGCACGATCTGCGCGCGCCGGTGCGGGTGGTCGAGGGGTTCACCAAGATCATCAAGGAAGACTACGGCCGCTTGCTCGACCGCGTGGGCAACGACCACCTCGACCGCGTGCTGGGTGCCGCCGCGCGCATGAACAACATGATCGACGCGCTGCTCGCGCTGTCGCAGCTGACGTCCAAGCCGGTGGCCAGGCAGCCGGTCAACCTGTCGCAGCTGGCCAGCTACGTGGTCGATGACCTGCGCCGGCAGTGGCCGCAGCACTCGGTCATCGTGCACATCGACCCGACCATGCAGGTGCATGGCGACCCCACGCTGCTGCGTGTGGTGCTCGAGAACCTGCTGGGCAACGCCTGGAAATACACCACCAAGTGCGCCTCGCCGCAGGTGTGGTTCGAGCGCTGCACCGACTCGACCACGCCGAGCTTCAGCGTGCGCGACAACGGCGCGGGGTTCGACATGCGCTACGCCGACCGGCTGTTCGGCGTGTTCCAGCGCCTGCACAGCGCCAGCGAATTCCAGGGCACCGGGGTCGGACTGGCATCGGTGCGACGCATCGTGCACAAGCACGGTGGCGAGGTGTGGGCCGAGTCCGAACTGGGCCGCGGCGCGAACTTCTACTTCTCGCTCGGTCTGCCGCCAGTCTGATGCGCAGCGCCCTCGCGGGCGCCCGGTTCAGTCGCCGCCCGGTGCGGCCAACCGCTCGACGGCCTCGAGCAGCCGCTCCGCTTCGTCGTCCATGGAGCGCGCCGCGCTCGCGGCCATGCGCTTGAGGCGGTCGCCCGCGGCATGGCGCGACAGCGAGAAGCGATGCATCAGCACGCCCACCGCCATGGCGCTGACGGGCGACAGCGGCATCACGCGGGCCACCGGCGGCACGGGCTTGATCGGCACCCCGGCGCCGGCGCGGATCCGGTCAAACACCGCACGCACCGCCGGCACGATGTGCCCGATGTCGAGTGGCTTGACCAGGTAATCCACCGCGCCGAGCTCTTGCACCTGACGCACCGTGTCGCTGTCGGTGAACGCCGACAGGAACATGAACGGCATCTTGCAGTGCTCGCGCAGGTAGGCGGCGACATCAAAGCCGCTCATGCCTTCCATGCGGATGTCGAGCAGCGCCAGATCGGGCCGGTGTTCGCGCGCCAGCAAGATGGCGTCGTCACCGTTGTCGGCGTCGATCACCTCGTAGCCGGCCTCGCTCAGGCCGTGGGCGAGCGTGGCCAACACGAGCCGATCGTCATCGACCACCAATATCTTGCCGCTGGATGCGACTGGATCGTGTGCCACTGCCACTGGTGAACCCCGCTGTGCCTGAACCGCCTGGAAACTCGCCCGATTCTGTCCCAAAGCCCCCTGCATGAACAGCGCCGCGGCGCGGCGCCGTGCAGGCCTCAGCCCGCCGCAGTCGCCGGCGGCGTGACTGAGGTGGTCGAGACCACCCCCGGCGCGCCAATCGACACCGTGACCACCACATCGTCTTGCGACTGCTCGATGCCGAACTGCGCACAGCGGCGCGGCAGCAGCGCGCGCACCAGCCCGAGGCCGGACACGCCGCCGGGCACGCGCGCCAGGTTGAACCCCTCGGGCAGGCGGGCGCGGTTGCGGATCACGATGCGCACGCCGGCATCGCCGCACAGCAGCTGGCACTCGACCGCCGGCGCTGCGCTGTCGCCCGCCGGGTCGCCCGCGCGATGCTGCATGGCGGTGTGCTTGACGGCGTTGGTCAGCAACTCGTTGATGGTCAGCGCGATGGGGATCGATTCGGCCTCGGGCAGCACCCACTGCGCCGGGTCGTCGCCATGCACCGAAAAGCCGATCTCGTGGCCGAAGGTGCGCTGCACCGAGCTGGCAATCGCCTCGACCACGCTGTTCACATGCAGCGGCCCGCCGGCGCCCACCTGCAGCCCGTAGACCTGCGCGATCGCCTGCACCTGACCCACCACCTCCGCCATCACGTCGGCCATCTCGGGCTTGCGTTTGGCGATCTGCTGCATCAGGCCGGCCACGCCTTGCAGGTTGTTCTTGATGCGGTGGTGCACTTCCTTGACCAGCATCTCGCGCTGCGTGATGGCCGCGTCGAAACGCGCCTGCTCGGCCGCGCGCTGCTCGGACACATCGGTGGCCACCAGCAGCAACTGGTCGGGCGGCTCGCCGGGGGCGGCCAGCGGCAGGTAGCGCGCGTCCCAGACCCAGGTCTCGCCATGCACCGCGTGCCGGTATTCGCGCTGCGTCACGTCGCTCGCACGCAAGGCGTCTTCCATGTCGAGCCGGCGCTGCGCGGCGGCATCGACGCTGAAGATTTCCTCGGGGGTGCGGCCGATGATCTGCTCGGTCGTCAAGCGCACGCTGCGCGCGGCGACCACGTTGGCCTGCAGCACGCGCAAGGTGCGCGCATCGCACACGGCAATGGCCATCGGCGCGGCTTCGATGATGCGTTGCAGCGAGGCCTGCGCCTCGGCGATGCGGGCCTCGGCCTGACGGCGGCG
>CANFXR010000095.1 GCA_947451035.1 Burkholderiales bacterium
GTCAGCGTGGCCAGCATCTTCTTGCCGGCCGGCACGGTGACCTTGTAGTAGTCGGTGTCGGTGTTCGTGCTGACGGTGCCGGAGACGGTCGCAGGCAGGGCGGCGATGGCCTGGGCGGTGCCCACGCTGTCGTTGGCCGCGGTGCTTTCGTTGATCGCCGAGCCGCCGCCGACCGGTGCGGGCGCCGGAGCGGGGGCTGGTGCCGGAGCCGGTGCCGGTGCGGGAGCAGGCGCAGGCGCTGGAGCTGGAGCTGGAGCAGGCGCCGGTGCTGGGGCAGGAGCGCCCACGGCCAGCGCCACGGCGGCATTCGCGTCCACGATGCCGGCGCCGCACTGCGTGCAGCTGGCGGGGAAGGCGCGTGCGCTGGCCTTCAGGATGCTGGAGACCTGATCGGGCGTCAGCGACTTGTTGGCCGAGAACATCAGTGCCACCACGCCGCTGACCACCGGGGTGGCCATCGAGGTGCCCATGTACGACGCATAGCTGTCAGCGCCCGGTGTGGTCGTGCCGGCGTTGAGCGTCGACACGATGCCCGCACCCGAGTCGCCACCCGGTGCGGCGATCGTCACGTTGCTGCCGAAGCTCGAGTAGCTGGCCTTGCCGCCGCTCTTGCCGGTGGCCGCCACCGCGATCACGCCGGTGCAGTTGGCCGGCGACTGAGTGGTCGAGGTCTGGTTGTTGTTGCCGGCGGCCACCACCACCACGGCACCCTTGGCGCGTGCGGTGTTGATGGCGTTTTGCGAGGTGAGATCGCAGCTGCCCGTGCCGCCCAGCGAGACGTTGATCACCTTGGCCGGATTGGCATTGACCGGCGCGCCGGCGACGCTGCCGCCAGCCGCCCACACGATGGCATCGGCCACGTCCGAGGTGTAGCCGCCGCAGCGGCCGAGCGCGCGAACCGGCAGGATGCGCGCACCGAAGGCCACGCCGGTCACGCCGATCGAATTTCCACCCGAGGCCGCGGCGATGCCTGCCACGTGCGTGCCGTGCCACGAGCTGTTGCTGGCAGCCGAGCCGGTGCCGCACGCGCCGGCCGGGGCGTAGTCGCCGGGGTCGGAGGGGTCGGCGTCGCGGCCATTGCCGTCGGCGGCGATGGTCGAACTGGTGATGAAGTCATAGCCAGGCAGCAGATTGGCCGCCAGATCGGCGTGCGGGCGCACCCCGGTGTCGACCACGGCGATGGTCACGCCGGTGCCCGTGGCGCGGTTCCAGGCGTCCGGCGCACGGATGCCGCCGGTGGCGTCCGACAGCGACCACTGCTGCGGGTACAGGGCGTCGTTGGGCACGTACATCGGCTGCAGCCGGCGGTCAGGCTCGACGTAGTCGATGCTCGGGTCGCCACTGCGCAGGCTTT
This sequence comes from Burkholderiales bacterium, assembly GCA_947451035.1. Taxonomy (GTDB): domain Bacteria; phylum Pseudomonadota; class Gammaproteobacteria; order Burkholderiales; family Burkholderiaceae_C; genus PBB1. The sequence continues at coordinate 1,355 of CANFXR010000095.1, forward strand.
GCATCAGCACGGCGAGTTCGCCCGGCTGCATGTGACGGCTGAGTTGCATCACTTGCGAGCCGTTGTGCATCACGCGCAACGCCCGGATGCGAACGCCCTGGCGGTTGGCGGCGACATCGGCCGACTGGCGCGAGCGCAGCGTTTGCTGCGAGCTGGTCGTCGAGCGGTAGCGCACGATCACGCGGTCGGTGGTGGCTTCCTGGATGCTCGCCGATGGATCGGCGGCAGGTGCCGCGGCGGCATCGAAGCGCGCGTGCGACATCAGTGGCGCAACGCTCAAGGCGATGGCAACCACCATCGGTGACAGCAAAAAGGGGGATTTCATGTGCGCGCCTCTTTTCGTAGAGGCCAGATCGCCTGGGCGATCTGGCAACCCCGCTACCGTGGCGCTTGCGCGCTGTAGGCCGGAGGCTTTGCGTCCCGCGCTTTCGCGTGGTTTGCGGAAATGGTGGGTTGACCTGGTTCTCTTCGGTCGATCACGTGGCGGACTTGAGTGCGATGGGCAATCCGATGTTTCGGTTTGTGAATTTCTTCTCGAAGATGCTGGTGCTTGTGTCCTTGAGCGTCGTCGTCGCGGGCCGTGGCACGGTGCGTTACGCTGTTTCGCATGAGCACGTCCGAGTCCCCTGAGCCCGCGTTGCGCAGCCCGAGTCCCGATCGGGTCGATGCGCTGGTCGTCGGCGCCGGGGTCGTGGGTTTGGCCTGCGCGCGAGCGCTGGCGCTGGCCGGGCTCGAGGTGGTGATCGTCGAGCGCGAGACGCAATTCGGCAGCGGCGTATCAGCGCGCAACAGCGAGGTGATGCACGCCGGCCTGTACAACCCGCCGGGCAGCCTGAAGTCGCGCCTGTGCGTGCGCGGTGCGCGGCTGCTGGTTGATTACTGTGAGCAGCGGGGCATCGCGCACCGGCGCTGCGGCAAGTTGCTGGTGGCCACGCGCGAGGCCGATGTCGGCGCACTCGAGTCGCTGGCAGCGCGCGCGCGCGACAACGGCGTCGAAGGCCTGCAACGCCTGACCCGCGCCCAGGCAGTGGCGCTGGAGCCCGAACTGGTGTGCCAGGCCGCGCTGCTGTCGCCAGGCAGCAGCATCGTGGACAGCCATGGCCTCATGACGTCGCTGCTGGCCGATGCGCAAGCCGCCGGCGCACTGCTGGCCGTGACCAGCGGCGTGGCGGGCGCCGCGCGTGATGGCGACGCCTGGTGCGTGCGCACACGCACCGGTGACGACGGCGAAGATTTCGAACTGGAAGCGCTCTGGGTCATCAACGCCGCCGGGCTCGACGCGCAATCGGTGGCGGCATCGATCGACGGCTTTCCGGCCGCCTCGATCCCGCCGCGGCATCTGGCCAAGGGGCACTACTTTTCGCTGGCCGGGCGCTCGCCCTTTTCGCGGCTGATCTACCCGATGCCGGTCGACGGCGGTCTGGGGGTGCACCTGACGCTCGACCTGGGCGGGCAGGCCAAGTTCGGGCCTGATGTCGAGTGGGTCGCCGATGACATCAGCGCTCGGGCGAGCGGCCGTGACCTCGACTACCGCGTCGACGCCGCGCGCGCAGCCGCCTTCGCCACCGAGATCCGCCGCTACTGGCCGGCGCTGCCCGACGGCGCGCTGGCACCGGCCTACAGCGGCATCCGCCCCAAGCTCAGCGGTCCCGGCGCGCCGTGGGCCGACTTTCGCATCGACGGCCCGGCGCAGCACGGCTGCGCGGGCGTGGTGCAGCTGTTCGGCATCGAGTCACCGGGGCTCACCTCGGCGATGGCGATCGCCGAGGCGGTGGCGGCCATCGTGCTGGGTGCCGCGCCCCATCCCGGCTGAAATCGCCTTGGCCCGCGTTGATCAGCGCTGCGGGTCGAGCCGCGCCTTGACGAAACTGCTGGTGGCGTAGCGCGTGACCTGCCCGTAGTGGCGCTGTGTCAATCGGGTGACCATGGTGCTGTAGTCGTCCATCAGTTCGGGATGGATGCTGAAGTGGTCGTAGTTGACGATCACATCCACGCGCTTGCCCAGCGGCAGCACCTTGCTGGTGACTTCGAGTTCGATGTCGGCGATGTCTTGCGCGCTGGCGATGTTCAGGCCTTCGAAATTGACGAACAACATCTGGCCGCGCTCGTCGAAGTAGATGCGCTGCGCCAGTGGCAGCGCGAGCATGCGCTTGCGCAGGTTCATCGGGGCGTCGGCAAACAAGCTGGCGTCCATCAGCCGCAGATCGGGGCTGATGGCGGGCCGGAAGTCCATTTGCGACAGGATGTGGCGCTCGAGGTCGATGCCCGGAGCGATCTCGATGAGTTCGAGCCCGCCGGCCTCGGCCAGCCGGAACACGCAGCGCTCGGTCACGTACAGCACGCGCTGGCCGCGCTTGCGGGCGCGCTCGCCGCTGAAGGTGCGGTGCTCGACTTCACGCACGAACTTGCGCAGGCTGCCTTCGCGGTCGATGTGCACCCGGCCGTCTTCGATGCGCACTTGCAGATCGCCGGCGGTGAAGGTGCCCACGAACACCACCGCATGCGCCGACTGGCTGATGTTGATGAAGCCGCCCGCGCCGGCCAGCTTGGGGCCGAACTTGCTGACGTTGAGGTTGCCCTGCGCATCGGCTTGCGCCAGGCCGAGCACCGCGAGGTCGAGCCCGCCGCCGTCGTAGAAGTCGAACTGGCTGGGCTGGTCGATGACGGCCTGCGTGTTCACCGCGGCGCCAAAGTTCAGCCCGCTGGCCGGGATGCCGCCGATCACGCCCGGCTCGGCCGTCAGCGTGAGCAGGTCTATCACCTCTTCTTCGGCGGCCACATCGGCCACGCCTTCAGGCATGCCGATGCCCAGGTTGACCACCGAATCGTGCGTGAGCTCGAGCGCGGCGCGGCGTGCCAGCAGCTTGCGCTCGCTCATGGGCATGGGCGCGATGGTGTTGACCGGCACCCGGATCTCGCCGGCATAGGCCGCGCTGTAGGGCGTGACGAAGGTCTGCATGTGGTGCTCGGGCTTTTCGGCCAGCACCACGCAATCGACCAGCACGCCGGGGATCTTGACTTGCCGCGGGTTGAGCGAGCCGCGCTCGGCAATGCGCTCGACTTGCGCGATGACGAGGCCGCCGCTGTTGTGCGCAGCCATCGCGATGGCCAGCGCTTCGAGCGTGAGCGCCTCGCGCTCCATGGTCAGGTTGCCGTCGGGGTCGGCCGTGGTGGCGCGGATGATGCCGACGTGGATCGGGAAGGCCTTGTAGAACAGCATCTCCTCGCCGTCGATCTCCATCAGGCGCACCAGATCTTGCGTGGTGACGTCGTTGACCTTGCCGCCGCCGTGGCGCGGGTCGACGAAGGTGCCCAGGCCGATCGGCGTGAGCGTGCCGGGCTTGCCTGCGGCGATGTCGCGAAACAGGTGCGAGATCACGCCTTGCGGCAGGTTGTAGGCCTCGATCTCGCCGGCCAGCGCCAGCGCCTGCAGCTTGGGCACCAGACTCCAGTGGCCGCCCACCACCCGCTTGACCAGCCCCTTGTGGCCGAAGTGGTTCAAGCCGCGGTCGCCCCCGTCGCCCTGGCCGGCGGCGTAGACCAGCGTGAGCTGGCGTGGCGAGCCCACGCCCGTGGCGGCCTGGGAATCGAGGAAACGCTGCTCCAGCGCAATCGCGATGCCTTCGGCAAAGCCGATGCCCACGAAGCCGCCAGTGGCCACGGTGTGGCCGTCGTGAATCAGCCGCACCGCTTCGGCGGCGCTGACGATCTTGTTCGGCCGTGTCGGCGAGTTGGCACGGGACTTGGCGGTATTCAAAAGCACGTCGAATCCTCCGGGGTGGCGCGGCGCAGTCTACGGGCGCGAGGGGTTGCTCGCGGTGGCGGTAATCCCTCGGTGACCCCACGTCGGCATGGGCCCTCGCACCCCATCAAAATGCAGGGCTTCGACATCCGCATCGGCGCGTCCCTGGAGCCCCCACCATGATTGACCTGTACTACTGGACCACCCCCAACGGCCACAAGATCACCGTGTTCCTCGAGGAGTCGGGGCTGCCGTACCGCATCGTGCCGGTCAACATCGCCCGCGGCGAGCAGTTCAGGCCCGAGTTCCTGCGCATCTCGCCCAACAACCGCATGCCGGCCATCGTCGATCACGCGCCGGCCGATGGCGGCGAGCCGCTGGCGGTGTTCGAGTCGGGCGCGATCCTGCTGTACCTGGCCGACAAAATCGGTCGCTTCATTCCCGCCGACCTGCGCGGGCGCAACATGGCGCTGCAGTGGCTGTTCTGGCAGATGGGTGGTCTGGGCCCGATGGCCGGCCAGAACCACCACTTCGTGCAGTACGCGCCCGAGAAGATCCCCTACGCCATGGACCGCTACGTGAAGGAAACCGCGCGGCTGTACGCGGTGCTCGACAAGCACCTGAGCGATGGCCGCGAGTTCATTGCGGGGTTCGAGTACTCGATCGCCGACATGGCCTGCTACCCGTGGATCGTGCTTTACGAGTGGCAAAGCCAGAAGATCGAGGACACCCCGCACATTGCCGCGTGGTTCGAGCGCATCAAGCATCGGCCCGCCACCGAGCGCGCCTATGCCCGCGCCCAGGAAATCAACACCGCGCCGGTGATCGACGACGAATCGCGCAAGCTGCTGTTCGGGCAGAGCGCGGCCACCGTGCGCACCCCCTGAGGCGCGCGCTGGCGAAGTCAGCCCGACTGAAGCCCTGCGCTCAGCGGATCACCTTGAGCGCTTCGGGATTGACGATGTTCGTGGGCTCGCCGGCGATGAAATTCACCACGTTGTCGAAGGCAGCGCTGAAGTCGTGCTCGTAGCTGTCTTGCTCGACGTAGCCGATGTGCGGCGTGCACACCGCGTTTTCGAGCCGCAGCAGCGGGTGGCCCTGCAAGATCGGTTCGCTCTCGAACACATCGACCGCGGCCATGCCCGGGCGGCCGCGGTTGAGCGCCGAGACCAGCGCGCCTTCTTCGATCAGTTCGGCGCGCGAGGTGTTGACCAGCAGCGCGGTCGGCTTCATCAGCGACAGTTGCTCGCCCTTGACGATGCCGCGCGTGGTGTCGGCCAGACGCAGGTGCAGCGTCAGCACGTCGCTCGCGCTGAAGAATTCCTCGCACGACGCTGCTGGATGACAGCCGTGCAGCTCGGCCAGCGTGCGCGACGCCTCGGAGCCCCACACGATGACGTGCATGCCGAAGGCGCGCGCATAGCCCGCCACCAGCTGTCCGATGCGCCCGTAGCCCCACACGCCCAGCGTCTTGCCATGCAGCACCATGCCCACGCCGAAGTTGGCGGGCATCGACGCGGCCTTCAGGCCCGCTTGCTGCCACGCACCGTGCTTGAGGTTGCCGATGTACTGCGGCACCCGACGCATCGCCGACATGATCAGCGCCCAGGTCAGTTCGGCCGGCGCGATGGGCGAGGCGACGCCTTGCGCCACCGCGATGCCCAGCCGCGTGCAGGCCTCGATGTCGAGGTGGCTGCACACCGGACCGGTTTGCGAAATCAGGCGCAGGCGCGGCAGCTTCTCGAGCAGCTGCCTGGGCAACTGGGAGCGCTCGCGGATCAGCACCAGCACTTCGGCGTCGCGCAAGCGCACCGACAACTGGCCGATGCCCTTGACCGTGTTGGTGAAGACCTTGGCGTGCAGCGCCTCCATCTTGTCGGCGCACTTGAGTTTGCGCACCGCGTCCTGGTAGTCGTCGAGGATGATGATGTTCACGGCAGCGAGCGGGGCCAAAGGCGTTGATTGTGCCCGCCGCACGGTGGCCGCAGCCCCCGTTAGCATCGCCCGTTCCCATTCCCGCAGGAGACCTCCATGAGCCTTTCGATGCACTCGGCCAGCACGCCTGTTTTCCTGAAGATGCTGGGCAATCTGGGCCACTGGCTCGACGCGGCCGAAGCCCATGCCACGGCCAAGAAGTTCGACCCGTCGGTGCTGCTCAATGCACGGCTGGCGCCCGACATGCTGCCGTTCACGCGGCAGATCCAGATCGCCTGCGACGCGGCCAAGTTCTGCGTGGCGCGGCTGTCCGGAACCGAAGCGCCGAAGTTCGAGGACAACGAAGCCAGCATCGCCGACTTGAAGAATCGCATCGCCAACACGGTGGCGTTCATCGCGTCGGTGCCCGCCGCGCAGATCGACGGCACCGAAGGCAAGGCGATCGAGGTGCCGATGCGCGGCGCACCCGCGCTCAAGTTCGACGGCGAGACCTACCTCAAGCACTTTGTGCTGCCCAACCTGTACTTTCACCTGACCATCGCCTACGCGCTGCTGCGCCACAACGGCGTGGGCCTGGGCAAGGGCGACTTTCTCGGTCGCGACTGACCGTCTGGCGGGCGGCGCCTCAGGCGCGCTGCCCGCCAGGTGCCGCTACATCATCATGTTGTTGCGGATGAGCCCCACGGCCAGGCCTTCGATCACGAAGTCGGTCTCGCCGCTGGTCACCACGATGGGTTCGAAGTCGGGGTTTTCGGGCAGCAGCTCGATGGTGTTGCGGTTGCGCCGGAAGCGCTTGACGGTGACCTCGTCGCCGAGCCGCGCCACCACGATCTGGCCGTTCTTGGCGTCATGGGCCTTTTGCACCGCGAGCAGGTCGCCGTCCATGATGCCGGCGTCGCGCATGCTCATGCCGCGCACCTTGAGCAGGTAATCGGGGCGGCGCGGGAACATGCTGGCTTCGACCATGTAGGTTTGATCGATGTGCTCTTGCGCCAGGATCGGGCTGCCTGCAGCGACGCGCCCCACCAGCGGCAAGCTCAGTTGCGCGATGCCCGGCAGCGGCAGGTTGTATTGCTTGCCGCGCATCTGGTTGAGCGCGCGCAGCGCCTCGGAGCGCAGCCGGATGCCGCGCGAGGTGCCGCCCACCAGTTCGATCACGCCCTTGCGGGCCAGCGCTTGCAGGTGCTCTTCAGCGGCGTTGGCCGACTTGAAGCCCAGCTCGGTGGCGATCTCGGCCCGCGTGGGCGGCGCGCCGGTGCGCTCGATGGCGCTTTGCACCAGATCGAGGATCTGCTGCTGGCGGTCGGTCAACTTGGGCGCGTCTTGCATGGAGATCCTTCGGGGTTTTCGGGGCGAGGCTGATGATTCATCCAGTGGCTGTATTTTCATCCAGTTGAGCGCCAAATGCAAAGGGTGGGTGCCGCGCAAAATCGCGAGGCGCCCACAGCCACCCGAACCGACGGAACTCACACCATGAACCCAGCGCCCGACAACGCCCGCATCGTCGTGCTCGGCACCGGCGGCACCATCGCCGGCACGGCAGCGTCGCCCGATGACGTGGTGGGCTACCGCGCCGGCCAGATCGGCATCGACACCTTGCTGGCCGGCGTGAGCGTGCCGCCGGGCACCGCCGTCGAGGCCGAGCAGGTCGCGCAGATCGACAGCAAGGACATGACCCACGCGATCTGGCAGACGCTGGCGCTGCGCGTGGCGCACCATCTGGCGCGCCCCGAGGTGGCCGGCATCGTGATCACCCACGGCACCGACACGCTGGAAGAAACCGCCTGGTTCTTGCAGCGGGTGCTCGCACCCGGCAAGCCGGTGGTGCTGACCGGCGCCATGCGACCGGCCACCGCGCGCGAGGCCGATGGCCCGCAAAACCTGAGCGATGCCATCGCGGTGGCGCGCGAGCCCGGGCTGTCGGGCGTGCTGGCAGTGCTGGCGGGCGTCATCCACGATGCGTGTGACGTGCGCAAGGCCAACCCGCTGCGCCTGGACGACGCCTTTGCGTCGGGCGACGCCGGACCGCTGGGGGTGATCGGCGGCGGGCGCTTGCGCTGGTTGCGTGTGCGTGGCGATGCGGCCGGGTTCGCTGCGCCGGGGCTGTCATCGAACCGCCCGGTCGCGCCCGTCCATCCGGCGCTGAGCCGCCCGGTGGCCGACTGGCCCCGCGTCGAGATCATCACCAGCCACGCCGGGGCCACCGGTGCGCTGGTGCGCGCCTTGGGTGCCGATGGGGTGGACGGCATCGTGGTGGCTGCCACCGGCAACGGCAGCGTGAACCGCGAACTGCAGCAAGCGCTGGTCGCGGCTCAGGCCACCGGTCTGGCGGTGTTGTGCAGCCCGCGCAGCGGGCCCGGCCGCGCCCAGGCGGCGGCCATCGACCGGCTGCCGATGGCCGACGACCTCACGCCGGCCAAGACCCGCGTGGAGCTGATGCTCAGGTTGCTCGAGCGCGCCGGCGCTTGAGCGCTGCGCTCAGGCGCTGACCTTCGCCGAGAGTTCGTCGACCTGGGTGCTGAGCTCGAGCCACTGGCCTTCGAGCAGGCCGATCTCCTCGCTGAGCGCCTTGAGCTTCTTGCCGTGCTCGGCCAGTTGCGCGGGCGTCAGACCCCCGCTGGCAAAGCTGGCTTCGATCGCCGTGCGGTCGCCGAACAGCACGCCCAGCCGGTTGTCGATGCGGTTGAGTTCCTTGCGCAGCGGCTTGAGTTCTTCGGACCGGCCCTGGCGGGCCTGCGCATCGGCCTTGCGGTCGTCGCGGCGCGCCGGTGCCGCGGACACAGCGGTTGACGCGACGGGCTTGGCGGCCACCGGTGCCGGTGCTGAAGCGGCCTTCTTGCCCGCGTTGTTGGCGTCGCGCAGCGCCTTGGCCTGCGCACGCGCGGTGTCGAGCAGGTACTTCTGGTAGTCGTCGAGGTCGCCGTCGAACGGACGCACGACGCCATCGGCGACCAGCCAGAACTCGTCGCACACCTCGCGCAGCAGCGCGCGGTCGTGGCTGACCAGCATCAGCGAGCCTTCGAACTCGTTGAGCGCCATCGACAGCGCCTCGCGGGTGTCGAGGTCGAGGTGGTTGGTCGGCTCGTCGAGGACGAGGAAGTTGGGCGGGTCGAACAGCATGAGCGCGAGGACGAGGCGCGCTTTCTCACCACCGGA
>CANFXR010000096.1 GCA_947451035.1 Burkholderiales bacterium
GTGCGCTGGCGTCACCTTGACCACGCCGGTGCCGAAGGCGCGATCGACGTAGTCGTCGGCGATGACCGGGATCGTGCGGCCGCACAGCGGCAGCGTGACCCGCTTGCCGATCAGCGCGCTGTAGCGCTCGTCTTCGGGGTGCACCATCACGGCCACGTCGCCGAGCATGGTCTCGGGGCGGGTGGTGGCGACCACCAGATCGACGGGCCCCCCGCAAGCCGCGAGGCTGCCGTCGTCATCCACCAAGGGGTACCGGATGTGCCACAGCGAGCCGTCTTCTTCCTCGCTCTCGACTTCGAGGTCGGACACCGCGCTCTTGAGCACCGGGTCCCAGTTGACCAGCCGCTTGCCGCGGTAGATCAGGCCCTGGTCGTGCAACTGCACGAAGGTGTCGGTGACCACCTTGGACAGCTTGTCGTCCATCGTGAAGTACTCGTGCGGCCAGCTCACGCTGTCGCCCATGCGGCGCATCTGCTGCGTGATGGTCGAGCCCGACTGCTCCTTCCAGTCCCACACGCGGGCGACGAAGTTCTTGCGGCCGAGGTCGTGGCGGCTTTGACCCTGCTCTTGCAACTGGCGCTCGACGACGATCTGCGTGGCGATGCCGGCGTGGTCGGTGCCCGGCACCCACAGCGTGTTGAACCCGCGCATGCGGTGGTAGCGCGTGAGGCTGTCCATGATCGTCTGGTTGAACGCATGGCCCATGTGCAGCGTGCCGGTCACGTTGGGCGGCGGCAGCTGGATCGAGAACGACGGCTTGGCCGCGTCGAGCGTGGGTTCGTAGACACCGCTTTTTTCCCACAGCGGGCCCCAGTGGGCTTCGATGTCGGCGGGTTCGAAAGACTTGGCCAGTTCGGTCATGGGGACACCGGGTAGAGCGCCGTCAAAACGGTCGCCTGAGAGCACGAAAACAGAGGGGCGATTGTAGGAGGCGGCTCCTAGAATGCCTCGATGCCCAGCCCCTCAGAGCACCCGGGCGTCGCCCCGCACGACGACCCTTCGATCCCCCTGTTTGAAGAAGATGGCCCCAGCGCCTCGCCGTTCGAGGCCGCCGGCGAGATCGCGGCCGATGCGCGCCCGGTGCTGCCCACCGCCGAAGGCCTGCTGCGCGGGCTCAATCCCGAGCAGCTCGCCGCGGTCACGCTGCCGCCGCGCCCCTCGCTGATCCTGGCCGGTGCCGGCTCGGGCAAGACGCGCGTGCTGACCACGCGCATCGCCTGGCTGATCCAGACCGGGCAGCTCGCGCCGGGTGGCGTGCTGGCCGTGACTTTCACCAACAAGGCCGCCAAGGAAATGCTCACCCGGCTGGGCGCCATGCTGCCGATTCCCGTGCGCGGCATGTGGGTGGGCACCTTCCACGGGCTGTGCAACCGCTTCTTGCGCGCGCACTGGAAGCTCGCGGCGCTGCCGCAGGGCTTCCAGATCCTCGATTCGGCCGATCAGCTCTCGGCCGTCAAGCGCGTCATCAAGGGCATGAAGCTCGACGAGGAGCGCTTCGTTCCGAAGGCCACCACCTGGTTCATCGCCGGGCAAAAGGAAGAAGGCCTGCGCCCCAAGGACGTGGAAGTGCGCGACGAGCAAAGCCGCGTGCTGGTGCAGATCTACCAGGCCTACGAAGACCAGTGCCAGCGCGAAGGCGTGGTCGACTTCGCCGAGCTGATGCTGCGCACCTACGAGCTGATGCGCGACCAGCCCAGCTTGCGCGATCACTACCAGCGGCGCTTTCGGCACATCCTGGTCGACGAGTTCCAGGACACCAACCGGCTGCAGTACGCGTGGCTCAAGATGTTCGCCGGCCCGCCCGGGCCCGACGGCTGCGCGGTGCTGGCCGTGGGCGACGACGACCAGAGCATCTACGCATTCCGCGGTGCGCAGGTCGGCAACATGGCCGACTTCGAGCGCGAGTTCCAGGTGCAGCAAGTCATCAAGCTCGAGCGCAACTACCGCAGCTACGGGCACATCCTGGATGCGGCCAACGAGCTGATCTCGCACAACTCGCGCCGGCTGGGCAAGAACTTGCACACCGAGGCCGGCCCCGGCGAGCCGGTGCGCGTGTTCGAAGCCACCAGCGATTTCGCCGAGGCGCAGTGGCTCATCGAAGAAGCCCGCCAGTTGCACCGCGAAGGCACGGCGCGGCGCGACATCGCGCTGCTGTACCGCAGCAACGCGCAAAGCCGGGTGCTCGAAAGCGCGCTGTTCAACGCGGGCATTGCGTACAAGGTCTATGGCGGGCTGCGCTTTTTCGAGCGCGCCGAGGTCAAGCACGCGCTGAGCTACTTGCGCCTGATCGAGAACCCCAACGACGACACCAGCTTTTTGCGGGTGGTCAACTTCCCGACCCGCGGCATCGGCGCGCGCACCATCGAGCTGCTGCAAGACGCCGCACGCACCAGCGGGCGCAGCCTGTACCAAAGCGTGGGTGCGGTGGCCGGCAAGGGCGGCGGCAACGTGCAGGCCTTCGTGGCGCTCGTCGATGCGATGCGCGACGCCACGCGCGGCCTCACGCTGCGCGAAATCATCGAGCACATGCTCGAGGCCTCGGGGCTGCTGCACTTCTATCGCACCGACAAGGAAGGCCAGGACCGGCTCGAAAACCTCGACGAGCTGGTCAACGCGGCCGAAGCCTTCGTCACGCAAGAAGGCTTTGGCAAGGACGCCGTGGCGCTGCCGGTCGACGAGTACTCGACGCCGCTGCCGCCATCTGATGCGGCCGACGCCGAGCTGACGAAGGTGCTGTCCGGGCTGGGCGGGCTGGCGGTGGAGCCCGGTGCCGCCGGTGGTATCGCCTCGCTGATCACCACGCCCGATGCCGAAACCGGCGAGATCATGTCGCCGCTGGCCGCCTTTCTCACGCACGCCTCGCTCGAGGCCGGCGACAACCAGGCGCAAGCCGGCCAGGACGCCATCCAGCTGATGACGGTGCACGCTGCCAAGGGGCTGGAATTTGACGCGGTGTTCATCACAGGTCTTGAAGAAGGCCTGTTCCCGCACGAGAACAGCGCGTCCGACCGCGATGGGCTGGAAGAAGAACGCCGCCTGATGTACGTGGCCATCACGCGGGCGCGCAAGCGGCTGTACCTGAGCTGCAGCCAGACGCGCATGCTGCACGGCCAGACCCGCTACAACGCCAAGAGCCGCTTCTTCGACGAACTGCCCGAGGTCTCGCTGAAGTGGATCACGCCGCGCAACCAGGCCTTCGGTTCGGGCTTCGGGCGCGAGTACCAGTCAGCCTGGGCACGCGGCTCGGGCCTGGGCTCGATCGTCGGCGCCGGACGCGTCGAGCCGGCGCCGCCGGCAATGGTGTCCAAGTCACCCTCGCACGGGCTCAAGTCAGGCCAGAGCGTGTTTCACACCAAGTTCGGCGAGGGCGTGATCGTCACCCTCGAAGGCCACGGCGACGATGCGCGCGCCCAGGTCAACTTCGGCCGCCACGGCATGAAGTGGCTGGCGCTGTCGGTGGCCAAGCTCACGCCGATTCCCTGATGTTTGCAATGGGCGGTCGAGTCCGCTCCTGAGCTTTCGTGCACAGAGCAGGGCTCGGCGAGCCATTGGGGAAGTCCGCGTTGCTTGACCCCGGAAGTCGGGCGGGTCGGCGAAGAGGCTGGAAATCGCCTGAGCGGTTCGAAGACCCTCACCCCTGCCCTGTCCCGCGAGTGGGAGAGGGAGTCAATTCGGGTTCCATCTCCCACCAGCGGGAGAGGGCCAGACACGTCCCGCGATCTGACCTTGCCCCTGAAAAGCGTATCCCTTGCTGAGTGATTCAAGGCAAGCAAGGAGAACGGCAATGACGAGGGCGACGAGGGCGCGCTACACGCTCGAATTCAAGCAAGAGGCGGTGCGGTTGGTCGAAGGTGGCCAGAGCATTGCTGCGGCGGCACGGGCACTGGGGAAGTACGCCTTTATCCAGCGCCACCGGCGCGTGTGGCCCATCTCGGTGCAATGCCGGGTGCTGCAGGTCAGCGTGGCGGCTATGACTGGCCGCGCATCTGGAGGGAGCTGCTGGCACGCGGCATCCGTGTGGCAAGGATCGGGTGCAAAAGCTCATGCAACTGCACGGCATCCGTGCCAAGGGCAAGCGCCGCTTCAAGCGCCACTTCAAGCGCCACCCAGCCAAACGGGCCGGGCTGATCTTCCACAGCGATAGAGGCAGCCAGCACGCCAGCAAGGTCAGGGACGTGTTGATCGAATACGGCATCACGAGCTCGATGAGCCGCAAAGGCAACTGCTGGGACAACGCATGCAGCGAGACGCTGTTCGGCTCGCTGAAGGTGGAGCGGCTGCACGGCCAACGCTTGGAGACCGGCGCCAAGCGAAGGACGAAACCATCGCGTGGCTGCTCTGGCACAACCGAACGAGACTGCACTCGACGCTGGCCTATGTCAGTCCGATGCAGTTCGAGAAAAACTGGTTTGCAGCCCAGGCCAAGCAGGCCAATTCGTGACTCGGCTATGGGATATGAATTCCGAGGGCAAGGTCAATCTCCCAGCCCTCGCCAAGGCGATTACCTGACGCGATTCAGATCGGCAACAATCCCATCTGTTTAACCGTTTTGATCATTGTGATCAGTTGTCCTGGAGTGGTTCCCATGAATATTCTGGAGCAGAGCCTGTCCTGCGGACAGTCGATGGCCATCGTCGGACGGCTTGACAGCGCATCCTTCCATTTGCTTGAGGCGCGCTTTGCCCACTTTCTGGCAGCACAGACACGATTTTTCATCGTCGACTGCACAAATCTCAACTACCTCAGCAGCGCGGGTTTACGGGTTCTTCTGAGTGCGGCCAAAAAGGTCAGCCCTGTGGGTGGTGCCGTTGCCTTGTGGGGCGCCAAAGATCACGTCCGCGAGGTCATGAAAATTGCCGGTCTCACGGAAATACTTAAAAATCATGCCAGCGAAGAAGATGCCACCGCATACCTGATATCGCGGCATCCGCTCAATACGTAATCAATTTCCCATGCCGCCCTATTTGCCCTGGCTTTTTCTGGCCTTCAGTTCGGGCGCCGTCAACACCGGCGGCTTTCTGGCCGGCGGAACTTTTGTGAGCCATGTCACCGGATTTGGCACCATCGCTGGTATTGAACTTCAAAAGGCCGAGTTTTCGAAGTTCTTTTTGATCTTGACGGTTCCGCTGTATTTTCTGCTGGGCAGCATGTTGTCAACATGGATGGTCGACCGGCGAACCCAACGCAGCCTTGAACCTTATTACCATCGGCCTCTGCTGATCTCTGCAGTATTGATTATATGCGCGGCCATTGGTGGTCACATCGGGATATTAGAACCATTTTACAGAAAATACCAGCCAGAAAATCATTACTACTTGCTGGTATTGCTTTGTTTGGCGAGCGGAATTGAAAATTCGGTGGTGACCGCCGCCACCGGCGGGATCCTCAGGTCTTCCCACCTCACAGGCACGACGACCGATCTGGGAGCGGGGCTGGTGAGGGCTTCCATCATGAAACGCGGCTCGCTTGAGCGCCAACTCGAAACCCGCATCAACCTGCTTCGCACATCGCAGATTGTATTCTTCGTCTTGGGGTCCGGGTTTGCAGCCTTCTGCTTCAGGTTTGACAGTTTCCTGGGGTTTTTGTTACCTGCTGCCGTCACCATGCTGTCGATTGCGTTGAGTTTTTTGAAAAAATAAGCCAGTCACATCATGAATATCTCAAAACCTGATGGAATAAAATGCCTGACACCCGGCCAAGGGTTGACCAAGGAAGAAGCGCTGCAAAGACTTCTTGAGGGTCATTGGCGCCATATGCATCAAACCCCGAAGCTGCCGGTTGTCTCTGAGGTAGACCGGGAATCGGCGCTGTCCGGTCAGTATCCATTTGCAGCCATTGTGGGATGTGCAGATTCCAGAGTTGCACCGGAATTGATTTTCGATCAGGGCCAAGGCGATCTTTTCGTCATTCGCATCGCAGGAAATGTCGTCGGATCCGACGTGGTCGCCAGCGTTGACTATGCGCTGAAGAACCTCGGCGTTCGGCTGATCGTGATTCTTGGGCACGAAAAGTGTGGCGCCGTCTCGGCCGCAGCCAGCCAGATTGAAGCCGGCGGGGCCATCGGGCTGCTGCTGAACCAGATCAAGCCGGCCATCGAGAAAGCCAAGGACCAGCCGGGTGTTTTCATTGATAACGCCATCAATGCCAACATCATCAATTCGGCTGAAACACTCCTCAACCAAAGCGAGACCGTCAAGACCATGGTCGAGGGCGGTGACGTGAGAATCGTCGGATCGCTGTACTCGCTCCGTACCGGCGACGTTTCGGTCGTCACGGTCATCGGCTGAGTTTGTCGCAGGTCAACGCCGCTGCGAGCGGCAGCCTGCGCACGCCTGACCTTCCCGCGAGCCGTCAGATCCCGGCCATCTCGAGTTGATGGTTGGCGTCGCGCAGCCACATCTTCAGGCGCTGGCGGTCCATCAGGCCCAGGCCGGTGCGCGACTTCTCGGTGTCGTGCTGGGCGGCCCAGAAGCTGCTGCTCGACGCGTCGATCTTCTGGATGATGGCGTCGCTCAGGTGCTTGATGGACACGGTGCGTGCGCCCAGCGCTTCGGCGCGGTCTTGCTCGCCCGAACGCTCGAGCAGGCTGAAGTCGTCGCCGCGCATCTGGTTGCGCACCAGCACGTAGCCCAACCGCGCACCAAAGCGGTCGAGCAGCTTCTTGAGCAGATCGACCGAGTCGCGGCCCGAGTCCATCACGTGCCAGTAGGTGATTGAAAAGCCCGAGTCGCCCGCCATCTCGAGCACGCCCGATTCGTCCATCCACTTGACGAGCGGGTCGTGCGTCTGCGCGGCCAGATCGACCAGCAAGCGGCGCTCGGGCTGCTCGATGGCGGCCTCGATGATGGAGTCGAGCGCCTCGTAGCGGTCGACCAGCACCGGTGAGGCGTAGCCGGCATAAAAGCGCAGCAGCGCGCCGTGCGAACGGTCGGTGTCAAAGCCCATGAACGGCAGTTCGCGGTCGATGAGGTACTGCGCCAGCAGGCGCGACACCAGTGATTTGCCGACCCCGCCTTTCTCGCCGCCGATGAAGTGGATGTTGGCCATGGGAATCCTTGCGTGGTTGGAAGAGTGTTCTTCACACGCAAGCGAGGGCCGTGCCAACCGTGGCGCGGGCGAAAAAAAGCCCCCGGCCGGGGGCTTCAGGTTGAGCGCACGCCGCCGGCGTGCGCGCAGGCGCAAGGTCACGAACCCAGGCGTTGTTCGATGCGTGCCATGGTGGCAGGCAACTCGCTGGGCAGGTGGTACTCCAGTTGCTTGAACAACTCGGCGTGCAGCGTGAGTTCGTGCTTCCAGGCGGCGGTGTCGATGCTGATGACGCTGTCGAACTGCTCGCTCGTGAAGTTCATGCCTTCCCAGCGCATGTCTTCGAAGCGCGGGCTGACGCCGAACACGTTGTCCTTGCCACCGGCGGTGCCTTCGATGCGCCCGAGCATCCATTCCATGGCGCGCATGTTCTCGCCGTAGCCCGGCCAGACGAACTTGCCATCGGCACCCTTGCGGAACCAGTTGACGCAGAAGATCTGCGGCAACTTGGCGCCGCTGGCGGCGATCTTTTCGCCCAGGTTCAGCCAGTGCTGGAAGTAGTCGGCCATGTTGTAGCCGGCAAACGGCAGCATCGCGAACGGGTCGCGGCGCACGATGCCTTGCTGGCCCGCGGCTGCGGCGGTCGTTTCGCTGCCCATGGTGGCGGCCATGTAGACGCCTTCGATCCAGGTGCGCGATTGCGTGACCAGCGGCACGGTCGTCGAGCGGCGACCGCCGAAAATGAACGCATCGATCGCCACGCCATCGGCGTTGTCCCACTCGGGGTCGAGCACCGGGTTGTTGGTGGCGGCCACGGTGAAGCGCGCGTTCGGGTGCGCGGCCTTGGCGCCGGTTTCCTTGGCGATGGCCGGCGTCCAGTCCTTGCCCTGCCAGTCGATCAGGTGCGCCGGCGCGGTGTCGGTCATGCCTTCCCACCACACGTCGCCGTCGTCGGTGAGCGCCACGTTGGTGAACACCACATCGGTCTTGAGCGAATCCATGCAGTTTGGATTCGTCTTGTAGTTGGTGCCCGGCGCCACGCCAAAGTAGCCGGCCTCGGGGTTGATGGCGTACAGACGGCCGTCGGTGCCCGGCTTGATCCAGGCGATGTCGTCACCGATGGTGGTGACCTTCCAGCCGTCGTAGCCGGCCGGCGGCACGAGCATCGAGAAGTTGGTCTTGCCGCAAGCGCTCGGGAAGGCGCCGGCCACGTGGTACTTCTTGCCGGCCGGCGAGGTCACGCCCAGCACCAGCATGTGTTCGGCCAGCCAGCCCTGGTCGCGGCCCATGGTCGAGGCGATGCGCAGCGCAAAGCACTTCTTGCCCAGCAGCGCGTTGCCGCCGTAACCCGAGCCGTAGCTCCAGATTTCGTGGGTCTCGGGGTAGTGAACGATGTACTTGGTGCTGTTGCAAGGCCAGGACACGTCCTTCTGGCCGGCTTCGAGCGGTGCGGCCACGGTGTGCACGCACGGCACGAAATCGCCGTCTTCGCCCAGCACCTTCAGTGCGGCGCTGCCCATGCGGGTCATGGTGCGCATGCTGATGGCCACATACGGGCTGTCAGACAGCTCGACGCCGATGTGCGAGATGTGCGAGCCCAGCGGACCCATCGAGAAAGGCACCACGTACAGGGTGCGGCCCTTCATCGCGCCACGGAACAGCGCTTTGTCGCCGGTTTGCAGCAGCACGCGCATGTCGGCCGGGGCCATCCAGTTGTTGGTGGGGCCGGCGTCTTCCTTGCGCTCGCTGCAGATGTAGGTGCGGTCTTCGACGCGCGCCACATCGCTCGGGTCGCTGATGGCCAGGTAGCTGTTGGGGCGCAGCTCGGGGTTGAGCTTTTTCATCGTGCCGGCGGCCACGAGCTTGGCGCACAGCCGGTCGTACTCGGCTTGCGAGCCATCGCACCAGTAGACGTCGGCGGCTTCGGTGAGCGCGGCGACTTCGGCCACCCAGGCGGCCAGTCGTTTGTGTTTCAAGTCAGCGGGCACGTTCAACGGTGCTCCTTCCATCGCGGGACGGTTCATGGGGACTCCAATCAAGGTAATGACAAAACGGGATTGGGCGAAACCCGCCTCGCGTCGAGGCTCGCCCAATACCACACGCCATACCGCCGACCCCTTAGGGGGATCGAGATTGTGACGGCGAAATGCCCTGTTTCGACTCGCTCCAGATCAATGGAATTGCCATCTGTTGCCGAAAGTCCTCGTGTTCGGTCAGGCGCCCGTCAGGCCAGTACTGCACCGGGCCGCCGTGCATCGACCACAAAGCTGGCGGCGGTGCTCACCGCGCTTTGCGCGTCGGCGGGGTCGGCCACCACGCGCAGGTTCGCCTGGAGTTGCTGGCGATCGAGCGTGAAGCACACGCTGCCGCGCTGGTCGCCGCGGCTGTGGTGGATGTGCGGGTTGAACGGCCGCGCGGCATCGATGCGGCTTTGCGGCAGCCCGTGGCTGGTGATCGAGGTGCCGCAGAACTCGGTGGCCACGATGGGCGCGCCGGGGCGGTCGAAATCGGTCTTCAGATCGGCGACCACGTTCGAGTGCACGTCGCCGCCGAGCACCACCACGCCGGGCACACGGCGCTGCTCGACCACACCGAGCAGCCGCGCGCGCGCCGCGGGGTAGCCGTCCCAGCCATCGGTCCAGTAGGTGCCGCCGTCGGCCGGATCGCTCCAGCTGTGGCGCGCCATCAGCGTTTGCTGCGCGAGCAGATTCCACGGCCGATCCAGGCTCCAGCCCTGTGCCAGCCAGCGCTCCTGTCCGGCGCCGAGCAGGCTGCGCGCCGGGTCGCCGAGCTGCGGGCAGTCCTTGGCGGCGATGGTGTTCGAGCCGCCCTGACCGGGGCGAGGGCAGGGCTGCACATCGCGATACTGCCGGTCGTCGAGCAGGTGGATGCGCGCCAGCGTGCCCCAGTCGAGCCGCCCGGTGATGCGCATGGACGCACCGGGCACGTCCAGCCGCGGGCGCGCCGACATGGCAAACGGCTGGTGCTCCCAATAGGCCTGATAAGCCGCGGCGCGCTGGGCGGCGAAATCGCTTTGCAGGTGCTGGCCTTGCA
>CANFXR010000097.1 GCA_947451035.1 Burkholderiales bacterium
CGGCGCGGCACGCGGCCCATCTCGTGGGCGATCAGCCCGCCGATGGTGTCGAAGTCGTCGTGCGGCAGCACCGAGCCGAAGGCCTCGTTGACGGAGGTGATCTCGGCATCGCCGGCCACCCGGTGGCTGCCGTCGGCCAGCGTGTAGACGCTCGATTCGCCGTCCTTGTCGTCGAATTCGTCTTCGATCTCGCCGACGATTTCCTCGAGCACGTCTTCGATCGTGATCAGCCCGGCGGTGCTGCCGAACTCGTCGATGACGATGGCCAGGTGGTTGCGGTTGGAACGGAAGTCGCGCAGCAACTCGTTGAGCCCCTTGGACTCGGGCACGAACACCGCCGGACGCAGCAAGGTGCGCAAGTTGAGGTCCGGCGAGCGCTGCAGCTTGAGCAGGTCCTTGGCCATCAGGATGCCGATGACGTTGTCGCGCTGGCCGTCGTAGACCGGAAAGCGCGAGTGCGCGGTGTCGATGACGACGTGCAGCAAGTCGTCGTAGTCGGCCTCGATGTCGAGCAGATCCATGTGCGGCGCGGCGACCATCACGTCGCCGGCGGTCAGATCGGCCATGCGGATGACGCCTTCGAGCATCATGCGCGACTCCGGAGCGATCAGCGCACGGTGCTCGGCCTGGGCCAGGGCTTCGATCAGTTCGTCGCGTGAGTCGACACCCGGCGACAGGAATTCGATCAAACGCTGGAACAAATTGCGTTTGTCGACAGGGTGCAGCGGCGGGCGCGACGGATTTTTGGGTCGGCCTGCCAAGGCAGGGCGCGCCGGATGAGGGTCAGACATCGCGCCAGGGCGAGTAGTGAAACACCGGCGCAGCTTACTCGAAGCAAACTTGACAGGTGTGCTAGTTTGCGCAACTGCTTCATGCACACCCTTTTCGGCCACGATTTTTCAGGAAACACCCCATGGCTCTCATTCCCGCCACCATCGTCACCGGCTTTCTCGGTGCCGGCAAGACCACCTTGCTCAAGCGCGTGCTGACCGAAGCGCACGGCCAGAAGATCGCCGTCATCGAAAACGAATTCGGCGACGAGAACATCGACAACGAGATCCTGGTGCGCGAAAGCGGCGAGCAGATCATCCAGCTCAACAACGGCTGTGTGTGCTGCTCGATCCGCGAAGATCTGCGCACCACGCTGAGCGATCTGGCCGACAAGAAACGCAAGGGCGAACTGCAGTTCGACCGCGTGGTGATCGAGACCACCGGCCTGGCCGACCCCGGCCCGGTGGCGCAGACCTTCTTCATGGACGACGAGATCGCCGAGAACTACCTGCTCGACTCGATCCTGACGCTGGTGGACGCCGTGCACGGCAATCAGCAACTCGACGAGCGCCAGGAAGCGCGCATGCAGATCGGCTTCGCCGACCAGATCTTCATCAGCAAGACCGACCTGGTCGACCAGGACGCGGTCGACGCGCTCGCCTTGCGCATCCGCAACATGAACCCGCGCGCGCCGCAAAGCCGCGTGCATTTCGGCGAGGTGCCGCTGGCCAACGTGTTCGACCTGCGAGGCTTCAACCTCAACGCCAAGCTCGACATCGACCCGAACTTCCTCAACGCCGATGCGCACGCTCACGACGACCATGACCACGAGCACGGCGAACACTGCGATCACCCCAGCCACGGCCACCACCACGCGCACGACGACGACGTGAAGTCATTCGTGTTCCGCTCGGACAAGGCCTTCAATCCGACCAAGCTCGAGGACTTTCTGGGCTCGATCGTGCAGGTCTACGGGCCGAAGATGCTGCGCTACAAGGGCGTGCTCAACATGAAGGGCACCCCGCGCAAGGTGATCTTCCAGGGCGTGCACCAGCTCATGGGCAGCGATCTGGGCCCGCCATGGGCGGCTGGCGAGAAGAAGTCGAGCAAGATGGTCTTCATCGGCATCGACTTGCCCAAGGACATATTTTTGCAAGGCCTCGAGCAGTGCCTGTCCTGAGCCCAACGCGTGGCTACAATCCGCCCCGCTCATCGACCCGTTGGCGGCGCCGCTTCCTGAGAGGAAAGGCGCATCCACCGCGCGCTGCGGCGGCATAAATCCGCTGCGAGGAGATTCCTGTGGCTCGACCCCCGGTCAAGACTTCGACTGTTGCAGTGAAAACTGTGGCCCGCAAAGCATCGACCCCGGTGCCCGTGAAATCCTCGTCCACCAAATCAGCAGTCCCGGCGCCCAAGGCGCCGGCCAAGGCACCCGCCTCCAAGGTGACGGTGCCGGCCGCAAAAGCGCCAACCGCCAAGAAACCTGTCCCGAAACCCATGCTGAAACCCCCTCCGACGCCAGTCCCCGACGACAAGCTGCCCCTCGCAGCAGTCACCAAGGCGGCCACAGCCGTGCCCGCGGCGCCTGTCGTCGCGGTGGTCAAGGCACCGCGAGCCAAGTCGTCAGCGAAGTCTCGCTACGGCGCGCCGATGCCTGTCGCGCCGCTGCCGCCGCCCACCTCGCGCTTTGCCGACCGCTTCGCTCCGCCTCGGCCACCGACCCGGCAGATGAGCAACCTTGAGGACGACACGCCGCGCATTGCGCCCAAGGCCGACCCCAAGCTCGCCAACGCCTGGAAGACCAAGGCCGGCGCCGAGTTGAGCGAAGCCGAAGTGCTGGCCATGCCCGAGACCGAGTACATGGGCGACAAGCAGCTCGAGTTCTTCCGCGCCACGCTCAAGAAGCTCAAGGACGACCTGCTGAGCAACGCCGGCGAAACCACCGAGCACTTGCGCGAGGACACCTCGATCGTTCCCGATCCGGCCGATCGCGCCACCATCGAGGAAGAGCACGCGCTCGAGCTGCGCACCCGCGACCGCGAACGCAAGCTGCTCAAGAAGATTTCGCAGTCGCTCGGCCGCATCGAGAGCGGTGAATACGGCTTTTGCGATGAAACCGGCGAGCCCATCGGTCTGGGACGGTTGATCGCGCGCCCCACGGCGACCTTGTCTCTGGAAGCCCAGCAGCGTCGCGAGCTGAAGCAAAAGATGTTCGGCGACTGAGCGTGCGAGACGCATTCGGTCGGTGCATGCCATGACGGACTCCAAAGACGCGGGCAGTTTCTTCCGCAAGGTCGTCAAGTTCGTGGCCAACCCGACGCTCGAGTGGAGCGCCCTGACCCCGGGCGTGCGTGATTCGGTCGAAAACGAACTCGACCGGGCCGAACTCAAGGCCATGATCGAACGCAAGCGCCGCAACGACTTCGTGCGCAAGCGCGAATTCGACATGCTGCGCAAGGTGCGCCGCGAGGGGCTCACCCCGGAGCAGCTCGCCGCACTCGGCGGCGCCTCGCCGTTGGGCGACTCCGAAATCCGCATGCCCGAACGTGATCTGCTGCCCAGCTCCGGCATGAAGGCGAAGATCGACGCGATCGAACAGCAGATGGTGGGCATCAGCACCACCGAAGGTCTGCGCCGGTCATCGGAGGCCCGATCCGCACCCACCGAGCCGCTGCCACTGCAGCCGCTTGAGCCCGCCAGCGCATCAGCCCCGGCAAGGCGCACCGAACCTGCAGCGCTTGAGCCGCTCACCTTCAAGGCGCTCGGTACCGGCTCGTCCGCCGATCCCGCACCCGCTCAGGCGTGCGGCCCCGAGATGGCGCACGACCCCGAGCTCGATGAGGCGGTGATCGCGTTCGCCAATGCCGACTTCGCGCTGTGCGAGCAAGCGCTGATGCAACTCACCCAGGCCAGCGGCTTGCGTGCGCAGCATGCCGAGACCTGGCTGGCTCTGTTTGACCTGCACCGGGCCACCGGTGAGGCCATCAAGTTCGAGCGGCTCGCCCTCATCTATGCCCAGCAGTTCGGCCGCTCGGCTCCGCAGTGGTATTCGATGCCGCAGCAGATGGCCGATGCCGCCGGCGAAGACCGGTCCGTGCGCGCGCGCATCGAAGGACAGGTCGGCTGGGTCAGCCCCGAGTGGTTCGACCTCGAGCAGGTCGCAGCCCTGCGTGCACAGACTCTGCAGATGCCCTTGCCGTGGGTGTTCGACTGGAGCGCACTCAAGGGGATCGACACCGAGGCAGCCGCCCGGCTGAGCGAGTTGTTTCGCCTGTGGATGCCGCAAAAGCTGGACATGCGCTGGTTGAACGGCGATCGCTTGCTGCAGTGCCTGCAGGAATCGGCCCCCAACGGCGTGCGCGATGCGGATCCCGTCTTCTGGATGCTGCGCCTGGATGTGCTGCGCCTGATCAACCGGCCCGATCAGTTCGACGAAGCCGCCATCGACTACTGCGTCACCTACGAAATGTCTCCGCCCTCATGGGAGCCTGCCCAGTGCCGGGTGCGCTTTGGCGGGCCGAGCGGCAGCACCTGGTCGGCGGCGACCACGGCCACCAGCGGTCTGTCGACCAGTTTTGTCGAGTCCCGGCTGACCGAAGACGCCGAGGCCGGCCCGGTCTGGAGCGTCGACCTGTCCGGTCAGCTGGTGGGCGACATCAGCGCCGTGCTCGAGGGCATGAATGCCCAACTGGGCACGGCGTCGATGATCAACGTGTCGTGCCAGAAGCTGATTCGCGTCGACTTCATTGCCGCGGGCGATCTGCTCAACTGGGTGCTGGCGCGGCGCGCCGAGAACCGCCGCGTGGGCTTCGTCGATGCGCACCGGCTGATCGCTTTGTTCTTCGGCGCGATGGGCATCAACGAGAGCGCCTCGATCAAGATCCGCACGCTCTGAGCGTTACGGGCGCTGCGTCTGCAGGGTCAGCAGACCTTCGAAGAGAAGCGTGTCGACCGTCTCGAACGGCAGTTCGATGATCGATGCCAGCTTGGGCGCCGCGCCCCCACTCATCAGCAGCAAGGGCTGCTGAGCGGCGTGCACCAGCAGCCGGCGGTGCATGCGTTCGACGGCGCCCGCCATGGCGTGCGCGCCGCCGCTCATCAATGCATCGCTCGTGTTGGTGGGGAAGTCGACCACCTCGCCCGTGGGCGCCTTCAGGCCGGCAGTGCCCATCTCGAGAGCGCGCAGCATCAAACCGAACCCCGGCAGGATCAGTCCGCCCATGAACCGGCCGTTCGCGTCGAGCGCATCCACGGTCACCGCCGTGCCCACCACCACGACCAGCGCGGGCGGCGGGGTCGCCGACCCGCCAGCACCTGAGGCGTGAACGGCCAGCGCGCGCTGCCGCGCTCCGATCAAGGCCACCCAGCGGTCGGCGCCAAGTCGGTTGGGGTGGTCATAGCCATTGACGACGCCGCCCGCGCGAGCGCTCGAGATCACCCAGCGCGGCTCGATCCCCCACAGATCCTCGATCTGCCCGGCCACGCGGCGCTTGACGCCTTCGCCGGCCACCACGCATCCGAGCATGTGCGTCGGGCGTGGCAGAAATTTCCAGCTGCCCTCGGCCAGCTGATCGATGGTCTCGAGAAACACCGCGCCGTGCGACAGCAAGGCAGCGCGGGGTTCGGCGCTTTCGTAAAGCGCCCACTTCAATCGCGTGTTGCCGACGTCGACGGCCAGAAAGCTCACGCGGGCTCCCGGCGCGGTGTCTGACATGCAGCCGCTTCTAGGGCCCGGCATGGGCAAGGGGCCATGCAGCGCTCGGCGAGGGGCAGCTGTTTCATCGGCGGCGATTGTGCAGGTAAAAAAAATAGGCAGCGCTCGGCAGCCCGACGGGGCACGGGCCGTGGGTTGACGCACGCCTACACTCGAAACGAACCCGCCGCCTCGCCAGCCCGCCCCTGGCCTACACCGCCATGTCCGTGACCGACCACGATCTCGACGCCTACCGCTACAGCGAGGCCGGCAACGGAAAGCGCTTTCACCTGCAGCGCATCAGCCCGGCCAGCCGGCCGTGCTCGAGTGGCGACCGGCTCACCGACCAGGCCGCCCTCGAACAGCTCACGCTGAAGATCGACGACTGGCAAAACCTGCTGCTGGCCAACCGCGACCGCAAGTTGCTGGTCGTGCTGCAGGGAACCGACGCCAGCGGCAAGGACGGCACCGTGCGCGACGTGTTCAGAAACACCAGTCCGCTCGGCGTGCGCGCGATCGGCTGGAAGCCGCCCACCGAAGACGATCGCGCCCATGATTTCCTGTGGCGCATCCACCAGCGCATGCCCGCCGCCGGCGAGATCGTCGTGTTCAACCGCAGCCACTACGAAGACGTGCTGGTGCCGGTGGTCAACGGCTGGATCACGCCGGCGCACACCCGCCAGCGCTACGCCCACATCAACGACTTCGAGCGACTGCTCGTCGAGACCGGCACCACGGTGCTCAAGTGCATGCTGCACATCTCGAAGGAAGAGCAGCGCGTGCGGCTGCAAGCGCGCATCGACGATCCGACCAAGCACTGGAAATTCAGCCTCGGCGACCTCGAGGTGCGCAAGCAGTGGGACGCCTACCAGCAAGCCTATGCCGATGCGATCTCGGCCACCGGCACCGCCGTGGCGCCGTGGATCGTGGTGCCGGCAGACTCCAAATCGCACCGCAACCTGATGATCGCCACCCTCGTGTGTCGTGCCCTCGAAGGCATGAACCTGAAGCCCCCGCCGGCGGATCCGGCGCTCGCGCACCTGAAGGTCGACTGAGCCGGCAGCGCCCCGCCGCTCAGACCGTGCCCGCCCCCTGAGGCCCGTGGGCGAGCGCCTCCAAGGCGCCTGGCACCTCGATGCGCAGGTTGCTCTCGGGCGTTGCCACGCACGGCAAGATGGCGCCATCGAGCTTTTCCTCGGCGCTCAGGCCTGGCCATTCGATCAGGTGGCGCACCCGCCCGCTCGTCAGCTGGCAGATGCAGGTGCGGCAGGTGCCGTTGCGGCACGAGGTCGGCAGCACGATGCCCGCCAGGCGGGCCGACTCGACCAGCGACACGCCAGCCACCGCCTCGAACACCCAGCCCTGCGGCTCGATGACGACGGCAAAGCGCCCGGTGCCGTCGCCATCGACGGGCCCGGGTGGCTTCAACGCGCGATGGCGGCCGTCCATCGACGCACGCGCGGCGGCTGCACCAGGACCACCAGACTCAGCGCTGCCAAACGACCCCGTCATCGGTGAGCAGCGCGTCCAGACCCAGGTCGTCGGCGCTCGCCCGCAGCATCGGCAAGAAACCGTTGGAGTAGCTCAGCCCGACGGTGTACGGGCGCGGACGCAGCGAGGCCACGGTGCGCACGTAGAAGCCGCCGCCGTAACCCAGTCGGACGCCTTCGGGCCCGTAACCGATGCAAGGCAGCAGCACCAGTTGCGGATCGAACGTCGCGGTGCCCTTGGGCTTGGGGATGTCGTAGGCGTCCGGCTCCATCGGGCAGCCCGGGAACCACACATTGAACTTCAGCGTGGCCTCGGTGCGATCGACCACCGGCAGGCCGATGCGCCGCTCGTCGGCACTTTCGGCCCAGCGGTACAGCGCGGGCAGCGGATCGAACTCGCCCTTGATCGGCCAGTAGCCGCCGATGGCGGTCTCCTTGCGGCTGACCAGCCACACGCGCAGCACGCTTTGCAACTCCACCGCCCGCTCGTGGCGGTCTGGCAGGGCCAGCCGCGCGGCAATCAGCTTGGCGCGCAGCGCCACACGATCAATCGGAGGCTCTGGGGGGATGGCGTTGCTCATGCCAAGATTGTGCAAGAGCGGCCCTTCGCGTAGGAAGTTTGTCGAACGGCCCGATCGGCCTTCAGCGCACGCCGAGTTCGCTCACCACGCAGTCGAGCCGGCAGTCGTGCGGCTGAGGCTGCAATTCGGCCTCGTCGACCTCGCCCACCGACCAGGCCACACCGATCACGGTGACATGCGGGTGCGCCGCCAGCCAGCGATCGAAGTAGCCCCCGCCGTAGCCCAGCCGGAAGCCCGACGCGGTGTAGCCCACGCACGGCGCGAGCACCACATCGGGCACCACCACCGCGCCGTCGCAGGCCGCGATGCCGCACTCGTCACGCAGCGTGGGCGGCAGCCGGTTCCAGTGGCGGTAGTCCATGCGCACCGGTTGCCGAAAGGCAAAAGGCAGCGCGAGCGGCGTGCCTTCGAGCGCCTCATCGGCCAGGCAGGCCGCAGCCGCATCGAATTCCGATTGAACCGACCCGTAAACGCCGAGTCTTTCAGGGGTGAGTTGCCCGAGCACGGACATAAGATGGCCGGCCAGCGCTGCCCGTCGCGCAGGCAGGCAGTTGGCGTCGGCCACGAACGCCCGACGCTGCGCCAGCAGGCGCTCGCGCAAGGCCTGGCGGGCCGCCGTCAGCGCATCAACAGAGGATTCGGACATGGATGTATCGGCTGGATGGAAAGTGATTTGATCGTGAACCGCGGTGCCGCCCTGATCAGACTCAGAGGCATTTTGATCCGGATGTTTCCCGCCCCCGTGAGCGCCGGTGCCTTGATGGGCCGCGGGCTCGGCGAGTCGCGCGCGCTGCGCTGCGGCAGTGCCGCCATGGCGTGGTGCCTGCTGGCCGCGCTGAGCGCCGCGCACGCGGTGAGCGCGGCGCCCGCCACGGTGCGCGCAGCACCCGAGCCCATCCTTGAAGCGCGTGAGGCGTTTCGCAAGCACGACCGCGTTCGCCTGGCCGCACTGCGCGAGGCCACCGTCAGCGCGCAGCACCCGTTGGCGCCCTGGGTCGCCTACTGGGACGCCAACGTGCGGCTGGGCGAGTTGCAGCAGGCCGACCTCGAGGCCTTCTATGCCCAGTTCAAGGGCAGCTACGTCGAAGACCGATTGCGCAACGACTGGCTGCTCGAGCTGGGTCACCGCCACGACTGGGCGAACTTCGCGCTCGACTTCCCGCGCTTCCGGATGAACGACGACCGCGAGGTCGCCTGCTACGCGGTGCTCACCGAGCACCTGGCCGGACACAAGGTGCGCGACGCCGCGCGCAGCGCCTGGTTCGCGCAGCGCGAAGCCGACGAAGGCTGCCACCTGATGGCCACCACGCTGATGGAAGCCGGCGTGTTCAAGCCGGCCGACGCCTGGCGCAAGGCCAGGCTGGCGATGGATGCCAGCCGCCCACGCACCGTCATCCAGGCGGTAGAGCTGGCCAGCAAGACGGCTGACAAGGCCGTGGTGCAGTCGCTGCTCGATGCCCCGGCGCGCTACCTCGTTCACAAGGCCTCGGCTTTCGGCCGCGAGCGCTCCGAGCTGGCCACGCTGGCGCTGGTGCGGCTGGCCGCCCTCGACGCCGACGCCGCGGCCGACGCGCTGAAGACCCGCTGGGAGCACGACCTGCCCGACGATCTGGCCGCCTGGGCCTGGGCAGCCACCGCCAAGCAATCGGCGATGCACTTGTCCGATGACGCGCCCGAGCAGTTCCAGCGCGCCGGACGTGCCGCCGGGCTGGGCGCCTTCGCCGGTGCCAGCCGGCGTGGTGCGACCAAAGCGGTGGTCGAGTCTTCGGAGGCCGATTGGCCCGACGACACGCTGGCCTGGAAGGCGCGCGCCGCCTTGCGCGCCAACCAGGGCGCCGGCCGCTGGCAGCAGGTGGTGCAAGCCGTCAACGCGATGGGCCCCACCGAGCAACGCGAGCCGGCCTGGGTCTACTGGAAGGCGCGTGGCCTGCAGTCGCTCAGCGTCGACTCGCAAGACGGTGACGGCCTGCGCAGCCAGGCGCGCGAGATGCTGCTCAGCATCGCCGGCCAGCTGAGTTTTTACGGCAAGCTGGCCAGCGAGCAGCTCGGCCAGCCGATCACGCTGCCCGCATCACCCGCGCCGCTGTCGGTGGCCGAACGCGAGGCCGCGGCCCAGAACGCCGGGCTCGACCGCTCGATGCAGATGATCGCCATCGGCTTGCGCGGCGAAGGCGTGCGCGAGTGGAACTACAGCGTGCGCGGCATGGGCGACCGCGAGCTGCTGGCCGCCGCGCAGCTGGCATTCGACCGCGAACTGTGGGACCGCTGCATCAACGCCAGCGACCGCACCCGCACCGAGATCGACATGCAGCAGCGCTTTCCCACGCCGTTTCGGCCGCAGGTGCTGGCGCGGGCGCAGGAAATCGGGCTCGACCCGGCCTACGTCTACGGCCTGATCCGCCAGGAGTCGCGCTTCGTGACCGAC
>CANFXR010000098.1 GCA_947451035.1 Burkholderiales bacterium
ATGCGCATGGACGCACCGGGCACGTCCAGCCGCGGGCGCGCCGACATGGCAAACGGCTGGTGCTCCCAATAGGCCTGATAAGCCGCGGCGCGCTGGGCGGCGAAATCGCTTTGCAGGTGCTGGCCTTGCAAGCCGGCGTAATCGTTGTCCACCTCGTGGTCGTCCCACACCATCAGCCACGGCGCGCTGGCGTGCGCCGCTTGCAGCAGCGCATCGCGCTTGTAGGTGGCGTAGCGCTCGCGGTAGCCATCCAGCGTCTTCACGTGGCCGCCTTCGTGGCGGCGCAGCGCGTTGGCGGGCGAGGCGGTCTCGTAGATGTAGTCGCCCAGAAACATCACCAGATCGAGCGGCTGCTCGGCGATGTCGCGCCACGCTGCGTAATGGCCTGCATCAAAGCGCTGGCAGCTGGCGATCGCAAAGCGCAGCGGCGCGACCGCCCCCGACGCGACGTTGGCCGACGGCGCGGTGCGCGTGCGCCCGGTGGCGCTGCGGTCGCCCAGCGCCGTGAAGCGGTACCAGTACCAGCGGCCCGGTGCCAGTCCGCGCGGCTCGGCGTGCACGCTGTGCGCCCACGCGGCCTCGGCCGTGTGCACCCCGCGCGCGGCGATGCGCTTGAAGCCTTCGTCGTGGGCCAGCTCCCAGCTCACGTCCACCCGCTCGGGCAGATCGCCACCGGTCAGCCGCGTCCACAGCACCACGCTGCCGGCTGTGAGCTGGCCCGAGGCGATGCCCAGATCGAAGCGCGGCACGTCGCGCGGCGTGGCCGCCTTGATCGTGCCGGCGGCCGTGGCCAGCGCCGATCCGCTCCAGCCCAGGAATTGGCGTCGGGTGGTTGTCATCGTGTTGCTCCCAGGTGCCGGCGTCGGCGGGGATGCCGATGATGCGCTGTCGTCGGCCGGTTCAACCCCGGCCGCTCGCGTGCAGCGCCAGCACCAGCACCGCGCAGGCGGTCATCCACGAAGCGGCCACGCGCACCAGCACCCGCATCCACGGGCGCTGGCCCTCCTGGATGAAGGTGGCGGCGCACAGGGCGCAGAAGTTGACGCCGAGCCAGGTGCCCAGCAGTGACATGAAGCGCACGCCGCCGCTCAGCCCTTCAGGCACGGTGCCCACACCGATGCCGAATCCGATCCACGCGCCCAGCATGGCGCACATCGCAGCGGGGACGGGCCGCGCCACCATCACGACCACGCCGGTGATCGCCGCGGCACCCAGCAGAAAGTTGTCAGTGTCGGACGGCCAGTCGAAGCACGCACACAGCAGCCCGATCGCGCTGGCCGCAGCCAACCCGATCAGCGAGCCCTTGGAGGCCATCACGCCACGCTGGCCCAACCAAAGCGCCAGCGCGATCAACGCCACCAGGTGCGCCGGCTCGATCAGCGGGTGAACAAAGCCCCCGCCAAAGTCGCCCAGTCCCTTGACGGCCCCGTGGGCGCATGCGTCAGATGCCGTCAGTCCGAGTGTCAGCGACAGCGTCAACCATCGGCGCAGCGGCTTCACCATGCGTGAAACAGGAAGCCCAGGCCGCCCACGGCGATGCCCGCGCCCACGGCACGCACCGCGGTGATGCCGGCCGGCCAGCGCGTGACCAGCCCGAGGGCGATGCCCGCCAGGTGCAGCAAACCGGTTGCCATCACGAAGCCCAGGCTGTAGGCCACCGGGTCGGCGGCGTCGGGCAGCTCAGTGCCGTGGGCATGGCCGTGAAAGATGGCGAACACACCGACCAGGACGGCCGCAACCCACAGGGGTGGGCGCAGCGCGGCGGCCACCACGGCCCCGAGTGCCACCGCCGACAGCGCGATGCCGGTTTCCACCGCCGGCAGTGGCACGCCCATCACGCCGAGCGCTCCGCCCACGGTCATCACCAGCGGAAACACCACCGGCAGCAGCCACAGCGCGGGCATGCCCAGAAACGCGCCCCACAGGCCCACGGCCACCATGGCGATCACGTGATCCCAACCCAGCAGCGGGTGAAAAAAGCCGCTCGTGAAGCCGCCGGCCATGCCGGCCGCGTCGCTGTGCGCACTGGCGGCGGTGGCGCAGGCCATCAGCAGGATCGACACGGCCAGCGAGCGGCACCGAGCGGTGGTTTTGAGGTTAATCATGTCGAAGTCTCCAGAGGCTTTTGGTCTGGCCGGGTTACGAAGTGAGGATGGCAAAAATTCTCGAGGTGGACCAGTACGCTGCCAGGGTGCCAATTGCATACAGCGAGGCGAGCCTCGCTTGAGGCATCACCGGAAACTGGCGCAGCGTTCGGTACACCAACCAGGCGGCGGCCACGATCAGCAACTGACCGATCTCCACGCCGACGTTGAAGCTCAGCAGGGCCCACAAGAAGTGCTGCTCGGGCAGCCCGATGGCCTTGAGCGCTCCGGCAAACCCCAGGCCGTGGACCATGCCGAACACAAAGGCGACCAGCGCCGGCAGCCTGCGCGCCAGCGTCTCGCGCTCGCGCAGCGCCTCGCCTGCCACCAGCATGATCGACAGCGCGATCGACGCCTCGACAGGCGCCGCACGCAGCGTCAGCCAGCCCAAGGCGCTGCTGCCCAGCGTGAGGCTGTGGGCCACCGTGAACGCGGTGATGGTGACCACCAGCCGCTTGTGAAAGCCCACCAGGAACAGCAGACCGATCACGAACAGCATGTGGTCCGTGCCCGTCAGGATGTGGCGGATGCCCAGCACGGTGTAGGCCGAGGCCACCTCGCCCATGCCGCGCTGGTCGTCGGCGGTGCCGTACAGGTGCACCGTGGGTTGCCCGCCGGTCAGCGTGTAGGCGCGCAGCTGGCCGTCGAGCCAGGTGATCTTGACGATGGCCGCCGAGAACTTCTGGCCCACGCCGTCCACCGACAGCACGCCCTTGAGGCCGCCTTCAGCGCAGCGCAGCACATTGGCGTCGGCGTGGCAGCCCTCGGGCCACACGGGTTTCAGGTAGCGCTCGGCGGGGCGCTCACCGGCGGCCCATTGCCACACGAACTGGCCGGGTGCGGTTTCGCGCATTTCCAGCTCGGCCATGCTCATTTCGTGTGCCCGGGCGCCGGCACCACACAGCGCCAGCAACACAAGCAGCAGCACGCGCAGCCAGGGCCTCATTTGGCAGCTTCCTCGATCTTCACGGTGTACTTTTTGGCCATGGCGCGTACCGCGTCGGTACGCATCTGAGCCATGGTGGCGTCCACCCAGTCCTGGTGCGCCGCTTCGCGCACCGCGTCAAAGTCGGCCGGCTGCGGCGGGGTGATGGCTTCGAGGCGCATCACGCGCCAGCCGTCCTTGGTGGACAGCGCACGCCACTGGCCGGCGGGAGATTCTTCGATCGCCTTCGCCACGTCGGCGCCGTAGCCTTGCACCAGGTTGTCGTGCGGCCGGCCCTTGAACACGCGCAGCGCGGCGCGTGTTTCGGCCTCGCCTGCCGCGCCGGTGTTGAGCGTGTCGGCCAGCGCGCGTGCCTCGGCCTCCGTGGCGGTGCCCGGCAGCACGGCTTCGAGAAAGTCGTAGCGCGCCGGCTGGTCGTACTTGGCGCGGTGCGATTCGAACCATTGCCGCAGCTGCTGGTCGTCGGTCTTGGGCAGCTTCAGGCTGGCCTCGACGGACATCAGCGCCTTGAAGATCACCCGATCGCGGATGGCGGGGTCGCCCTTGTCGACGCGCATGGCCAGACCTTCGCGGTAGAGCACTTCGTTGTCGAGCCAGCGGTTGCGCAGTTCGGTCAGTTCGGCGCTTTGCGGCGCTCGGCCGCGCGCTTCGCTGAAGAGCTTGCGCGCCTCGTCGTCGACGTCAGCGCCGACCACGATGGTGTTGGTGTCGTCGGCACGGCTGATCAAGGCGTGGTCCACGCCAAACAGCAAACCGCCCAGCAAGACGAAGTGCAGCAACGGTTCGCGCAGCCAGCCGGACTTCGAAGGGCTGCCGGCCGCAGCGGCCTCGGGCGATACGGGGTGGGTGGGTAAAGAGCCAGACAACGGTGTGGACATGGTGATGTGCAGCGTGAACAACGGGTCAGGGAGGTGAAGCACACGGCGCCGGGCTAGGCCCCGCTGCGTCAGCGTGCAGAGCGGCAAATCCTAGGGTCGCCCGAAGACAGGAGTAAGACGAAACCTGATTCGGGCTCCCCCAAAAAAAACGCCGCGCGGTGAGCCCGCGCGGCGCGTCAAGAGCGGTTGCCCGCTCAGGCCTTATTGAACGCCGGCGACGACGGTCGAACCCGTGACTTGAACGTAGATCGGGTTGCTGTAGAACCACAGGTCAGCCCAGGCGGCCACGTCGTACGACACGTACTTCTGGCCGCTGACCGTGCCCAGGTGATCCGGGCAGTGGTCGAACTGCGTCGAACCCGAGGTCACGTTGCACTGGATCTTCAGGTTCGCGTTGGTGGCGGCTGCAGCACCGTAGCCCGTGGCACCCGTGTAAGCGGCGGAGTAGCTGCTTGCGTTGGTGTAGATGTCAGCCAGCGGGTTGCCGCTGGCGTCGGTCTCGTAAGCCACGTTCGCTGGCAGGTTGGTGCCGCGCAAACGCACGTATTGCGAGGCCGAGACCGCCGGGATGCGGAAGGTCATCGCCTTGTAGTCGGTGTTGCCCGTCACAGGCGTCCAGTTGGTGCTGTTGAAGGTCGTCAGCACGGCGGTGCTGGTGTTCTTCGCGGCGGCTGGCACCAAGGCCATCAGCGTGGACAGGCTGTCACCGGCCAGCACGCGCTCGAGCCAGTTGTTGGGCCACTGACCGGAGTAGTCGGCAGCACCCGGCGTCTTGTAGCCGGTGACCATGCCGCGGATCACGTCGACGTGGTCCAGCACCGGATGGTCGAGTGGCTGGCTCACGCTGATCTGGGCCAGCGACGGGTTGTTGAACGTGTACGGCGAGTTGTTGGCCCCCGATGGGTCACGCACCACGATCGACACCACGATGTCGGCACCCGGCTTGACCACCAGTTTTTCACCCATCGTGGCGCAGTTGGCCACGTTGATGTCGGTGTTGGCCGTGGCTGCGGTGACGGCATAGCCCTGGACCTTGGCGTTGGAAACCGCACCCAGGCCTGGGTAGGAAGCGCAGGCAACGAAGGCCATGCGGTCGATCAACTGGCCGCTGGCGGCAAAGTTGTTGCCGGTGCGCATGCCGTCGACGATGGTCTGCGGACGCAGCTTGTCGGTGCCGTTGCGCACCATCACGAAGTTGCGCTGGTACTCGCCCGGCTGGAAGTCTTGCGTCGAGCGGCGGTCGTCGGTGCCGAACACACCGCGGTTGTGCCAGTCGGAGCTGGCCGAGAACCAGAAGTTGCGACCTTCGCCCAGCAGCGCATCCCACACGCCGCCGATCTGCGCGGCGTACACGCCGGTGCCGCCGTAGGTCGTGCCGCCGACCGAGTCGACGTTCACGCTGCTGATGCTGTTGCGGTGCGGCTGGTATTCACCGCGGTTGGACGATGCGCCGTGACCCGGCTGCGACTCCATCGCGAAGGCCGACATCGGCGCTGCGTTGTTGAAATTGCGCAGGTGCTCGATGTTGAAGCCGAAGCTGCCAGTCGTGCTGAACGGGCCGGCACGCTCGAGGTGGGCCGGGATGTAGTAGCTGGTGGTCAAGGCGTTTTGCGCCATCCACTTCATGGCGTCGACCGTCTTGTTGTGGCCGTCGGTGCCGTTGTTGCTGGTCAGCTTCTTGGCCGAGGCGCTGAAGTTGGCGCTGTTGGACACGCTGCCGGTGATCGAGCAGTCCCAGTTGTTGCCGATGCCGCTGGTGGTGGTGGTGTTGCCACGGCTGGTGTCGGTGTCGTTGCGGTCGAAGCAGTATTCCCACTTGGCCAGGGCGTTGGCGTTGCCGTCGGCGGTGTAGCCGGCGCTGGTGGGCAGGGTCTTGGTGTCGATCGACGACGGCATCTGGCCGTTGATCACCGACATGGACGAGTGCTCGTGACCGGCCACCACCGACTCCACGCCCATGAACAGCGGTTTGTTCTTGGAAGCTGCGAGGTACTCGAGCAGCGGGTACTGGAACTCTTGAATCGACTGCCAGCGCCACATGTTGGCATTGGGCGACGCGCTGCCGCTGGCCAGGCCCTTGGGCGCGATGGCGGGCGACGTGCTCTGCCAGGTGGTGGTCGGGCCTTGCGAGGTGATCGGGTAGGCCGTGGTGCCCAGCGTCGAGTCGTAGACCGATGCGGCGGTGTAGCTGGTCACAGTGGCGCCGCTCAGGGTGCCGCCGCCGGTGGTGGCGGTGGTGTCTTCAGCCAGCGTGCAGTTGCGGTTGCCGTTGCCGCCGTGGCCGGCTTGCACGAACCAGTCGAGGCCCCACGTGTCGACCGACTTCTTCACCAGCTTTTGCATCGATATCGAGCCGTCCGAGCAGGTGGTGTGGTTGTGGATGTCACCGGTGGCGTAGGTGCCGGCCACCTTGGCAGCGCTGGCTGCGGTCGGGGCGGTGGTCAGGGCGGTCATGCCCAGCGCCGCGATGGCCGCGAGGGCGATCTGGCTCTTGTTGAATCCGAATTTCATTGAAGCTGCTCCAGGTGGGTTATGAATATCTGTTTTGGGCCAAACCGCTGCAATCCAGAGTATTTGAATCATGGATGCGAGTTTTGCCTTCAAACGATAGGTCCATCCGGTGACTGCGTCGTGACGATATTCACATTCGCACTGATCCGTTTTGGTGGCCCATTATGGTCAGGCCCGAATGGGGTGGCTCATTCGGGGTCCCATAGAATGATCCATGAGGCCTATTTCCCATGTCATAAATCGGTCTTTGAGGGCTTAATTCGAGAACTGTGTCGCAGTTTCTTCATGGAAAGTGATCCGTTCGGGGGCTTGCTGTCGGGGTTTTTAGAATTGACACTATCTGGGCTATTTCTCAAAGACCGGAATACTCCGGCATGTTTTAAAACCCAGGAGCTTTTCATGAAACTGATCCCTATTCTTGCCGCCGCGGCGAGTATCTTTGCTGCGTCATCGGCTTCGGCCGCATTCGTGACGCTGAACTTCGAAGACATTCCGAACACCGTGTCGGTGATCGGCGACTTCCCGATTGGCTCGTTCGACAACTCGGTCGTGTTTGCCAACGACGCGGGCGACAACAAGGCCATGATCGTCAACACCGCGACCGCCTCGACGTCGGTGTTCAACGCCGGTGCCGGCGGTGGCTTTCTGGACAGCTTGTCCCTGTCTTACTTCAATGCCAGCGGCGTTGACGGCACGGTGAGCATCTGGTCTGGCCTGAACGGCTTGGGCTCGCAACTCGCCAGCATCACGCTGGGCGACAACTCCGGCTCGGCTGACGCGCAGTTGCTGAACACCTGGACCCTGGCGTCGGCGAACTTCACCGGCCTGGCTCAGTCGATCGTCTTCAGTGGCAATGACGGCAACATCGCCTACGACAACGTGGCGGTCAACGCCGTGCCGCTGCCAGCCGCGCTGCTGCTGTTCCCGATGGGTGCTGCCGGTCTGGGCCTGTCAGCCCGCCGCAAGCGCAAGGCCTGATCGCCTCAGCGAAATCTGGGCATGTCGATGGAAAGGTTGGCCTCGATGAGGCCTACCTTTTCAAACTCCAGCGCAATCGTGTAGCTGCCGTTGACGTACAGCGGCATCTTCAGACCCACCAGCTTCAGGCGGGCGCCCGTCTCGCTCAGGCCCGAGCTCATCCCTTCGCGGATCTCGAAATCCACCCGCGGGTTGGCTACTCCACCCATCTCGACCCGCTCGGCCACCGCCGACCATGCGCCGATCAGGCGATCGGCCTTGACCACTTCGATGAACCCCATGTAGACCTCGCCATCGCCGCCCGCCGGCGCGCCGTAGGCCCACGGATGCACGATGGTGAACGAGCCCATCGGGATCTGACAGGCGCGCGCCACCGGCAAGGCCAGCGACAGGCCACCGGCCAGCGCGTGGCGCATCACGAGGCGTCGGTTCAGGGTGTGTGGCATGGCGGTGGTCTCCGGGAGGGTGATGAGCATCGGCGCACCAGCAGGTGTCAAGGCGGTGTGGCCTCGGGCGATGGCGTGGCGGGTTGCACGTGGTCGTCCACCTGGGGCGGCGGCGGCTGGTAGGGCTCGAAGGCGCGTGAATACACCAGCCGCTGCGACACCGCCTCAGGGGTTTGCGCACCGGCCGCAGCGCCGAGTTCGAGCACCACGCGGTTGTTTCCGGCGTTCATGGCCACGATGCGCGCACCGCAGGTGGTGAGCGCGGCGTTCACCTGACCGACCATGGCGCCGGCGCTCAGGATGGCTTCGAAGCGGGGTCTGGGTGATACGGCGGGCGGTGCGAAGTAGTCGCGCAGCGCGGCGATGGCGTTCATGCCGCCCACGCCGTCGAGCAAGACGCCGCTTTGGCCCGGCGACACCTCGGGCGCGCGCGGCGCAGGGGCTGCGGCAGCCGAGCCTGCGAGTGCAAAGCGCGTGCGCTCGAGCTTGAGCGCGCACGGGCCGTTGTCGCGCAGCACCAGCGGATCGTTGCTGCGCGACACCTCGAACGGCGCGAGATCACCGATCAGCACGCGGCCGCGGATCACGGCCGCTGCGCTGCCCGTGGACAACAGCTCGGCCGTGAGGCCGGTTTGCGCCAGCGCCCCGTTTTGCACCCGCACCGCGTAGCTGCAGTCGAGCGCGCCGGGGCCGCTGTCACGCGAGTTCAGCAGCACGAGAGCCAACACCGTGGGCGACGTGCTGCGGCCGGCGGCGGGCGGCACCGCATCGAGGAGGTGTGCCGCATCGTCCGCTCCCGCTCCCGCAGCCGCCGTCGAATATCCGCGCTGGCCTCGGGGCATCCCGGTCGAGCTGCTGGTGCTCAGGGTGAGCGAGGTGGGCTCACCGCCGCCGCAGCCAGCCAGGGTCATCAGCAGCCAGGCGCTCGCGAGGGTTGAACGCAAGGGAAGGGCGTGGGTGCGGCTCATGTTGTCGGTTGCCGTGTTCGGCGACCTTCGAGACTAGGCGGCGGGCATTAAACCTTCACGACACCGAATCAGCCGAACGGGCCATGCCCCCAGCCCTTTTCGCCTAGGGCGCGGGTGCTCGCAACTGCTCCAGCATCCGGGCCGCCTCAGGCCGGGCCGGCTGCACGCGCTGCAGTTCTTCGAGCAGCGCACGCGCGCCTTCGGCATCGCTGCGACCCAGCGCCATGGCCATGCGCAGCAGCGGGTCGTAGGCGGGCCGGAAGTCGGCGCTCAGGCGCAGCACCGACAGCAGCGGCTCGCGCACCTGCGACAGCATCTGTTGCAGATCGGGCGAGGGGCGAATGTGCTGGCCGACGACGATGAAGCGATCGCGTGCGGCCCAGTAGGCCGCCAGCCGCTGCGCTGTGACTGCATCCGCACGGCCGGTCAGCACCTCGGCGGGCGTCACTGCGAACTGGCTCAGCAACGTCAGCAGGCGATCTTGCGGCAGCGAGTCGGGGGCGTAGGTGATGCGCGGGGCGCGGTAGGCCACCACGGGTTGGTCGTCGGTGTTCAGCGGCGCATCGCCAGCCAACCGCGCCAGCGCGCGCGGGCCCGCCACGAAGCTGCCGAGCACCGAGAACTCGTCGGTGATGCCGAAATCGGGCAGCGTTTGCGGCAAGGTGTTAACCACCAGCCGTGAGCGCACCTGATCGGCATCGAAGCGGCTCGCGGCACCGCCTCTCGCGATCAGCCCGAGCGTGGGCGTTTGCAAGCTGTTGGTGGCCAGCATCGCGGTGCCTTCGGGATAGACAGTCACGAAGGCGCGCACGATGCTGCGCAGCGTTTGCACATCGAGCTGGTGCAGGGGCAGCCACTGGCAAAACACGCCGCCGTCGGCCAGTCGTGCCTGCACCGCTTGAAAGTGCTCCACGGTGTAGAGCGAGCCCGAGCCGCTGCGCGCCGGGTGGAAGTTGTCGGCCACGATGACGTCGTACTGGCGATCGGTGGTGCGCACGAAGCGCCGTGCGTCCGCCGCAATCAGGTGCAGCCGCGCGTTGGGCTGGCCGCCCTGGAACACGCTGGTGAAGTGTGCCG
>CANFXR010000099.1 GCA_947451035.1 Burkholderiales bacterium
AGCATGAGCGGTACGTACTACGTCGGCGGGCTGGTGGGCGGCAACTTCGGCGCCATCACCAGCAGCTACGCCACGGGCAGCGTGAGCGGCGGCGGCGGGGGCGTCGGCGGGCTGGTGGGCGACAACTACGGCGGCACCATCACCAACAGCTACGCCACGGGCAGCGTGAGCGGTTCAGGCCTCTACGTCGGCGCTTTGGTGGGCGACAACTTCGGCACCATCACCAACAGCTTCTGGGACGTCGAGACCAGCGGGCAATCGACGGGCATCGGCGGCGGCACGCTCGCCGGCGCCACCGGCCTGAGCACCGCCGAGATGCATCGTGGCGCCAACTTCACCTCGGCCACCACGGCCAACGGCGATGTGAACCCCGGCTGGGACTTCGCCAGCACCTGGGTGATCTACGAGGACCACACCAACCCGCTGCTGCGCTCGTTCATGACGGCGCTGACGGTCACGGCCAACAACGCGACCGCAGCCAAGGTCTATGACGGCAGCGCCACTTATCTGGGTGGCACGGCGAGCTATTCGGTCACGCCCGACAGCCGACTGCTGGGCCGCGACGCCATGACCTACACCCAGGACAGCCCGAACGCGGGCAGCCGCACCATCACCCCGGGCGGGCTGTGGTCCGATCAGCAGGGCTACCTGATCAGCTACGCCAGCGGCAGCCTGACGGTGGACAAGGCCACCCTCACCTACACCCCCAACGCCGCCACCTTCTTGAACGGCCAGACCATCGCGGGTCTGAGCGGTGCGGTGCAGGGCTTTGTGACCGGCGAAGACCAGCACAGCGCGACCACCGGTACGCTGGGCTGGTCCACACCGGCCACCAGCAGCAGCGCGCCGGGGACCTACCGCATCGACGGCGGCGGGCTGGATGCGCTCAACTACGTGTTCGTGCAGGCCAGTGCTCCGGACGCTGGCGTGCTCACGCTGCTGCCGTCCACGCTGCCGCCGCAGGTGGTCAGCACCATCACGCAGTTGTTCGACTCGCTGCGCGGCACCCCGCCTGCCGAGCAGCGGCCGCCGCCGTCATCGGGCGGCTCCACCGACTTCAAGGGCCTGAGCATCGACGGCCCCGGCGTGAAGCTGCCCCCCACCCTGATCGGAAGCACCCCATGAGCCGCACACCAACGTGCACCCCACAGCGCACCCACCGGCGCACCCTCGGCGCGCTGAGCGTGCTGGCCGCCTTGTCGCTCGCCCCCGTGGCGGTTTGGGCGGCCGAGGCAGCCATCCCCAACGCGGGCTCGATCCTGCAGCAAATCCAACCCCCCGCCCCGGTGCCGCCCGCGGGCGCGACGGGACTGGCCATCGAGCCCGGTCGTGCCGGTGCGCTGCCCGACAGCGCGCCGTTCGAGATCAAGCAGCTGCAAATCAGCGGCAACACGCGCTTTGACACGCCCACCTTGCACGCGCTGGTGGCCCAGGCCGAGGGCCGGCGCATGACGCTGCGCGAGCTCGACGCGCTGATCCAGCGCATCACCACGCACTACCGCCAGGCGGGCTACCCGCTGGCGCGCGCGCTCATCCCGGTGCAAACCATCCGCGACGGCGTGGTGCGCATCGAGGTGATCGAAGCGCGCTACGGGCGCGTGCTGCTCGACAACCGCTCTCGCGTGCGCGACACGCTGCTGCAAGACACGCTCTCAGCGCTGCAGCCCGGCGCGGTGGTGAGTCAAGCCGAGCTGGACCGCACGCTGCTGCTGCTGTCGGACATCCCCGGCATGGAGCTCGGCGCGCTGCTGCGCGCGGGCGAGGCGGTGGGCAGCTCGGACTTGCTGGTCCACGCAGCACCCGGCGCGCAGCTCAGCGCCCACGTGAGCGCCGAGAACAACGGCAACCGCTACACAGGGCGCGCGCGTGGCGGTGCGGGGCTGAACTACTTCAACGCGCTGGGCCTGGGCGATGTGGCCAGCGTGGACGTGCTGAGCTCGGGCGAGCGGCTGAAGTACGCCCGTCTGGGCTACGAGCTGCAACTGGGCAGCCTGGGCACGCGCGCAGGCGCGGCGTGGTCGTCGCTGGAATACCGGCTGGGCGACTCGGCGCGCGAGCTGCACGCGCACGGCAACGCGGACGTGGGCAGCGCGTGGGTCACGCAGCCGTGGGTGCGCAGCGTGGCGCTCAACGTGAACAGCAAGCTCGAGTACGAGCACCTGGATTTGCGCGACCGGGTGGACGTGAGCTCGATCCGCAACGACCGGCACTTGGACCACGTCACGCTCAGCCTGAGCGGCGACGCGCTGAGCGGCTGGGCCGGCGGCATGTCCGATGCCTGGCGGCTGGGCGTGGGCAGCGGCCGGGTGGGCTATGACGACAGCGCGGCGCGGCTGGCCGATGCGGCGAGCGCACGCACGCGGGGGGGCTTCACGCTGTGGAGCTTGTACCTGTCGCACGCGCACAACCTGGGCGCGGGCACGCTGCTGGCGGTCGTGCTCAACGCGCAGCACAGCGCGGGCAATCTGGACCCGTCGCAAAAGCTCGCGCTGGGCGGGCCGTACGCGGTGCGCGCCTACGACACGGGCGAGGTGCAAGGCGACACGGGCTACACGCTGAGCGCGGAGCTGCGCCAAAGCCTCAACGCGCTGGGCGTGGGCGCAGGCGCGGGCCAGTGGCAGGCGGTGGTGTTTGCCGACACGGGCCATGTGCGCATCAACCGCACGCCGTGGTCCACCGGCGCCAACGGCGCGACGATGAGCGGCGTGGGCCTGGGGCTGAACTGGTTCGGCCCGGCGCAATGGAGTGCGCGCGCCTCGGTGGCCACACCGGTGGGCGCCGACCCGGACATCACGCACGTGTCACGCCACACGCGGGGGTGGGTGTCGCTGAACAAGGGGTTTTAAAGCGGGGAGCTGGCCACGCGCGAGTTGGCTATCGTCGGGCGGCTGATGCCGGCAACCCCCACGAGGCGCTCCCTTGAACCCAACCGACTTTCCCAAGACCCTGTCGCCGTTCAGCGCGCAGGTGCTGGCGCTGCGGGCGCAATTGACCGCCTTCGAGCGGCTCGATCCTGCCGCTCAGGCGGCGGCGCGCGACGTGCAGCTCAAGGACCTGGTGCGGCACGCCCGCCGCCACAGCGGCTACTGGCAAAAAAAGCTGTCGGCGTATGGCAGCCGGGCCCGTTTCGACAGCCTGCCGGTGTTGTCGCGTGCCGATCTGCAGCAGCATGCGCACGCCATGGTGTGCCCGCCGGGCACGGTGCTGCCGCACACCGACAAGACCTTCGTGGCGCGCACCTCGGGGTCGACCGGCGTGCCCGTCGAGGTGACCAAGGGCTCGCCCGTCTACGAAATCGTTTACCAGGCGCACAGCCTGCGCAGCTTCGACTGGCACGCGCTGGACACGGCTCGCGACCTGGTGGCGGTGCGCGATGCGGCTGACGGCACCTACAGCCGGGCCTGGGGCGAGGTGTTGGCCGAGATCGGCTGGACCGGCCAGGCCAGCGTGCGCAACATGGTCGAGCACAGCCCCGAAGACCTCTGGGAGTGGTTGCGCGAAACGACCGCGCCGTATCTGGTGACGACCGCGGCCATGGTGACGCGGCTGGCGCACATCGCCCTGGCCGACCCGCGCGGCCAGCGGCGCCGGCTCGATGCCATCCTGACCTTCGGCGAGGCCGTCACCCCCGAACACCGGCGCGCCGCCACGGAGGCGTTCGGCGCGCGCATCATCGACCGCTACTCGTCAGAGGAAGTGGGCTGGATCGCCTTCCAGTGCCCCCGGCACGATCACCACCACGCGCTGACGGCGAGCACCCATGTGGAGATCGTCGATGACGACAACCGCGCCGTGGCCCCCGGGCAGGAAGGCCGCGTGCTGGTGACCTCGATGCACAGCCACGCGATGCCGATCATTCGCTACGACATCGGCGACCGCGCCATCGCGGGGGCCCGCTGCGACTGCGGCATCTCGCTGCCGGTGATCTCGCAGATCCTGGGCCGCCAGCGCAGCCTCATCGAACTGCCCGACGGCACGAGCCGCCTGGCGCGGCTGACGGGCGAGCACTGGCGCGCCATCGCCCCGGTGAGCGAGTACCGCGTCGTGCAGTACCGCGATGGCGAGATCGAGGCCTTCGTGGTGGCGGCCTGCCCGCTCACGCCCGCCCACACGCTCGCGATGCAGACCATGCTCAAGCAGCAACTGCACGC
Organism: Burkholderiales bacterium; assembly: GCA_947451035.1. Classification (GTDB taxonomy): domain Bacteria; phylum Pseudomonadota; class Gammaproteobacteria; order Burkholderiales; family Burkholderiaceae_C; genus PBB1. Next base: position 4,152 of record CANFXR010000099.1, read on the forward strand.
CGGGTTGACGGTGACGGTGACCCAGGTCGAGCACATCGAGTGGGAGTCGCGCTGGAAGCGCCTCGACGTGGCAAGGGTCGATCGGCTGCGCTCGGACCCGGTCTGAACGAGGGGCTCGCCGGTGGCGGGCCAAGCCGAAGCCTGTCGCCGCCCTCAGCCTCGCCGACCCGGCAACTTCACAGCCCCGGTCGCCAACGCGGTGCCCAGCAGGATCACCGCACACCCCGCCACCATGTGCCACGTGAGCAGCTCGCCCAGAAACACCCGCCCCCACAGCATGGCAAAGGCCGGGATCAAGAAGGTGACGGAGATCGTGCGCGCCGGGCCGATGCTGGCGATCAGGCGGAAGAACAGCACATAGGCCACCGCGGTGCACGCCACGGCCAGCACCAGCGCGGCGCCCCACGCGCGGGCCGACGGCGAGACCGGCGGCCACCAGATGACGGCGGGCACCACGAGCAGCAGCGCGGCGGCCAGCAAGCTGCCGGCGGCGACCACGAGCGAGGGCACGCCGGTCAGGAAACGCTTGGTGTAGTTGGTCGACACCCCGTACAGGACCGGCGCGCCCAGGCAGGCCAGTACCGCCCACAGCGAGCCACCGGGCTGAAAGCTCGCGCGGTCCCACACCATCCACAGCACGCCGCCAAAGCCGATGGCCAGCCCGAGCACGCCCGAGCGTGTGAGCCGATCGCGCAGCCACAGCCACGCGATGACCGCGCCGAACAACGGCGCTGCCGCATTGAAGATCGACGCCATGCCCGCGCTGATGGACAGCGCGGCGTAGGTGAACAGCATGAACGGCAGCGTCGAGTTGGTCAGCCCGACCACCAGCAGGCGAAACCAGTGCCGGCGCAACTCGCCGGCTTGTCCGCGCAGCACCAGCAACGGCATCAGCAGCAGCGACGCCCCGATGACGCGCAGCGCGGCCAGCGCCACCGGCCCGAACTCGGGCGCGGCCACGCGCATGAACATGAACGACGCGCCCCACAGGGCGGCCAGGATGCACAGATCCAGCAGGTCGGACGATTTCAAGCGGGGTGCTGCCGCATCAGTCGGCCCACACGACCCAGCCCTGCCACGCCGTGAGCAGCACCACCGCGCCGAACACGATGCGGTACCAGGCGAAGCCGATGAAGTTGTGCGTGGACACGAAGCGGATCAGCCAGCGGATGCACAGCAAGGCGCTGACGAAGGCCACCACCGAGCCCACGGCGAACATGGGCAGATCGGCCGCGTGCAGCGCCTCGCGCTGCTTCCACAGCGCGTAGGCGCCCGCACCCATCAGCGTGGGAATGCCCAGGAAGAAGCTGAACTCGGTGGCGCACTTTCGCGAAAAGCCCAGCGTCATCGCGCCGATGATGGTCGCGCCCGAGCGGCTGGTGCCGGGGATCATCGCCAGGCACTGCAGCAACCCGACCTTGAGCGCGTCGAGCGGACCCATGTCGTCGACCGACTCGACGCGCGCGTGGCGCGTGCCGGCCTGATCGAGGTGGCCGTACAGGCGCTCGTGGCGGCGCTCGACCCACAGGATCACCAGCCCGCCGGCGATGAACGCCAGCGCCACCGGCACCGGGTGAAACAGGTGCGCCTTGATGGCCTTGCCAAACGCCAGCCCGAGCACCACCGCCGGGATGAAGGCGATCAGCACATTGAGCGCAAAGCGCCGCGCCTGCGGGTCGTGCCCCAGTCCGCTCACGGTGCGCTGCAGCCGCTCGCGGTACTGCCACACCACGGCGAACATGGCGCCGGTCTGGATGGCGATCTCGAAGACCTTGGCGGTCTCGCCGGTGAAGTCGATCAGCGATCCGGCCAGGATCAGGTGCCCGGTGCTCGAGATCGGCAAGAACTCGGTGAGCCCCTCGACGAGGCCCATGAGGGCGGCTTTCAGCAACAGCATCAGGTCCAAGAAAACCCCCAGAGAAAAGACCGGCGGATCATACGAGCCGGGTGTTTCGGACCGGCCGCCGTGCGCTCACTCGTGCCGCAGCGCGTCGATGGGCAGCAGCAGCGAGGCGCGCTGCGCGGGGTAGTAGCCGAAGAACACGCCCACGGCGGCCGAAAAGCACACGGCGAGCGCGAACGAGCCGGCGCTGAGCGACACCTGCCAGCCGGCAAAGCTGGCCACGCCCCAGGTGGCCGCCGCGCCCAGCGCCACGCCGATGGCGCCGCCGAGCAAGCTGAGCGTGACCGCCTCGATCAGGAACTGCAGCAAGATGTCGCGGCCGCGCGCGCCCACCGCCATGCGCAATCCGATCTCGCGGGTGCGCTCGGTCACGCTGACCAGCATGATGTTCATGATGCCGATGCCGCCGACCACCAGGCTCACGCCGGCCACCGCCGACAGCAGCAGCGTCATGATGCGACTCGATTCCTCTTGTGCTTGCAGCACCTCGGTGAGCTTGCGCAAGTTGAAGTCGTCTTCCTGACCCGGCGCCAGGCGGTGGCGCTGGCGCAGCAGCGAACGGATGCCGTCTTCGGCGTCGGCCATGCTCTGGCCTTCTTGCACCTTGACGCTGACCACGTTGACGCGCTTTTGCGGCCCGGCCAGCCAGCCCGCCAGCCGGTTGCGAAAGGTCGAGATGGGCACCATCAGCGTGTCGTCCTGGTCTTCGCCCTGCGAGTTCTGGCCCTTGCGCGCGAGCACGCCGATGACGGTCAGCGGAATGCCCTTGGCGCGGATCACGCGGTCGATCGGGTCTTCTTCGCCGAACAACTCGCGCGCCACCGTCTGGCCCAGCAGCACGACCTTGGCCGAGCCGGCCAGCTCGGAGGCGTCGAAGCAGCGGCCCTCGGCCACCGGCCATTCGCGCGCCTCCAGGTATTCGGCCGTGGTGCCCACGCCGCGCGTCGACCAGTTGGCGTTGCCCGAGACCACCTGGAAGGTGCCCGTCACCGACGGCGCGGACACCAGCACCTCGGGCACCTCGGCGGCGATGGCGACGGCGTCACCTTCGGTCAGGCGCTGGCCGGTGCCCGCGCCCAGGCGCAGGCCCGAGGCATTGACCGCGCCGGGCATCACCAGCAGCAAGTTGGTGCCCAGGCCCTTGATCTGCTCGGCCACGCTTTGCTGCGCGCCGTTGCCGATCGCGATGGTGGTGATGACCGCGGCCACGCCGATGATGATGCCCAGCATCGTGAGGATGCTGCGCATGAGGTTGGTGGTCAGCGCGCGCCAGGCCGAGCGAAAGGCGGTGAAGGTGTTCATGCCGCCGCCTGTGCTTCGGCCGGGGGTCGATACGGCACTTGCTCCACGTCTTCGAGCACGCGGCCGTCGCGAAACACCAGACGGCGGCGCGCCCAGGCGGCGATGTCGGATTCGTGGGTGACCAGCACCACCGTCATGCCCTGCTCATTGAGCTCGGCGAGCAGCCGCATGATGTCTTCGGAGGTCTGGCTGTCGAGCGCGCCGGTGGGCTCGTCGGCCAGGATCAGCCGCGGGTTGTTGACCAGCGCGCGGGCGATCGCCACGCGCTGCTGCTGACCGCCCGACAACTCGGCCGGCGTGTGGCCCGAGCGCTCGCCCAGCCCCACGCGCTGCAGGCTGCGCAGCGCGCGCCGGTGGCGCTCGACCGGCGGCACGTGGGCGTAGACCATGGGCAGCTCGACGTTCTCGAGCGCCGAGGTGCGCGGCAGCAAGTTGAACTGCTGGAACACGAAGCCGATGCGCCGGTTGCGGATGGACGCCAGCGCATCGGCGCTCATCGCATCGACCGCCTCGCCGGCCAGCTGGTAGGACCCGGTGCTGGGATGGTCGAGGCAGCCCAGGATGTTCATCAGCGTGCTCTTGCCCGAGCCCGACGCACCCATGATGGCCACGAAATCGCCCTCGGCGATGTCAAGCGACACGCCGCGCAGCGCGTGCACCGTCTGGCCGCCCATGGTGTAGGTCTTGGCCAGGTCGCGTGCGACCAGCAAGGGCTCGCCGAGGCTCAAAACGGGGCCCGCGGTGCCGCGCCCGGGCCGCTGCGCGCGGCACCCGGCGGGGCGCCGGCCGGCTTGCTGGCGCTGATGACCACGTCGGCGCCTTCCTTGATGAGATCGGCGTCGGGCTGGCGGGCGGTGCCCGGGCCGATCAGCAACTCGGTGGCCAGGCCATCGGTCACGCCCAGACGCACGAAGAACGCGTGCGGCTTGCCATCAGGCCCGAGGATGTGAATGCGCCCGCGCGCGGCCGATCGCCCGCCGCCTTCAGGGCGCTGGCGCGGCTTTTGATCGGCGTCGCTCGAATCGGCGGGCCGGCGCGCCTCGGCGCGCGGCTCGGGCGCCGCGGGCGATGCGCCGGATGCGGCCGAAGCGGCCACATCCACCGGCTCGATGCCCGCCAGCCGCACGCGCAGCGCGGCGTTGGGCACCTTGAGCACGCTGTCGCGCACCTCGGTGACGATGCGCACATTGGCCGTCATGCCCGGCAGCACCGCCGCGTTGGGGTTGGCGAAGGCCACCACCACGGTGTAGGTCACCACGTTTTGCGCCGACACGGCGGCCTTGCGGATCTGGCCGACGCGCCCTTCGAAGCTGCGCCCCGGAAACGCGTCGATGGTGAAGGTGACCTTCTGGTCGACGCGCACACGGGCGATGTCGGCCTCGTCGATGGCGGCTTCGACCTGCATGTCCGACAGATTGCGCGCGATGACGAACAGCTCGGGTGCCTGCAGGCTGGCGGCCACCGTCTGGCCCACATCCACGCTGCGCTTGATGACCACGCCATCGACCGGCGAGCGGATCTCGGTGTGCTCGAGATCGACGCGCGCTTGCGCCAGGGCCGCCTCGCGCTGGCGCACCACTGCCTGGGCGGCCACCACCTGAGCGCGCGCCACCTCGAGTTGCGCGAGCGTGACCTTGAGCGCCTCGGCCAGCGTGCCCGCGGTGTTGCGCGAGGTCTCGAAATCGGCCTGCGAGACGAACAGACGATCGAGCAGCTCTTGCTTGCGCAAGCGGTCGCGCTGCGCGTTGTCGGCGTCGAGCCGGGCGCGCGACACGCTGGCCGACACCGCGCCCACGTTGGCCTGCGCGTTGAGCACCGCCGCGCGGGTCGACTCGAGATCGGCGGTGGCCTGATTGACGCGGTAGGTGAACACCTGCGGGTCGATGCGCGCGATCACCTGGCCTTGCGTGACCTCGCTGTTGAAGTCGACGCGCATTTCCTTGATCTGCCCCGACACCTGGCTGCCCACGGTGACCTGGCGCACCGGGTTGACGGTGCCCGACGACGACACCGCCGCGAGCAGCGGGCCGCGCTCGAGCTTGGCCGTCTTGTAGCTGGCATCGGCCTCGGTACCGTGCTGCGACCACCACGCGGCCCCCGCCGCCACCGCGATCACCACCCCGGCCACGCCCCACCAACGATTGAATTTCATGCGATCGATTCTAGGGAGCGCCCCATCGCGGCCGTTGCTTTACCCGAGCACGGCACCCCCCTACTCGCGACGCCACTACAGTACCGACGCACCTGCGCGCCGAAGTACCCCCCTTGAACTTGCCCGTGACCCCCTCCCCGACACCCCCATCCGACCCCCGCAAGCGCCGCATCGGCTGGATCGTGGCGCTGCTCGCAGCGCTGCTGATCGCCGGCCTGGTGGCCCGCACGCTGTACATCCGCTCGCAGGAGCACGCAGCCGCGCAAGCGCCCCCCAAGCCGGCGCCGCCGCTCGAGCTCGCCGCCACCGACACGCTGGTGGCGCGCACGCAGGACTTCA
>CANFXR010000100.1 GCA_947451035.1 Burkholderiales bacterium
ATCTCGTAGTTGCTGTGCACGTGCTGCAGCACCGCGGTGATGCGCTCGAGGCCCATGCCGGTGTCCACGCTGGGCTTGGGCAGCTTGTGCATGACGCCGTCTTCGGTGCGGTTGAACTGCATGAAGACGTTGTTCCAGATCTCGATGTAGCGGTCGCCGTCTTCATCGGGCGAGCCCGGCGGCCCGCCAGCCACCTCGGGTCCGTGGTCGTAGAAGATCTCGGTGCACGGGCCGCACGGGCCGGTGTCGCCCATCATCCAGAAGTTGTCGGAGGCGTAGCGCGCGCCCTTGTTGTCGCCGATGCGCACGATGCGCTCGGCGGGCACGCCCACCGTCTTGTTCCAGATCTCGTAGGCCTCGTCGTCGTCGGCGTAGACCGTGACCCACAGCTTGTCCTTGGGCAGTTGGTAGACCTCGGTCAGCAGCTCCCACGCGTACGAGATGGCGTCGTGCTTGAAGTAGTCACCGAAGCTGAAATTGCCCAGCATCTCGAAGAACGTGTGGTGGCGCGCGGTGTAACCCACGTTGTCGAGGTCGTTGTGCTTGCCGCCGGCGCGTATGCACTTCTGGCTGGACGTGGCGCGCGTGTAGCTGCGGCGATCGAAGCCCAGGAACACGTCCTTGAACTGGTTCATGCCCGCGTTGGTGAACAGCAGCGTGGGGTCGTCACCCGGGATCACCGGGCTGCTCGGCACGATGGTGTGGCCCTTCGATTCGAAGAACTTCAGGAAGGTCTGGCGGATGTCGGTGGCTTTCATGGGGCGGGCTGTTCAGAAATGGTGGTTGGATGGGGCGACGACTCAGCCGAGTACGGTCAGGCCCAGTTGGGTGGCCGCCTGCGCGACGGCGGCATCGCAGGTGGCGATGGCGCATCGGTGCTGCAGCGCAAGATCGATGTACTGCGCGTCATAGGGCGTGAGCCCGTGCCGCGTCGAAAACGTGTACCAGTGGCTCGCGTTGGCGGGCGGCGTGGCGAACACCTCGACGTCGAGCTGATCAATGGCATCGAACAACCGGGTCACCTGCGAGGGCGTCAAGCGTTTGCGGCGCAGGTTGCTGATCATCGCGCTGGCCATCTCGAGCGGCCAGATGGCGGGCGCGATCAAATGCGCCTGCAGCACGGCATCGGCGCTGCCCGGCGGGGACTCGTCGTGCATCAGGATGGCCAGCGCATACGAGGCGTCGAGGACCACGGTGTGCTCGATCATTCGATGCCCGCAGCCTTGAGCTTGCGGTGGGTCTGTTCCTCACGCATCTCGCGCACGAACTGCACGATGTCGGGTATCGGCTGTGCGCCGCCTTCGCGTCGGAGTTCCTCGCTCAGCGCCAGCATGGCCTTGATCGCGGCACGCCGACGTGTCTTGTCCACCGCGGGTGCCGCTTCCATCGCCACCAGCCTGACCACCGGCTTGTTGTGGCGGGTGATCACGATCTCTTCGCCGGCCTCGACGCGGCTGACCAGCTCGGACAGGTGGGTCTTGGCCTCGAACAGGCCTATGCTGTGCACGGATTTGGGATTCGACACGGTCCCTCCTTCGACGACAATCTGGTTGAATTGACCAGACTTTACCGCAGCGCCTGTGACCTCGGGCCGGGCCTGCACGGAGCCCCCATGAACCGCCGAACCTCGCCGCTGAGCGCCCTGCAGGACGCCTCGCTGCTCCAGACCGATGCGCTGATCGACGGTGCCTGGTTGGGCTCCTCGCAGCGCTTTGGCGTGGACGACCCGGCCACCGGCGAGCGTCTCGCCGACGTGGCCAACCTCGGCGCGGCCGAGGCCCAAGCCGCGATCGCCGCCGCCGCGCGCGCCTGGCCGGCCTGGCGCAACCTCACCGCCAAGGCGCGCGGCGCCATCCTGATGAAGTGGTTTGCGCTCATCACGCAACACGCCGAAGACCTCGCGCGCCTGATGACCGCCGAGCAGGGCAAGCCGCTGGCTGAAGCGCGTGGCGAGGTCGCCTACGGCGCGAGCTTCGTCGAGTGGTTTGCCGAAGAAGCCAAACGCATCGGCGGCGAGACCATCCCCACCACCGACAACAACAAGCGCTTTGTGGTGATCCGCCAGCCGATCGGCGTGTGCGCGGCGATCACGCCGTGGAACTTCCCCGTGGCCATGATCACGCGCAAGGTCGCGCCCGCGCTGGCCGCCGGCTGCACCGTGGTGGTCAAGCCCGCCGAACAAACGCCGCTGTGCGCGCTGGCGCTGGCCGAACTCGCCCAGCGCGCCGGCGTGCCGCCCGGCGTGTTCAACGTCATCACCGCCGACAGCGCGCGCTCGATCGAGATCGGCCGCGTGCTGTGCGCGAGCGACGCGGTGCGCCATCTGTCGTTCACCGGCTCGACCGAAGTCGGCCGGCTGCTCGCGGCGCAATGCGCGCCCACCGTCAAGCGGCTGTCGCTCGAACTCGGCGGCAATGCGCCTTTCATCGTGTTCGATGACGCCGACCTCGACAGCGCCGTCGAAGGCGCGATGGTCAGCAAGTACCGCAACGCCGGCCAGACCTGCGTGTGCGCCAACCGGCTGTATGTGCAAGACGGCGTGTACGACGCGTTCGTCGAGAAACTCGCCGCGCGCGTGCGCGACATCCGCGTGGGCCACGGCTTCGAGCCGGGCGTGACGCAAGGCCCGATGATCGATGCGCACGCCGTGGCCAAGGTCGAATCGCACGTGGCCGACGCGCTGGCCAAGGGCGCGCGGCTGCTGGCCGGCGGGCAGCGCATCGACGCGCGGTTCTTCGCGCCCACGCTGCTGGCCGATGCCACCGACGACATGCTGTGCGCGCGCGAGGAAACCTTCGGGCCGCTGGCGCCGGTGTTTCGCTTTCACACCGAAGCCGAGGTGATCGCGCGCGCCAACGACACCGAATTCGGCCTCGCGAGCTACTTCTACAGCCGCGACATCGGGCGCATCTTCCGCGTGGGCGAAGCGCTCGAGTACGGCATGGTCGGCGTCAACACCGGGCTGATCTCGGCCGCCGAGGTGCCGTTCGGCGGAGTCAAGCAATCGGGTCTCGGTCGCGAGGGATCGCGCCACGGCATCGACGACCATGTCGAGATCAAATACCTGTGCCTCGGCGACATCCAGCGCTGACTGAGCCCAACCACCACCATGAACCTGCCCTCACTCGAGATCCGCCACTGGGTGCTGCTGACCTTCCTGGCTTCGGCGCTGTTCGTGCATCTGCGCGGCCGCAAGCGCTTTCGCATCGTGCGCGCGCTGACCGACTTCACGGTGCTGCTCGCGCCGCTGAACGTGCTGCTGTACCTGTTCTCGCGCACGCCGCGCTCGGTGTACATCGACCCGAAGCAGTTCCCCGAGCTCGAGGTGCTGCAGCAGAACTGGCAGACCGTGCGCGCCGAGGCGCTGCGCCTGAACGACGAGGGCTACATCCGCGCGGCCACCGGCTACACCGACATCGGCTTCAACTCGTTCTTTCGCACCGGCTGGAAGCGCTTTTACCTGTGCTGGTACGGCAAGGATCTGGCCTCGGCCGAAGCGCTGTGCCCGCAGACCGTGAAGCTGCTCAAGGGCATCGGCACGGTCAAGGCCGCGATGTTTGCCTCGCTGCCGCCGGGCGCGCGGCTGGTGCGCCACCGCGACCCGTACGCCGGCTCGCTGCGCTACCACCTGGGGCTGCAAACGCCCAACGGTCCGGGCTGCTACATCGAGGTCGACGGCCAGCGCTACTTCTGGAAAGACGGCGAAGCGGTGATGTTCGACGAGACCTACATCCACCATGCCGAAAACACCACCGACCAGCCGCGCGTGATCCTGTTTTGCGACGTCGAGCGCCCGCTGTGGGGCGCCCCGCTGCGCGCGTTCAACCGCCTGTTCGCCAAGTACTTCATGGCCGCAGCCTCGACCCAGAACGTCAACGGCGAGCCGATCGGCGGCATCAACAAGGTGTTCGCCCACGCCTACAAGCTGCGCGCCCTGGCCAAGGAATTCAAGCGCGGCCAGCGCAAGCTGTACTTCCTGGGTAAGTGGGTGCTGATCCTCGGGCTGCTGTGGGCGATCTTCTGGTGATGGCCGGCGGCCGCGCCGCGCCGCGTCAGTCGGCGGCGTCGTCGTTGGCCGCTGAGGCCGCACCGCCGCGCTCGTTGCGGTTGGCGTAGCCGTCGCGCCCGACGGCCTGGGCCGAGGCCGCCAGACCCGACGCGCGGCGCAGCAGTTCGGTCGGCTGCGTGCCGTCGGCCGGCGTCGCGGCGATGCCCAGCGCGGTCGATACCGCCACCTCCTGGCCGCCCACCTTGAAGGTTTCGCCCAGCGAAGTGAGCAACTTGCGGCCCACCCGGTCGGCATCGCCCGAGGTGTCGATCAGCGACAGCAGCACCGCAAACGAGTCGTCGCCCACCGAGGCCACCACATCGCTGGCGCGCACGCCGGCCCGCAGCCGCACCGCGATCTTGCGACGCAGCGCGCCGGCCGCCTCGGCGCCCAGGCGCGCCATGGTGGTGGCCAGCCCCTCGATGCGCAGCACCAGCAGCGCCATCGGTGCGGGCTCGCGCTCGCGCAGCGCGAGCAGGTGGCTCATGTGTTCGATCAACTGGCCCGCGTGCGGCAAGCCGGTGTGCACGTCGGTGGCAAACGCCTGCCGCGTGGCCGCGCGCACCCGCTGCCGCTCATGCGCAGCGCGCAAGCGGCGCGGCCAGTCGGCAGCGCCCACCTCGGCCGCGCTCACCACGTCTTGCGCGCCGCCGCGCCACCAGCGCAGGCACTCGTCGGGCGTGGCGGCATCGGCCACCACGACCACCGCCACCTCGCTCGCGCAGCGGCCCCAGCCGTCCCACCAACTGGGCACCACCAGCACGTCGACCGGCCCGCCCGCCATGCGCGGCCACACGTCGCTGACCGCGCACGACGCCACCTCGAAGGGCCCGAACGCCGCCGCATCCCCCGCCAGCGCCGCAGCGCCATCGACCGGATCGATCTGCAACACGTGCAACAAGGAGTCGTTCATGGCCGTCGGCCTCGCGGTGTGTCCAGAATCGGGATTGTGGCGGCGATGGTCCGTGCCGCGCCATCGGCATTGGCCCGCCAACCGGCAACGCCGTGGCGCCTAGAATCGAGCCGTTCCGCGGGTGTAGTTCAATGGTAGAACGGCAGCTTCCCAAGCTTCATACGAGGGTTCGATTCCCTTCACCCGCTCCAAACAGGTGAATCACGACGATTCACAAAGACTCAGGCCCCTGGTGCTTCCGCCGCTCAGGGGCTTTTTTCATGGCATGTTGACGCATGACGGCTGGCTCGCCGTGCTGCGCTGAACATGGACGAGTACCTGGGCGCTGCCGAGACTCACATGCGGCTGGCATTGACGTCGCAGAGTCAATCGCGAGCCACCATCGAAACACTGGCGACCATCAAGAACCCGCCCACCGTCTACGCCAGACAGGTGAACCTCGCCAACGGGCCGCCAAGCGCATTCGCGCCTGAAGCCCGCGGGAGCAGTCAACCGGGCCACGCACGGGTGAAGGCAAGGCCACCTCATCCATGAATGGCTGGAAGGGCAGGCCCGCGCTGCAGGCAACCACTAGCGCGTGAAGCTTAAGTGTGTAAATATCGTTTCATGTGTTAAGTGCGTCGATCGCGTACGATCGATGCTCCGCAGTGTTCGCAGCAGCCGTGATAGAGATCGTCTTCCTCCATGTTTTTCAATTCTGGCGGGTCTCACTTGCTGCCGCAGCACTCGCGACCGATATCGACTTCAACCGATTGTTGGGTCGCTGCACGTGGCGCGACGGACTTGCTACCGTGATCAGCCTTTGCTTGCCAGTGGCCGGCTGCGCCGATGCCGAGCAGACCCTAACTGGCGTGTCGCAAACGCCCACCGCCGGCGAAATGGCGGCCCGCGTGGCAGCACTTGCTGCGCGGAATAAGGTGGCCGAGGCGATCGCCACGGGCGAACCCTTCCTCCGCAACCATCCTGACCCGCAGGGCCCACGTACGTGCCACCCCGGCGCGGCGCCATACCGAACAGGGGACCCCGGGATTCGAACTCCAACAATCAAAACTTAACTCTCGAGTCGGCACCACTACCATCCCATTTCCCATAGTTATTGATGCGACCATAAAATATATTTACTCAGAGCCCTATAATTAACATTCCACCCCATTGGAAAAACGGCTACTTGAGCACCCCACAAAGCCAAAATTAGACAATGGAAAATCACCAAAAAAACTTACAGGACCTACTCGAAAGCTTCAATGCGAGCCCCGAGCCGACATTGAAAGCAACCAATTATTTCGAAATTTATTCCGATCTTTTTGGATATTTGCGAGGTACAAACTGCACCTTTATCGAGGTCGGGGTATTTAATGGCGGATCGCTATTTATGTGGCGAGACTGGCTAGGAAAGGACGCGAGGATAATTGGCGTCGACTTAAACCCCGCTGCACTGAAGTGGAAAGAATATGGATTTGAAATTCATATTGGAGATCAGGGCGATCCATTATTTTGGCAAGACCTCTATGAGAAGACGGGCAGGTTTGACGTTTTGCTCGATGACGGCGGACATCAAACATTTCAGCAAATTGTCACATTAAATGAAGGGCTCAAGGCATGCAAAAATAGGAGCTTAATTGTGATTGAAGACACCATCGCCAGTCATATGATTGACTTTAAATCTCATCAGGATTTCAATTTTCAAGATTATTCCAAGACGGCCACCGAAGCAGTACTCGCGAGATCTGCAAATATATGGGCCGGAATATTCAAGCCGATCCTGAACCCGTCGGTAGTCAAAAATTTCAACATCGTGCGTAGCATTGAATTCTTTTCAGGAATAATTGCGTTTAATATCAATACCCAAGTCGAAGATCCTAGGGCGATATGGAATAGGGCTCCCACCAGTTCCGAAAGAGATTTTAGAGGCCACGGATTGACCAAATCAGCAAACGTTGAATGGCCAGACCCATTCAACAAAATAATCGTAGAAATAAATGGTATTTAGAGGGCTAAAGCGGTAACTGCATGAACAACTAAAGTAACCAAAAATTATGTTGCAGCGCTCAAAGGGAAAAAGTACCAGCCGTTTCGCCTGACCGAGCTTTGTCGCGACGCCGGTGAGCGCGGTGTGCCACCTGTCGCGGACCCAATTCGGCGCCACAGCCAACGCCGCGCCACCCCCGCCTGTCAGTCCCCAGCCATGCCGCCACCCGACAACCTGAAGAAAACCTGCCACACCGAGTGCGTCGTGGTGACCTCAACGCCGCACTGAGCCGACCGGCCCGGCGGGGTGCCCTGCCACCCCGCCGGGCACGTCGCCGATGCCACCCCTCATAGAAACCGCCCACCCGTGACGCCTTGACGATGAAAATCGGTGTGTTCACCCCCACCTTCAACCGGCCCGATTGCGCCCGCAACCTGGTGCTGCAAATGGCCCAGCAGCAGCTACAGCCCAACGTGCTGGCCATCCACCAGAACGGCAGCCCGCACAGCTACGAATGGGCCGTGGCTGACCTGCGTACGGCGTTTCCAATCCGCTGGCTGCACACGCCGACAAAGATCCCGCAGGACCAGTGGTACAGCGTGCCGCTGGCGCAGTTGCTCGACGAGCAGTGCACCCACTTCTTTTGGTGCGACCACGACGACATCTACCTGAGCCACCACCTCGATCACGGGATGCGGCAGTTGGCAGATGGGGCTGACTTCGCGGTCAACAGCCACTGCGGCTTGCTGAAGCTGGCGGCCAACCGCTACGATTTCACGGCCAACACCCGCTTCACCAGCCATGCACCGGGCGGGATGTCGAGTTCGATGTGCTTCAACCGCCCGTTCGCCTTGCAACTGATGCAGGACCTGTCGGAAAACCGCGGGGCACACAACTACTCGGACGAGGTGGTCAGGCATATCACCATGCCGCGGTTCAACGCCGTGGTGGCTGACACCAGCCCGGAGCCCTCGACGATCTATGTATCGCACCGCGCGTCGCTGACATCGTCAAGCTGGCCGATGGATGAGGTGCCGCCGATCAGCGAATTCCAGCGGCCGCTGCTGGACAAGCCGTGGAGCGCGGTTGAACTCGACACCCGGCTGATGGCGCACATCGGCCATGTCGGCGATGTGTGCAGTGTCGGTGCGCCGGCCATCCACGGTCAAGGCGACAGCCGCCTCGGCATCCAGGGCCTGTCGATCGCCGCGCCTGGCGATGGCATCGGCTACCAGGTGCGGCTCGCCGATGGCCAATGGACCGACTGGCACACCGGTGCCAACTTCGCCGGCACGCGCAACCGGAGCGCCAGCCTGACGGGCGTGGCCGTCTGCCTGAGCGAAGCACTGCGCGCGCAGTGGACGCTGACGCTGGTGGCCGACTTTGCACGCGAACGCAGCCTGCGCTGGGCCGGAGACGGTGAACCCTGCGTCGCAAGGAATCCGGGGGGTGCATTGCTCGGGCTGCAGTTGGTGATGCGCGAAGTCTGATGCGCACAGGCCCATGATCCCTCCGCTCATTCAACAGACCTGAACCGCCCCGGTTTTGAACTGACCCCCAGAAGTTGGACAGTTGGAAGCCAGCAACTCAACGCCTCAATTCGGTACTGCACCGGGCTCAGGCCATTAAGTTTGAGCTTGATGCGTTGGGGGTTGTAGTAATGAATGTGGCGGCGTAGCCCCGCCTTCAAGTCTTCGATGTCGACGAATCTGTTGAGATGGAAGAATTCAGACTTGAGCGTTCCGAAGAAGCTCTCCATGGCCGCGTTGTCCAGGCAATTTCCTTTGCGCGACATGCTTTGCGTCAGGCCGTTGTCGCTGAGTTGCTTGCGATAGGCAGGCAACTGGTAACGCCATCCTTGATCGGAGTGCAGAAGTGGCACAGCGCCTCGCCCGTTCAACTTGGTCAGCGCCTTCTTGGGCATGTTCCCCACCACAGAGAACAGAGGGCGCTCCTGCGTCTCGTAGGCCACGATTTCCCCGTTGTAGAGGTCCATGATCGGCGGATGTGAGCGAATTCAATGTACGGGGCAACAAGCTCTATCTGTCGGTAAAGCCGAGGGCCAGGTCCAGCGTACTGGCCGTGGTGGCCTGACGGGCCGCCTCGTCGAAGCGCCTGTTGTGCGCCAGGGTCTCGGCGTAAACATAGTGCGCGCGTGCGCTGGAGGGCTTGGCGGCCACCACCTCTTCCATCATGGTCTGGGCCTGACCGTAGTTGCCCTTTTGCACTTCGGCCTTGACGGCATCAAGGCTGAGCAGCGCCGAGGCCGCCAGAGCGAACGCGCCCAAGGCGGTGGCGAGCATCAACGTGCGAACTGTCTTGAGAGTCAAGGTGTTGATGTTCCGGGAAAGTGAAGACGCCTGTGCTTTTGGCCACGCGGGGGCCAAAAGCACCATGCAAGGTCAACGCCGCAGGAAGTCGGCCAGAGCCTGGTGAACGTCGGCTCGCTTGAGCACCCCACGGTGTGCGCAGCGGCGCACGACGAACTCGCTCAGGTGGCCTGGCCACGACTCGAACAAGGCTCTGGAAGCCGCAGCGGGGATGGTGGCGTCTTCGTCGCCCACGATCAGCAGGCACGCGCAGCGCACCTGCTCGATGTGATCGCGCGAGTCGAACTTGTCGCGCAGCCACCAGCGCGGCACCCAGGGCATCGAGCTGTGAACGGCCGTGAGCAGTTGATCAAACGGCGAAATGAGCGCCAGGCCCCTAACCGGGCGAGCCGCTGCGGCCTGAACGGCGAAGCCCGAGCCCAGGCTGCGGCCCGCCACGGCGATGTGTTCGATGGCGATGCCGCTGTCCTTGACCCACCAGTCGAGAACGGCCAGGCCGTCGGCCATCAGTTCTCGCTC
>CANFXR010000101.1 GCA_947451035.1 Burkholderiales bacterium
CGCACCAGTTCGTTCACGTGCATGTAGCGATTCTCGAAGATGGTCTCGGTCACCGTGGCGGTGCCCTCGGCGATGCAGTCGAGCACCATGAACTGCGCTTGCATGTCGGTCGGGAACAAGGGGTATTCGCTGGTGCGAAAGCTCACCGAGCGCGGGCGCTGGCGGCTGCACACTCGGATCCAGTCGTCGCCGGTCTCGATCGTCACGCCGGCTTCGCGCAGCTTGTCGATCACCGCGCTGAGGTGGTCGGCGCGCGCGCGGCGCAGCACCACGTCACCGCCGGTGGCTGCCACCGCGCACAGGAAGGTGCCGGCTTCGATGCGGTCGGGCACGATGCGGTGGCCGGCCGCTGCGGCCAGCCCATGCAAGCGCTCGACGCCCTGAACGCGGATGCGGCCGCTGCCCTGGCCTTCGATGCGCGCGCCCATCTTGACCAGCATGTCGGCCAGGTCGACCACCTCGGGCTCCTGGGCGGCGTTTTCGAGCAGGGTCTCGCCGTCGGCGAGGGTCGCGGCCATGAGCAGGTTCTCGGTGCCGGTCACGGTGACCATGTCGGTGGTGATGCGCGCGCCGCGCAGGCGCTGCGGCTGTCCGTCGGCACCCACAGGCGCCGTGGCGATGATGTAGCCGTGCTCGACGCTGATCGCAGCACCCATGGCCTGCAGGCCCTTGATGTGCTGGTCGACCGGTCGCGAACCGATGGCGCAGCCGCCGGGCAGCGACACACGGGCGCGCCCGAACCGCGCCAGCAGCGGGCCGAGCACCAGGATCGACGCGCGCATGGTCTTGACCAGGTCGTACGGTGCTTCAGGCAGGTTCACCGCCGACGCATCGAGCGTGACCTCATCGGGCTGCGTCGGGCTGCGCTCGGCCACCACGCCCATGTTGCGCAGCAGCTTGAGCGTGGTGTTCACATCTTGCAGGTGCGGCACGTTGGTCAGCGTCAACGGCTCGGCGCACAGCAGCGCCGCGCACAGCTGAGGCAGCGCGGCATTCTTGGCTCCGGAAATCGTCACCTCTCCCTGGAGAGGGCGACCACCGCGTATCAGAAGTTTGTCCATGAGCTTGGTAGGGCGACTGCGGCACGAACGAGCCCGATCCACGGGGCTCGCCAGCTGCAGCCTGGGCCGCAGCGGCTTTCAGTGGTGAGGCAGGGTGGCTCGGTCGGGGCTGGTGCTCCACTCGTGGGGAGTCAGCGTCTTCATCGACAAGGCATGGATTTCAGCGCGCATCCTGTCGCCCAGGGCCCGATAGACCAGCTGGTGGCGCGCCACGCGATTGAGGCCGTCAAATGCCTGCGTCACGATGGTGGCGAAGAAATGCCGCCCGTCGCCTTGCACCTCAAGGTGCTCGCAAGCCAACCCCTCGGCGATGTAGTGCTGAACGTCGTTCGCGGTGGGATCAGACATCGTCAAATTATGGCTCAGGCGTGCTCAGTGGCGGATCTTGTAGCCAATGCGCAGCAGGTGTATCGACACGACCGACGCCAGCAGCAGACTGGCCAGTGCAACGCCCAGGCTCCACCACGGTGAAACGTCGCTGGCGCCGAAGAAGCCGCAGCGAAAACCATCGACCAGATAGAACAGGGGATTGAGGTGGCTGACGCGCTGCCACACCGCTGGCAGGCTGTGCACCGAATAGAACACGCCGGCCAGAAAGGTCATGGGCATGACCACGAAGTTCTGGAAGGTCGCGATCTGGTCGAACTTCTCGGCCCACAGCCCGGCGAGCAGCCCCAGCGTGCCCAGGGTGGCCGCGCCCAGCAGCGCGAACACCACCACCCAGCCCGGGTGGGCGAGCGTCAGCGGCGCGAACCACATCGACACCACCAGCACGCCCGCCCCCACCGTCAGCCCGCGCACCATCGATGCGCCCACATAGGACACGAACCAGGCCCAGTGCGACAGCGGCGTGACCAGCACGAACACCAGATTGCCGCTGATCTTGCTCTGGATCAGCGACGACGAGCTGTTGGCGAAGGCGTTTTGCAGCACGCTCATCATCACCAGACCCGGGATCAGGAAACTGCTGTAGCCCAGACCGCCGATGGTCGCCACATGGTCTTGCAGCACATGGCCGAAGATCAGCAAATAGAGCACCGCGGTGAGCACGGGCGCGGCCACCGTTTGCACGCTGACCTTGCGAAAGCGCAGCACCTCCTTGTAGAAGAGCGTGCCCGCGCCGGTCAGCGCATGCACCTTGGGCACCGCAAGCAGCGGCGTCATGCGCTCACCGCCGCCGGCTCGCCTTGCATGATCTCGAGGAACACGTCTTCCAGATCCGCGCGGCCGATCTCCAGATCCTCGGGCTGGCCGCCCGCTGCGCGCAAGGTGGCCAGCACCGACTCGACCTCGGCGGCGTTGCGCGTCTTGATCTGCACGATGCGACCGGTGACGCGGGCCTGTGCCTCGAGCGCAGCCGGCAGCGGCGTGTCGAGCTTGAAGCGCAGCATGCTGCTCGCGCGCCCGGCCAGCAGCGCCGAGGTGCGGTCGAGCGCCACCACGCGACCGTGCTTGAGCATCGCCAGCCGGCCGCACAGCGCCTCGGCCTCCTCCAGGTAGTGGGTGGTCAGCAGCACGGTGTGGCCTTGCTTGTTGAGCTTCGAGATGAACTGCCACAGCGTCTGGCGCAACTCGACATCAACCCCGGCGGTCGGCTCGTCGAGCACGATGACCGGCGGGCGATGCACCAGCGCCTGCGCGACCAGCACCCGGCGCTTCATGCCGCCCGACAGCTGGCGCATGTTGGCGTCGGCCTTGTCGGCCAGCCCCAGGCTGTCGAGCAGTTCGTCGATCCATGCGTCGTTGGCGCGGCGGTCGGTGCGCACGCCGAAGTAGCCGCTTTGGATCTGCAGCGTTTCACGCACGCTGAAGAACGGGTCGAACACCAGCTCCTGCGGCACGATGCCCAGGCTGCGGCGCGCAGCCGCGAAGTCGGTGACGACATCGTGGCCGTGCACCGTGACGCTGCCGGCGCTGGCCCGTGACAGTCCCGCCAAGATGCTGATCAAGGTCGTCTTGCCCGCCCCATTGGGGCCGAGCAGGCCGAAAAACTCGCCGGGCTCGATGTCGAAACTCACGTTGTCGAGCGCCTGCACGCGGCTGCGCGAGCCGCTGTACACCTTGCCAACACCGCGAAAGGACACGGCCGCCGGGACAGCGCCGCCTGGAAGTTCAGTCATGAGTCGTCAGATTGTAGAAAGCGGGCCCGGGCGCAGCACGGTCCGGGTGCCAAAACGGGCATGATGGCGGCTGAGCCCCCATCCCGCACCACAGGAGTTTCGTGATGCCCGTCATCGATTCGATCGCCGCCGCGGCGGCGGCCATGACCGCCATTCGGCGCGACTTGCACGCACACCCCGAGCTGTGTTTCGAGGAGCATCGCACCTCGGATCTGATCGCCGACCAGCTCACCGAGTGGGGCATTCCAATCTGCCGCGGCCTGGGCAAGACGGGCGTGGTGGCGATCCTGAAAAGCGGCAGCTCGACGCGCGCGCTGGGGCTGCGTGCCGACATCGACGCGCTGTCCATGAGCGAGCGCAACACCTTCGCGCACGCCAGCCGCCACCACGGCAAGATGCACGCCTGCGGCCACGACGGCCACACCGCCACGCTGCTGGCAGCCGCGCGCCATCTGGCCACGCACCGCAATTACGACGGCACGGTCTACCTGGTGTTCCAGCCGGCCGAAGAAGGCGGCGGCGGCGCGCGCGAAATGATCAATGACGGCCTGTTCGAGCGCTTCCCGATGGAGGCCATGTTCGGGCTGCACAACTGGCCGGGCCTCGCGGTGGGCCAGTTCGCCATCAGCAACGGGCCGTGCTTTGCCAGCAGCAACGAATTCCACATCACGATCCACGGCAAGGGTTCGCATGCGGCGATGCCGCACCTGGGCATCGACCCGGTGCTGGTGGCGTGCCAGATGGTGCAGGCGTTCCAGACCATCATCACGCGCAACAAGCGGCCCATCGAATCGGGCGTGATCTCGGTGACGATGGTGCATGCCGGCGAAGCCACCAACGTGGTGCCCGACCGCTGCGAGATCCGGGGCACGGTGCGCACCTTCACGCTGGAAGTGCTCGACCTCATCGAGCAGCGCATGCAGGTCATCGCCGAGCACACCTGCGCGGCTTTTGGGGCGCGCTGCGAATTCGCCTTCAAGCGCAATTACCCGCCGACCATCAACCACCCGGCCGAAAGCGCATTCGCCCGCGGCGTGCTGAGCGACCTGGTGGGCGCCCACAACGTGCTCGCCTTCGAGCCGACGATGGGCGCCGAAGACTTCAGCTACTTTTTGCAGGCGCTGCCCGGGGCTTACTTCGTGATGGGCAACGGCGAGGGCGATCACCGCGAAGGCGGCCACGGCCTCGGGCCATGCATGCTGCACAGCCCCAGCTATGACTTCAACGACACGCTGATCCCGCTGGGTGCCACCGCCTGGGTGCGTCTGGCCGAAAGGTGGCTGGCGCGATCACCGGTGTGAACGCGGCGGTCAGCCGCGCAGTCGGTTGATCAACCCCGCGGTCGATGCGTCCAGGTCGGCGTCATCCGATGCGCCCGCCGTCAGCCGCGGCAGCAGGTCGTTGCACAAGGCCTTGCCCAGCTCGACGCCCCACTGATCGAAGCTGTTGATGCCCCACAGCGCCCCGCTGGTGAACACACGGTGCTCGTACATCGCCACCAGAGCACCCAGGCTGTGCGGCGTCAGCCGATCCAGCAGCAGCGTGGTGCTGGGGCGGTTGCCCGGGAAGTGCCGGTGCCGCGCGAGCGTCAGCGGATCCAGTTGCTTCGACGCGGTAGGCGCACTGTCGGCCAGCGCCTGCTCGACGGTCTTGCCCTGCATGAGCGCTTGCGATTGCGCCAGGCCGTTGGCCAGCAGCATGGC
The DNA here is from genome assembly GCA_947451035.1 of Burkholderiales bacterium. Classification (GTDB taxonomy): domain Bacteria; phylum Pseudomonadota; class Gammaproteobacteria; order Burkholderiales; family Burkholderiaceae_C; genus PBB1. Next base: position 4,885 of record CANFXR010000101.1, read on the forward strand.
GTGCTGGCGTTCGAGTGGCTCATGGAGCAGCGGATCGAGCCCCGCGCTGCCGAAGGTCGGCCGGCGCACCAGGATGAATTCGACCGGGATCAGGTCGGTGCCCTGATGCAGCATCTGGAAGTACGCGTGCTGGCCGTTGGTGCCCGGCTCGCCCCACACCACCGGGCTGGTCGCAAACGGCAACGCCTCGCCGTCGCGGTCGACGCGCTTGCCATTGCTTTCCATCTCGAGCTGCTGCAAATAGGCCGGCAGCCGCTTGAGCCCCTGGTGGTACGGCGCGATGCTGCGGCTGGTCGCGCCATGGAAATTGCGGTACCACACGTCCAGCAAGCCCAGCAGCACCGGCACGTTGGAAGGCAGCGGCGCTTGGGCGAAGTGCTGATCCATCTCATGCGCGCCAGCCAGCAACTGGCGGAACTGGTCGGCGCCCAGCGCGATCGCAATCGGCAAGCCGATGGCCGACCACAGCGAATAGCGCCCACCCACCCAGTCCCAAAAACCAAACGTGGTGGTGATACCGAACTCGGCCGCCGCCTCGACGTGGGTCGTGGTGGCCACGAAGTGGCGCGCGATGTCCTTGCCGCCGCGCGATTCAAACCAGACCCGCGCGACGTGCGCATTGGCCATCGTCTCCTGGGTGGTGAAGGTCTTGCTGGCGATGATGAACAGCGTTTCGGCGGGTTTGAGCCGTCCAAGCACCGAGGCGATGTCGTGGCCGTCGACGTTCGACACGAAGTGAAACTGCAGGCCCGGATGCGCGAACGCATGCAGCGCGGGCAGCACCATCTGCGCACCCAGATCGCTGCCGCCGATGCCGATGTTCACCACATGGCGAATGCCGCTGGCCGCACTGTCGCGCACCGTCTCGGCGTAAGTCAGCATGGCGTTGAGCACGCCGTGGACCTCGCGGCTGAATGGTCCGCAGCCACGCGGAGCGCGCAGCGCGGTGTGCAGCACGGCGCGGTCTTCGGTGGTGTTGATGGCCGCGCCCTCGAACATGGCGTCGCGCTGCGCCTCGAGTTCGCATTCACGCGCCAGATCGATCAGCAGCCGGAAGGTCGGCGCATCGAGGTAGTTCTTCGACAGGTCGGCAAACACGCCGGGAGCCTCGAAGCCCAGCGCATCGAAACGGCCTGCATCACGGGCAAAGGCGTCGCGCAGATCGAAGCGGCAGCCGTGGGCTTCGAAGTGGCCTTGCAAGGCCGCCCAGGCGGCGGTGCGGTCGCAGCGAATCATCGACGCCCCCGTCTCACAGCGCCAGGATCAAGGCGTCGAGCTTGCCCGTGTCGAGCGCAAAGGCACGGATGCCTTCGGCGAGCTTGTCGGTCGCCATCGCGTCCTCGTTGAGCGCGTAGCGAAAGCTGGCCTCGCTGTGGTGAACCGCAGCCATGCCTGAGTCACGGGCCTGCGGATCCAGCGTGCGGGTGAGCAGCACATCGCTCGCCTGCAACTGCGCGAGCAGTTCCGGGCTGATGGTCAGCAAATCGCAGCCGGCCAGCGCCGTGATCTGCCCGACGTTGCGAAAGCTCGCACCCATCACCTCGGTGGCGATGCCGAACTGCTTGTAGTAGCGGTAGATGTGCGCCACCGAGCGCACGCCCGGGTCGTTGGCGCCGGCACGGGCCGCCTCGTCCCAGGACAGCCCGGCGGACTTCTTGTGCCAGTCGTAGATGCGGCCGACGAACGGCGAGATCAGCCGCACGCCGGCCTCACCGCAGGCCACTGCCTGAGCGAAGGCGAACAGCAGCGTCAGGTTGCAGCGGATGCCTTCGAGCTCAAGCTCGCGCGCGGCCTGGATGCCTTCCCAGGTGGCGGCGATCTTGATCAGCACGCGCTCGCGCGCCACGCCCTCGGCCTCGTACAAGCCGATGAGGCGTCGCGCACGCGCCAGCGTGGCCGGCGCATTGAAGCTCAGGCGGGCATCGACCTCGGTGGACACCCTCCCGGGCACGACCTTGAGAATTTCCAGCCCGAAGCGAACCAGCGTGCGGTCGACGATCTCACCGAGCGCCGCACCGCGATGCGCTCGCGCGGTTTCGGCCAGCAGCGGCGTGTATTCGGGCTGCTGAACGGCCTTGAGGATGAGCGACGGATTGGTGGTCGCATCGCGCGGCGCAAAGGCCGCCATCTGATGGAAGTTGCCGGTGTCGGCCACCACGGTGGTGAATTGTCTGAGTTGGTCGAGTTGGTTCATGTCGGGCGGATTCGAGTCCAGCAAACGGCATTAGAACCCGAGCCGGTGACAAGACACCTGCGCCGGATCACGCCAACGTGCGGGCTTCGCAGCCCGACCCCGAACGCGGCGGCCCCCCGAAGAGTCAGGCCAGCACCGCGCTGGTTGCCGGCTCACCGTTCAGGCCCAGCAACTCCTGCACACCGTGCAAGCGAGCGAGCTGGCTCAGGCGGCTCGGCGGCATGCGCATGGCGAACGAGCGGCCGGACGCCTGCGCCAGGCGGCGGCACTCGAGCAAGACGGCCAGCACCGAGGAGTCGAAGTCGTGCAATCCGCCGGCGTCGATCACCAGTTGATCGGCCGGCTCGCGCACGAGTGCTTGCTTGAGCAGGCGAAGCACGTCACGCGCATCGCTGATTCCGACAGTGGCAGGCAGCACCAGCATTGAAACTGCTCAGGTGCGCGCAGCGGCGGTCTTGTTGCGCTGGGCCAGCTTGTTGATCAGGCCGTCGATGCCACCGGCGGTGATCTCCTGGGCAAAGCTGTTGCGGTAGTTCTCGACCAGCCACACGCCGAGCACGTTGACGTCATAGATCTTCCAGCCCGTGGTGGGCGATCTCTCGAGCCGGTAGTCGAGCTGGATCGGGTCACCCTTGCCGCGCACCTCGGTGCGCACGATGACCTCGTCGCCGTCCTGAACGGCACGCGACGGCTTGATCTGCACGGTCTGGTCGCGCACCTGCGACAGCGCGCCGGTGTACGTGCGCAGCAGCATCGTGCGGAACTCCTGCTCCAGGCTGGCTTGCTGCTCAGGCGTGGCCTGGCGCCAGTAGCGACCCACGGCGGCCGACGTCATGCGCTGGAAGTTGACGTAGGGCAGCACCTTGGTCTCGATCAGGGCGTTGAGCTTCTTGACGTCGCCGGCCTGCATCGCCTTGTCGGCCTTGACGGCTTCGAGCACGTCGTTGGACACCTTTTGAACGAGCGCATCGGGCGACTGCATGGCCGAAGCCATGGACGCCGAGACCTCGGTGGTCTGCGCACGCAGCACGGGCGCTGCGACCATCAGAACGCCAGCGCAAAGCGCCGCAAGCAGTTTGGATGCACTCATGAACAGGTCCTTGGTTGGAAGTGGGTGCGCAAGCCGTTACTTAACGTCCGGCGGGCTGCCATCGTAGACAAGACTGCGGCGGCGCTGCAAATGGGCATCACGCACGAACGTGTATTTGTCGAGCACGGCATCGTCGAGGATGTCGCTGGCCTTGAGCAAATCAGCTCGTTTGTTCACGATCTGCAAGCTGGCGATGGCGATCGACCAGCCGGTGTCGTCCACCCAGAAACCCGGCGTGGCGGCGATGTCCAGCGGCAGACCGAACGAATCACGCACCGACGAGCCGCCCAGGATCGGCCACACCACGTAAGGGCCGGATTCGAACCCCCACACACCCAGCGTCTGCCCGAAGTCTTCCGGGTATTTCTTGATGCCCCACCCAGTGGCCACGTCGAACAGGCCGGCAATGCCCACGGTGGTGTTGGTGACCACCCGCATGCCGTCGCTGCCAGCGTTGCCCAGCTTGCCCTGGAGCACGCTGTTGACGCCTGACCACAGGTCGTTGAAGTTGGCGAAGAAATTGGTCACGCCGGTACGAACGAACCTGGGCAGGACGTACACGTAGCCGGTGGCGACCGGCTTGATCAGATTCGCGTCGAGCCCCTCGTTGAAGGCGAACACGCCACGGTTCCAGGACTCGAACGGATCCTGCGGCACCGGGGCCGAAGCGTGTGAAGTCGTGGCGCAGCCTTGCAGCAGCAGCGTGAGAGCCACGGCGGCGAAGGTCAGTGATCGGGTCACGCCGTGAAGGCCTGAGCGGTTCATCATTTGTCTCCCTGGGCTTTGGCGGCTGGAGCCGATCCGCCGTCCGAGGCCTTGTTGTAGAGGAATTGGCTGATCAGATTTTCGAGCACCACGGCCGACTGTGTTTGGGTGATGACGTCGCCCGGAGCCAGGTTTTTCTCGTTACCACCCGGCTCGATGCCCACGTACTGCTCGCCCAGCAATCCGGCGGTCAGGATCTTGGCGGAGCTGTCCTTGGGAAAGGCGAACCGGCGCTGCAGCTGCATGGACACCTTGGCCTGGAAGGTCTTGTCGTCGAAGCTGATCGACTCGACCCGCCCGATCACCACGCCCGCACTCTTGACCGCCGCCCGGGGCTTCAAGCCGCCGATGTTGTCGAAGCGCGCGGCCACGGCGTAGGTCTCGTCGAAATTGATGCTGAGCAGATTGCCAGCCTTCAACGCGAGAAACATCACACCGGCAGCGCCCGCCATCACGAACAGCCCCACCCACACATCATGACGAGATTTTTGCACCGTCAGTCCCCTTGTCGACACATGGTCATCAGATCGAAAACATCATGGCCGTGAGCACGAAATCGAGTGCCAGCACCGCCAGAGACGACACCACGACCGTGCGCGTGGTGGCTTGAGAAACGCCCTCGGGCGTCGGCTTGCAGGTGTAGCCCTGCCACAG
>CANFXR010000102.1 GCA_947451035.1 Burkholderiales bacterium
CATCCCCAATGCGCCGCCCACGGCCTTCATCAACGCCCATCCTCGTGCGAAGGTGGCCGATGTGGTAGCTCAGATTGACGAATTCCTAGACCCGAACCTGGGGCACGGCGTGTTGGTCAAGTCCGATCTGGTCACGGTGATGGTCGGGACCAACGATGTGCTCGAGCTTTACCAGAGCGTGCGGACCGATCCCACGAAGCAGGCTGCTGCACTGACCGAGGCCGCAAGTCGCGGCGCCCTGCTGGCCGCTCAGTTCCTTAAGCTCACCAACGACTCGAACGACAAGGCGCGCGCCCTGTACGTGCTGATCCCCAACGTCGGCGACACGCCTTACGCCTATGCCCAAACAGATGGATCGGGGCTTGCCTACAACCGCGCCTTGCTCACCAGCCTGACGCGAGCCTTCAACGATGAACTGCGCTCGACGATCACGATCAATGGCCGCAGCATCGGCCAGATCAACCTGTTCGATACGTTCGTCAACATCGTGAACAACGCGAAGGCTGCGGCACAAGTCGGGATCCTGAACATCACCGACGCTGCCTGCGTGCCTGCCGACATCCTGCTTTGCGATTCGTCGACCTTGCAGACCGGTGCCACCGATGCGACCTGGCTGTGGGCCAAGGGTGCGTACTTCGGCCCGATCGGCCACTCGCTGCTGTCCAACGGCGCGATCTCGATCATCAACAACAACCCGTTCTGAGCGGGCCGCAGGCCGTTGCGGCTCAGCCGCGGCGGCCTCCGCGCAGCTTCATCGTCAGGATGGCCAGCGCCAGCAGCAGCGTGACGGCGTTGGCCGCGATGAGCGGCCAGGCGCCGAGCATCAGGCCGTAGCCCAGCCACAGCGCCACGCCCACGGTGAAGGTGGAGTACATCGCCAGCGAGATGCCGCGCACATTGCCCGTGCGAAACGTCAGCCACGCCTGCGGGATGAACGAGGCGGTGGTCAGCGTGGCCGCGGCATAACCCAGCAGATCCATCCAGGACAGGTCGCTCATCGGGGGGCCTTTCTGGCGCGTGCGCGCCGGGTCATTTCATCGCCTCGAGATCGCCCGGCCCATCGCGCGCCGTCCAGTCGATCAGCGCATCGAGCGCAGGCTTGGCGGCGCTCGCATTCGGGTGATTGACGATGCCCACCAGCACGCACAGGTGGCCGCTGGCGGTCAGCACATAGCCGGCCACGGCCGTCACGTCGCGCAGCGAGCCGGTCTTCAGGTGCGCGCGTCCGGGGGGTGATTTGGAGCGCTTCATCGTGCCGTCCACGCCGCTGACCGGCAGCGAGCTCATCAGCTCGGACATCTGCGCACCGGCGGTCATGTCTTGCAGCAGCCGCGCCAGCAGCTGCGCGCTCACCCGCGTGTCGCGCGACAGCCCCGAGCCGTTGTCGATCAGCGCGGTGCGGCCGGCTTCGCCGTAGCGGGTGGTCAGCCACTGGTGCAGCACCTCGCGTGCGTTGTCGGGGGTGCCCAGGCCGCGCTGCGTCAGCGCGAGCGTCAGGAACAGCTGCTGCGCCATCACGTTGTTGCTGAACTTGTTGATGTCGCGGATCACCTCGAGCAGCGTGGGCGAACTCAGCGAGAAGGTGGGCGGCGCGAGGGGTGCGAGCCCGTCACGCACACGCCCGCTCAACTGGCCGCCCATCTCCGACCACAGCCCGGCGAGCAGGCGTTCGTTGTAGGCGGCGGGATCGGCGTAGGCGACGGGCCACAGCTTTTCACCACAGGCCGGCGAGTAACTGCCCTTGAGGCGCAGCTGCTTGGGATCTGCAAAGTCGGCTTGCAGCGCGCTGCGCCAGTCGTTGCACACGGTGGCGAGCGCGCCGGTGGTCAGCGGCACGCGGGTGTCGACGCTCACACCGGCCAGCGGCGGCTCGCTCGACACCAGCGCGATGCCGCGCGCTGCATCGGGCGTGAAGGTCAGGGACACCGACTTGTAGTTCAGCAGCAGCGCATCGGCGCTCACGTTGTACGGGCGCAGCGCCTCGCCGTCGAAATCGGCCGGGTTCTGTGCGGGCACCTCGAAGGCGCTGCGGTCGAGCACGATGTCGCCGTGGATCTCGCGCACGCCGAGCTGCTGCACGCGCCGCAGCAGCAGCCACAGCCGCTCCATCACCAGCTTGGGGTCGCCCGTGCCCTTGATGACCAGGTTGCCGTCGAACACGCCGGCACTGCCCGAGCGCCAGCTGCCTTGCAGCCACACCGGTGTGTCCCAGGTGTAGGCCGGTCCCAGCAGGTCGAGCGCGGCGCTGGTGGTCAACAGCTTCATCAGCGAAGCCGGGTTGACCGGCGTTTGCGCCTGCCAGGCCAGCCGTGCCGGGGCGTTGCCCGCCACGTCTTGCACCACCACCGACAGCGCTTCGCGCGGCACCTTGGCGCGGTCGAGGGCGGCGGCCACCTCGCTCGGCAGTGAGCGCATCTGCGCCGGTGCTGCGGCGGCCGCCAGACCCATCGCCAGGCCGGCGACAGCGCCGCGCACGAAGCGGCAAAGGGGGCTGGCGCACACGCGGAGAGGCATGCTTTGATGATCGCATGGGCGTTGCGCGCCCAGGGCCGTGGCGCCCGGTGTCCGGGGCCGGCGCGCCCGCAGATAGACTCGTTGGGTGACCCCCCCTTTGAGTTCCTGCCTGGCCTTCGACACGGCCACCGAGCACCTGAGCATTGCGCTGCAGGTGCACGGTCGCGTCTGGTCGCATGAAGGTCCGGGCGGCGCGCAGGCCTCGACCACGCTGATCCCGGCCATCTTCGATCTGCTGGCGCAGGCGGGCATCGGTTTGCGCGACCTCGACGCCATCGCCTTCGGCCGCGGACCGGGCGCTTTCACCGGCTTGCGCACCGCCTGCTCGGTGGCGCAGGGGCTGGCCTTCGGCGCCGATCTGCCGGTGCTGCCGATCGACACCTTGCTGGCGGTGGCCGAAGACGCACGCCAGACGCGCGGCGCGCCGGCACACGACGACGTGTGGGTGGCGATGGACGCGCGCATGGGCGAGATTTACGCCGCCCACGCCGTGTTTGGCGCTGACGGCTGGCAGCTGCCCACGCCGCCGCTGCTGTGCACGCCGCAGGCGCTGCAAGAGCGCTGGGCCGCGCAGCCGCCGGCGGTGGTGGCCGGCACGGCGCTCACCGCGTTTGGCGAGGCGCTGGATTGCGGCGCCGCGCAGCGCGTGCCCGCAGCCTTGCCGCGAGCGCGCGCGATGCTGCCGCTGGCCGCGGCCTTGTGGGCGAACGGCGGTGCGCTCGACGCGGCGCTGGCGCTGCCTTTGTACCTGCGCGACAAGGTGGCGCAGACGATGGCCGAGCGCGCCGCGCTGAAGGCCGATGCGGCCGTGGCGGCCACGAATGCAGCGCTCGGGGTGGCGCCATGAACGCGGTGCTGAGCCCCTCGTACCGGTTGCGGGTGATGACGCTGGCCGATCTGGATGCGGTGCTGGACATCGAGGTGCAGGCGTACCCGTTTCCGTGGACGCGCGGCAACTTCACCGATTCGCTGGCGGCCGGCTACCCGGCGCGCGTGCTGACCGACGGCTTGGCCGGCGATCGGGTGATCGGCTACTTCGTCGCCATGGAAGGCGTCGATGAAATGCACCTGCTCAACATCACGGTGACGCCCGCCGAACAAGGCCGTGGCCACGGCCACGGCCTGCTCGATGCGCTGGTGCGGCTGTGCCGCGAATGCGATGCCGAGCAGCTGTGGCTCGAGGTGCGACTCAGCAACCCGCGCGCTGGCGAGCTGTACAGCCGCTACGGCTTTCGCGAGGTCGGCCTGCGCCGCGGCTACTACCCGGCCGCGCAAGGCCAGCGCGAGGATGCGCGCGTGATGACGCTGATCTTGGACGAGGCGCCCCGTGGTCTGGTCTGAGCGGCAGCGCGCGATGCTCGCGGTGATGGGCCTGCGCGTGTGGAGCGCGCCGGCCGCCGCCGAGCCCGATGGGGTGGCAGCCGCTGTGCTCGATGAGGTGGCGCCAGCGGCCCCCGCGACCCGGTCGCCCGCGCAGGCCGACGCGACCGCGCCGATGCCCGTCGTCAACCGTCGACCCACGCCCGCGGCGCAGCCCATCGCCACACCCGTTGCCGCACCGGGCGCCGTCGACGCGGCCGGGCTCGACTGGCCCGCGCTGCGCGAAGCGGTGGCCTCGTGCACCGCGTGCGCCTTGAGCGACAACCGCACGCAAACCGTGTTCGGCACCGGCCACCCGCAGGCCCACTGGATGATCGTCGGCGAAGCGCCCGGCGAGGCCGAGGACCTCAGCGGCGAGCCGTTCGTTGGCCGCTCGGGCCAGCTGCTCGACAACATGCTGCGCGCCATCGGCCTGAGCCGCCACGCCGGCGACACGCCCGACCCGGCCCGGCAGGTGTTCATCGCCAACACCTTGAAATGCCGCCCGCCGCGCAACCGCAATCCGCTGCCCGATGAGCTGGCGCGCTGCGAGGGTTTCCTGATCCGCCAGATCGAGCTGGTGCGCCCGAAGATCATCCTGGCGATGGGCAGCTTTGCGGTGCAAAGCCTGCTGCGCAGCAGCGCGCCGGTCGGCCAGTTGCGCGGCCGCGTTCACAGCTATCAGGGCGTGCCGCTGATCGTGACCTACCACCCGGCCTACCTGCTGCGCCAGCAAGGTGAAAAGGCCCGCGCCTGGGACGACCTGTGCCTGGCGCTCGACACCGTCGAGGCTGCCAGCACCACCGCGGCCCGTGACTGACCCGGCACTCGACGTCGCCCGCGCCGCCCACGCCGCGCGCGAGCTGCGCTGGCTGCTGCTGTCGCCGCCGCTGCTCGACACCGCCAGCGGCGCGCATCCGGCCGTGGTGCAGCGCTTCAGCGATGCCGAGCGCCCGGCGATCGCGGCGTGGCTCGATGAGCTCGAGCGCCACCCCGAGCCGCTGCGGCGCTTCGTGCACCCGAGCCGCCCGAGCGTAGCCACGCCTGACGTGCGCTGGCGAGCCCCGTCACCGCGGCTGGGCCGGCGCGCCGAGCGGCTGATGGAGTTCTTCTTGCGCGAGGGCCCCACGCACCGGCTGGTGGCCGCCAACGTCGCCTTGCGCAGCGCGCCGCAAGGCGAGCGCCACACCCGAACGACCATCGGCGAGATCGACTTCTTGCTGCAAGACGCGCAGGGCCGGCGCTGGCAATGGGAGCTGGCGGTCAAGTTCTACCTGTGCACCGCCCGCGGCACGCACGCCGCACCGGCCGACTTCATCGGCCCCGACCGCATCGACAGCCTGGCCACCAAGTTGCACAAGATGTTCGACCGCCAGCTGCGCCACACGCCGCCTGAGCCGTGGGACGCGCAGGCGTGGACGCCGGCCGCGTGCACCCGCGGGCGCTTGTTCTACCGGTGGGGCGATGCGGTTCCGCTCACGCCCGGCGTGGCCGCCAACCACCTGCGCGGCGGCTGGATCGAGCGCGAGCGGCTGGGCGACATTCCCGATGCCGATCGGCCGATCTGGCAAGCGGTGACGCGCAGCGACTGGATGGCGCCGCCCCTGGCGCATGGCGCGCTGCCTGCGCAAACGCTGGTCGAGATCGGCCGCGCGATCGATGCGCAGCCCATCAGCCCCGGCCACCCGAACCCCACGGCCACGCTGGTGGTTCGGCTCGATGCCGACGCGGCCAGCACCACGCCGGGCGGCGAGCCGCTGTTCATCGTCAGCCCGGTTTGACCGGTCGCTTCCAGGTGGCGAGCGACAGCTGGCGCGCGCGTGTGACGGTGAGTTGACCGGCCGGCGCGTCGCGCGTCACCGTCGAGCCGCCGCCGATGGTGGCGCCCGCGCCCAGCGTGATCGGGGCGACCAGCACGCAGTTGCTGCCCACGTGCACGTCGTCGCCGATCTCGGTGCGGTGCTTGTTGGCGCCGTCGTAGTTGGCGGTGATGCTGCCGGCGCCGAAATTGACACGCTGACCCACCGTGGCGTCGCCCAGATAGGCCAGGTGATTGGCCTTGGCGCCGTCGGCGAGCGTCGAGTTCTTGACCTCGACGAAGTTGCCGATGTGCACCTCGGCGCCCAGCACGGCGCCGGGGCGCAAGCGGGCAAACGGGCCGATCAGCGAACCCGGCCCGACGCTCACGCCCAGGGCGTCGCCGTCGATGTGGGTGAATGGGTGGATCACCGCGTCGTGGGCTATCACCGCGTTGCGGATCACGCAGTTGGCGCCGATCTGAACCCGGTCGCCCAGGCGCACCGTGCCTTCGAAGACGCAGTTGACGTCGATCGCCACGTCGGTGCCGCATTGCAGCTCACCGCGCACGTCGAGCCGCGCCGGATCGGCCAGCCGCACGCCGGCGTCCATCAGCGCATCGGCACGGTCGCGCTGCAGCAAGCGCTCGAGCGTGGCGAGCTGCTGCGGGCTGTTGACGCCCAGCACCTCGGTCACCCGCCGCGGCTGCGCGGCCACCACCGGCACGCCCTCGGCCACAGCGTACGCGACCACGTCGGTCAGGTAGTACTCGCCCTGGGCGTTGCGGTTGTCCAGCCGCGCCAGCCACTGCTTGAGCTGCGCGGTCGGCGCGGCCATGGCGCCGGTGTAGACCTCGTGGATCGCGCGCTGCTCGGGCGTGGCGTCCTTGTGCTCGACGATGGCGGTGATGCCGGGCTCGGGATCGCACGGGGTGGGCGCTGCGCGCACGATGCGCCCGTAGCCGCTCGCGTCGTCCAGGATCACTGTCAGCAGCGCCAGCTTGGTGCCGCCGCAGGCCTCGACCAGCGAACGCAGCGTGGCCGCTTCGATCAGCGGCGTGTCGCCATTGAGGATCAGCGTGATGCCGTCGTCGTGCAGCAGCGGCGCGGCTTGCTGCACCGCGTGGCCGGTGCCCAGTTGCGGCAGCTGGCGCACGAAGTGCGGCTTCGGCGCGGGCAGCGAGGCTTCGACCTGATCGGCCCCGTGGCCGGTGACCACGATGATGCGTTCGGCATGGACGGCACTCACCGAGTTCAGCACGTGCTGCAGTAAGCTGACCCCGGCCAGCGGATGCAGCACCTTCGGGCGGTCCGATTTCATCCGCGTGCCCTTGCCCGCCGCCATGATCACGATGTCCAACGCCATGTCTTGTTCCCCTGTGCTGCGAGCTTCCGGCCCGATTATCGGCGGCGCCCCGCGCGCCGCCACCCCCGCGGCGGCGTGGGGTGGCGCGCTGCGCCGCGTGGCGCTGCTGCTCGCCGCCACCGTGCTGATGACCGGCTGCAGCGCGGTGCGCATCGCCTACAGCCAGGCGCCCGACATCGTTTACTGGTGGCTCGACGGTTACGTCGACTTCAACGATGCGCAGACCCTGCGCGCGCGCGAAGGGCTGGGGTCCTGGTTTGCGTGGCACCGCCGCAGCGAGCTGCCGCAGTACGCCGCGCTGCTGGCGCGGGCGCGCGAGCAGGTGGCCGCCCCCGTCACCGCCGAGCAGGCCTGCGGCTGGTTCGATGAGGTCAACGCGCGCGCCGACGCCGCCATCGAGCACGCGCTGCCGCCGCTCGCCGACGTGATGCGCACCCTGAGCGAGCCGCAGCTCGCGCACCTCGAACACAAGTACGCCGACAGCAATGAGGAGCTGGCCGACCGCTTCTTGCAGCGCAAGCCAGAAAAGCGCCGCAAGGCGCAGCTCGAGCGCGCCGTCGACCGCATCGAGATGGTCTACGGCGGCCTGAACGACGCGCAGCTCGAGCGCATCGCGCAGCTGGCGCTCGACACCCCGTTCGACCCCGAGCGCTGGTTGGCCGAGCGCCGCGCGCGCCAGCAAGACGTGCTGCAAACGCTGCGTCGCCTGAGCGCCGAGCAGGCCGGTGCGGCGCAGGCCGAAGCCGCGCTGCGCGGCGTGATCCAGCGCATCCGCGTGTCGCCCCAGGCCGACTACCGCGACTACCAGCTGCGGCTGGTGCGCTTCAACTGCGGCTTCGCCGCGCAGGTGCACAACCTGACCACGCCCCAGCAGCGCGCCGCCGCGGCCAAACGCTTCAAGGGCTGGGAAGACGACGCCCGCACGCTGGCGGCGCAGGCGCGGTAGCGCCGCGGCTCAGGCCTCGGGGCGCAGCGTCCAGGTGATCGGAGCGCCCGAGTCGGCGGGGCTGCTCGGCGTGGCGCAGGTCTCGTCGTCATCGAACGCGCGGTCACCCGCCGCGTCGGCCACGCCGGTGGCCTTGAGTCCGGTGAAGCCGAACAGCTGCCGGTCCATCATGTGCGACGGCACGATGTTGCCCATCGCGTGAAAGAGGTTCTCGACGCGGCCCGGAAATCGCTTGTCCCAGTCGCGCAGCATCTGCTTGATCTGCACGCGTTGCAGGTTGTCCTGGCTGCCGCACAGCGAGCACGGGATGATGGGGAACTGCCGGTGCTCGGCCCAGCGCTCGAGGTCGGTCTCGGCCACATAGGCCAGCGGGCGGATGACCACGTTCTTGCCGTCGTCGCTCACCAGCTTGGGCGGCATGCCCTTCATCTTGGCGCCGAAGAACATGTTCATGAACAGCGTTTGCACGATGTCGTCGCGGTGGTGGCCCAGCGCGATCTTGGTCGCGCCCAGCTCGCCAGCCACGCGGTACAGGATGCCGCGGCGCAGCCGCGAGCACAGCCCGCAGGTCGTCTTGCCCTCGGGGATCACGCGCTTGACGATCGAGTAGGTGTCCTGGTTCTCGATGTGAAACGGCACGCCCACGCCCGACAGGTACTCGGGCAGCACGTGCTCGGGGAAACCAGGCTGCTTCTGGTCGAGGTTGACGGCCACCAGATCAAAGTGGATGGGCGCGCGCTTTTGCAAGTTGAGCAAGATGTCGAGCAGCGCGTAGCTGTCCTTGCCGCCCGACACGCACACCATGACCTTGTCGCCTTCTTCGATCATGTTGAAGTCGACGATGGCCTGACCGGTCAGCCGGTGCAGCCGCTTGCTGAGCTTGTTGATCTCGAGCG
>CANFXR010000103.1 GCA_947451035.1 Burkholderiales bacterium
CCTGGCGCCGGTGATCCGCAAGGCCGGCGGCAAGCCGCTGATGTGGAAGACCGGCCACTCGCTGGTCAAGGCCAAGATGAAGCAGGTCAAGGCGCCGATCGCCGGCGAGATGAGCGGCCACATCTTCTTCGGTGAGCGCTGGTACGGCTTTGACGACGCCACCTACACCGCCGCGCGGCTGCTCGAAATCCTCAGCCGCAGCAAAAACCCGAGCAAGGTGCTCAATGCGCTGCCCACCAGCTTCAGCACGCCCGAGCTCAACGTGCCGTGCGCCGAAGGCGAGCCCAAGGTGCTGGTGCAAAAGCTGCTGGACACGGCCAAGTTCCCGGGCGCGCTGGAGGTCATCACCATCGACGGCCTGCGCGCCGAATACAAGGACGGCTTCGGGTTGATCCGCTCATCGAACACCACGCCGGTGCTGGTGATGCGCTTCGAGGGCCACACCGAAAAGGCGCTGCGTCGCATCGAGGCCACCTTCATGGCCGCGCTGCGCTCCGTCAAGCCCGACGCGCAGATCGCCACCGCGGCGCACTGACGCGTTGGCGCTGGCGGCTGCCCTGACCCCCTTGCAGCGCCTCGCGCGCATCGGCTACGCCACGCTGTTGCGGCTGGCCTTGCCGGCCTATGCGCTGCGGCTGTGGCGGCGCGGCCGCGCCGAGCCTCTGTATCGCTTTGCGCTGGGCGAGCGCGTGGGCCTGTACCGCGAGCCGGCTGGCGGTGCGGGTTGGCTGTGGCTGCATGCGGTGTCGCTGGGCGAAACCCGGGCTGCGGCCGCGCTGATCGACGCGCTGCGCGAGCGCAGACCCGGCATGCGCTTGCTGCTGACGCACGGCACGGCCACCGGCCGCGAAGCCGGTGCAGCGCTGCTGCGTGCGGGTGACGCGCAGGTCTGGCTGCCGGTCGACACGCCCGGCGCGGTGGCGCGCTTCTTCGATCACTTCCAGCCGGCCATCGGCGTGCTGATGGAAACCGAGGTCTGGCCCAACTTGCTGCTCGAGGCCGAGCGCCGCGCCATTCCGATGGTGCTGGCCAACGCGCGGCTGAGCGAGCGCAGCGCGCGCCGCGGCGAGCAACTGTCGACGCTGCTGCGCCCGGCGGCCCAGAGCATCGCGCTGGTGCTCGCCCAAACGCCGCTCGATGCGGCAAGGCTGCACGCCGCCGGCGCGCGGCGCGTCGAGGTCTGCGGCAATCTCAAGTTCGACGTGACGCCCGATGCGGGCGGGCTCGCGCGTGGCATCGCCTGGCGGCAAGTGGCCGGTCGGGCCGTGGTGCTCGCCGCCAGCACCCGCGAGGGCGAGGAAGCCGCGCTGCTGGCCGCATGGAATCAGCAGCCGGCACCGCGGCCCTTGCTGTTGATCGTGCCGCGCCATCCGCAGCGTTTTGACGAGGTGGCTGCGCTCATCGCCGCGGCTGGCTTCGCCGTGTCGCGGCGCAGCACCTGGGACGATGTGCCGCCGCCCGAAGCCGCCGCGGCCGATGTGTGGCTGGGCGATTCGATCGGCGAGATGGCCAGCTACTTCGGCTGCGCTCAGGTCGCGCTGCTTGGCGGCAGTTTCGAGCCGTTGGGCGGCCAGAACCTGATCGAAGCCGCCGCCTGCGGCTGCCCGGTGCTGATGGGCCCGCACACCTTCAACTTCGCCGATGCGGCCGAGCGCGCGCTGCAAGAAGGCGCGGCCCAGCGCGTGGCCGATATCACCGCCGCCGTGCGGCTGGCGCTGGCGATGGTGTCGCCCGGCGCGGCGGGGTCAGAGTCCGACTCCGGCCAGACGCTGCCGAGCGCCGAGCGCGCGCTGGCGTTCGTGGCGCGTCACCGCGGCGCGGCCAAGCGCATGGCCGAGGGCATCACGGCGCTCATGCGCTGACCCGCGGATGTTTTGATTCGCTGACGGGCTGCGCCGTCCAGGCGCGTGGGCTCAGGCGCTTCAGCGCGCCAGCAGCCGGTTCACTGCCGACACATCGTCGGGCTTGAGCTGGCCTGCCGCCTGGCGCAGCTTCAGGCCGGCGACCAGGGTGTCGTAGCGGGCCTTGGAAAGATCGCGGCGGGTGGTGTAGAGCTGGGTCTGCGCGTTGAGCACGTCGATGTTGACCCGCACGCCGACCTTGTAGCCGAGCTGCGTGGCCTCGAGCGCCAGCGCGCTGGACGATTCAGCGGCTTCGAGTGCCACCACCTGCGCTTGCAGCGATGCCACGCCAAAGTACGCCTGGCGCGTGGCGATCGACACGACGCGCCGTGCAGCCTCGAGGTCGTTGCGCGACTTGTCTTCGAGCAGCAGCGTTTCCTTGATGCGGTTTTGCACCGAGAAGCCGGCGAACAGCGGCACGTTGAGCTGAAACCCGAAGCTGCCCGAGTTGGTGGTGCCACCGATGGAGGTCTGGCCGCTGCCGCTGATGCCGCTGCGCGAGCTGTAGTTGTTGCCCAGGCTGGCCACCGCATCGACGGTGGGCAGGTGGCCGGCGCGTGCTTTTTCGGTTTCGAGCTGCGCGACTTCGAGCGCGAGCCGGGCCTGACGCACCGACGGATGTTGCGCATCGGCGTTGCCTGCCCAGACCTCGGCGTCGGCCGGGGTGGTGGCCGGCAGCACCACGGGCAGCGTGAGGCCCTTGGGTTCGACGTTGGTGCGCCCCACCAGCTGATCGAGCGCGATGCGCTTGTTGCGCAGGTCGTTGTCGGCACCGATTTCCTGGGCGGTGGCCAGGTCGAAGCGCGCTTGCGCTTCGCGCGTGTCGGTGATGGTGGCGGTGCCGACTTCGAAGTTGCGCTTGGCCGAGGCCAGCTGCTCGCTGATGGCGGCCTTGCTGGTGCGCGTGGTGGCCAGTGCATCTTGCGCGGCCAGCACGTCGAAGTAGGTCTGCGCCAGACGCACGATCAGGTCCTGTTCGGCCGCCTCGAGCTGGTACGTGGACGCTTCGAGCTGGCGGCCGGCCTGGTCGATGGTGGCGCTGCTGGTGCGGTTGAACAGCGGCTGGCGCGCCGACAGACTGGCCGTGCGGCTGCGCGCGGAGATGTCGGCCATGCTCGTCTCGGTGCGCGTCATGTTGGCGCTGGCCGTCAGGTTGGCCGTGGGCCGCATCAGCGCATCGGCTTGCGCCGCCTTGTACTGCGATGAGTCGGCCAGCGCGCGCGCCGACAGGTAGGTCGGGTCGTAGCTGCGCGCGGCGGTGTAGAGCTCCTCGAGACTTTGCGACCAGGCACTGCTGGCACCCGTCAGTCCCACAGCGAGGGCGATCAGGCTGGCGCGCAACGACGCGCGCATGGTGACTTGGGGCAGGGCGGTGAGCATGGTGTTTCCTAGGGTCGGCGCGCGCTCAGTAGCGCGGCACGGTGGGGTCAACCTGCATCGACCAGGCGTCGATGCCACCGCTGAAATTGGTGACTGAGCTGAAGCCGTGGCGCCGCTCCAGAAAGCCCGCCACCTGCGCGCTGCGCACGCCGTGGTGGCACAGGCAGATGGTGGGCTGCGAGGGGCACAACTCGCCCACGCGCTCGACGATCTCGCTCATCGGCAGGTTCAGCGTGACCAATCCATCGGCACGCAGCGCCGCGAGTTCGAACTCCCACGCCTCACGCACATCGAGCAGCAGCGGCAGGCCCGACGCGGGGGGCGATGCGAGCAGCGCAGCGAACTCGGTGGCCGTGATTTGCGACATCAGAAATGGAAGCGGCTGGGCTCGTCGAAGCCCGACAGGCGCTCGGCGACGGTGTCGAACAGTTCGGTGCTGCCCACCGAGCCGTCGGCGCCCTTGGTGTAGAGCGTGGCCACCATGACCGGCAACTGGCCCACGATGGCCACCAGCCGGCCACCCGGCTTGAGCTGGTCGAGCAGCACCTGGGGCACCTGTGCGACCGAGCCCGACAGCACGATGGCGTCGAACGGCGCTTCGACGGGGCAGCCCTTGGAGCCGTCGCCCTGGCGCACCGTCACGTTGTGCAAGCCGGCGCGGGCCAGGTTGGCCTGCGCAAACAGCGCCAGGTCGGGGTCGATCTCGAGGCTGAGCACCTGCTGCGCCTGGTGTCCCATCAGCGCGGCCATGAAGCCCGAGCCGGCACCGATCTCGAGCACGCGCTCGTGGCGGCGCAGCTTGATTTCCTGCAGCAAGCGCGCTTCGACGCGCGGCGCCAGCATCCACTGCGCTGCGCCGGTGCGGCTGGGCAGCGGCACTTCGGTGTCGACGAAGGCCATGGCGCGCGACTCGGCGGGCACGAAGTCCTCACGCTTGACCGACGCCAGCAGCGCCAGCACATCGGTGTCGAGCACATCCCAGGGGCGGATTTGCTGCTCGATCATGTTGAAGCGGGCCAGTTCAATGTCCATGAGGTTTCTCGTGCGGGTGAATGGGCTTCATTTTATTGGCGCGAACCGGCGCTGCAGCCAGTTGCCCAGATCGTCAAGGTAGCAGTAGACCACCGGTACGACCACGAGTGTCAGCAACGACGAGGCAATCACGCCGCCGATCACCGCCTGGCCCATGGGCGCGCGCTGCTCCGAGCCTTCGGTCAGCGCGAAGGCCAGCGGCACCATGCCGAAGATCATGGCCAGCGTGGTCATCAGGATCGGACGCAGCCGCACCTGTGCGGCGTGCAGCAGCGCGTCGTCGCGGCCCAGGCCCAGACCCGGCTTGAACAGCGCGGCTGCCGCGCCCGAGGGCGCGACCGTGCCTTCGCGCAATCGGATCGCGAAGTCGATCAGCAAGATGGCGTTTTTCGTCACCAGCCCCATCAGCATGACCACGCCGATGATGCTGAACATGTTGAGCGTCGAGCGGAAGATCAGCAGCGAGAGCACCACGCCGATCAGCGTGAGCGGCAACGAGCTCATCAGCGCGATCGGCTGCATGAAGCTGCGGAACTGGCTGGCCAGGATCATGTAGATGAACACCACCGCCAGGCCCAGCGAGCCGATCGCGTAGCTGAACGATTCGTTCATGTTCTTGGTGCTGCCGCCAAAGGTGTAGCGGTAGCCCGGTGGCCAGGCCACGCCGTCGAGCACGCGTCGGATGTCGGTGGACACATCCCCGCTGCTGCGCCCGTAGGCGTTGGCGTCGAGCGTGATCTCGCGGTTGAGGTCGCGCCGGTTGATCTGGTTGGGCCCCGTCGAAGCGCGCACATCGGCCACCTGCGACAGCCGCACGATGCGCGGCATGCCGTCGGCGCCGGCCACCACCGGCACCGGAAGGCGCTGCAGGTCGGCGATCGAGTTGCGCGCATCGGGCGCGAGCCGCACGATCACGTCGTAGTTCTCGCCGTCGGGTGCGCGCCAGTTGCCCACCGTGGTGCCGGCCACCAGCGAGCGCAGCGATGTGGCCAGCGTATTCACGTTGAGCCCGAGGTCAGACGCCGCCTCGCGGCGCACGTCGATGGCCACCGTGGGCTTGTCGGGCTTGAGCGTGCTGTCCAGATCGACCAGCCCGGGGATTTGCCGCAGCTGCTCGATGATCCCCTTGGACAGCCGCTCGAGTTCTTTCAGATCGCTGCCCTGGATCGAGAACTGCAAGCTCTTGCCGCCGCCCATGTCGGTGGTGCCCAGATTGGTCACGGTGATGCCGGGGATGGACTCGAGCTTTTCGCGCAGCGGCGCGGTCATGTCGTTGACGCTGCGCTTGCGCTGGTCGCGGTCGACCAGCCGCACATAGGTCGCGCCGAAGATCTTGCCCGCGGCATTGCCCGAGTTGATGGTGGTCACGGTGTGCCTGACCTCAGGCAGTTCGCGCAGCGCGGCATCGACTTGCTTGGCGCGCGCTTCGGTCACTTCCAGCGACGAGCCCACCGGCGTGTAGAAGTTGATCTGCGTTTCAGAGAAGTCGGCCTTGGGCACGAACTCGGCGCCCAGCAGCGGGATCAGCATGAAGCTCACGCCCAGCGTGGACGCGGCAATCGCCAGCGTGGCCAGGCGGTGCCGCAGCGACCAGCGCAAGATGGCCTGATAGGCCTCGCCCAGGTGCTCGGTGAGGCTGTCGAACCAGCCCGTCACGCGACCGAACGTGCGGTCGTACAGGCTGGTGCGCGCTTCGCTCGCCGCGCGGCCGTGGTGCGCCGACTGCGGATCGTTCCAGATGCTCGACAGCATCGGGTCGAGCGTGAAGCTCACGAACATCGAGATCAGCACCGCGGCCACGATGGTCAGCCCGAACTCGTGGAAGAACTTGCCCACGATGCCGCCCATGAAGCCGATCGGCAGGAACACCGCCACGATCGACAGCGTGGTGGCCAGCACCGCAAGGCCGATTTCCTGCGTGCCGTCCATCGCGGCGCGGTAGGCGGTCTTGCCCATTTGCACATGGCGCACGATGTTCTCGCGCACCACGATGGCGTCGTCGATCAGCAGCCCCACGCACAGGCTGAGCGCCATCATCGTGATGCTGTTGATGGTGAAGCCGAAGGCGTACATGAAGCCGAAGGTGCCGATCAGCGAGATCGGCAGCGTCAGGCCGGTGATCACCGTGCTGCGCCACGAGTTGAGGAACAGGAACACGATCAGCATCGTCAGCGCCGCGCCTTCGAACAGCGTGCGCTTGACGTTGGCCACCGACACGCGGATCGAGCGCGAGTTGTCGCGGTTGACCTCGACCACGATGCCCGGCGGCGTGACGGCGGCAGCACCCGCGAGCGCCGCACGCAGACCGTCGACCACCTCGATGGTGTTTTCGCCTTGCGACTTCAGCACCGACAGCAGCACCGTGCGCTGGCCGTTGTAGAGCGCGAGGCTTTCCATTTCCTGCGGGCCGTCGACCACGTCGGCCACCTGCCACAGCTTGACCGGCGAGCCCCCGCTGACCGTGGCGTTGCCGGTGCCCGGGCTGGCCGCACCACGCCTGGCCACCACGATCTCGCGGAACTCTTCGGGGCGTTTCAAGCGCGCATTGACCTGCACCACGCGGTCCTGCTCGATCGAGCGGATCGAGCCCATGGGCAGTTCCTGGTTCTCGCTGCGCACCGCGTTGATGACCGCATCCACGCTCACGCCGAGCGCTTCCATGGCCGCGGGCTTGAGGTACAGGTTGATCTGCCGCGACACGCCGCCCACCACGCTGACCGAGCCCACGCCGCGCACGTTCTCGAGCCGCTTTTGCAGCACCTGCTGCGCCCAGGTGGTGAGCTCTTGCGGCGACTTGCGGCCATCGGGCGACAGCACCGCCACATTGAAGATCGGCGTGCTCGCCGGATCGAAGCGCGACACGCGCGGCTCCTTGACCTCGTCGCGCAGGCTCGGCCGCACCAGCGCGATCTTTTCGCGCACATCCTCGGCCGCCTTGCGACCGTCGACATCGAGGTTGAACTCGATGATCACGATGGAGTTGCCTTCGTACGAGCGCGAGTACAGCGAGTTGATGCCCGCCACCGTGTTGACGGCTTCTTCGACCTTCTTGGTGACTTCAGTCTCGACGATCTCGGGCGACGCGCCGGGGTAGTCGAACTGCACCACCACGGTCGGGAAGTCGATGTTCGGGAACTGGTCGACCGACAGCTTCTGGTAACTGAACAGCCCCAGCACCACGAAGGCCAGCATGGCCATCGTGGCCATGACCGGGTTGCCGATCGAGATGCGGGTGAACCACATGCTCAGCGTGCGGCCGAGGCGCCCGGTGTGGCCGCGGCAGCCGCTTGGGCTGCCACGCGCACCTTGGTGCCGTCGCGCACCGCACCGGCCGCGCCACGCAGCAGCACCGCGCCTTCATCGACGCCGCCGGTCAGCTCGACCGCCGATTCGACACGCCCGTCGATGCGCAACTCGCCGCGCACACCGAGCGTGACCTTGCGCAGCTCGATGTGCTCGCCCACCACCGCCAGCACATAGGGCTGCGCCTGATCGACGCGCACCGCGCTGGTCGGCACCGCCAGCACGCGGCGGCTTTCCAGATCGATGGCACCGGTGGCAAACAGGCCCTGGCGCAGGTTCGGGTGCGGCTCGATCGACAGGTAGACCATCACCGCGCGGGTGCCGGCCTGCGTGCTCGGGTTGATGCGCACCACACGCGCCGGCACCGGCGCGGCCAGCCCGTCGACCGCCAGCCGCGCCGTCTGGCCGATGGCCACGCCGCCGACGTCTTCGGGCGTCACGGCGGCTTCGAGTTCGATGCGCGAGAGGTCGACGATCCCGACGAGCGGCGCATCGACCGCCACGCGCTCACCGGGTTGCACCAGGCGCTGCGAGACCAGGCCCGACAGCGGCGCGATCAGCCGGGTGTCGGCGCGCGCCTTGCGCGCCAGGTCCACCGCCGCCACGGCCGCTTGCAGCGTGGCGCGCGCGGCCGATTCGTTGGAAATCGAGTTCTCGAGCCCGGTGGGCGAGATGAAGCCTTGCGCCATCAGCGCGCGGTTGTTGTCGAGCGCGCGGCGGGTGATGTCGAGCTGCGCGCTCGCCGAGGCGGCGTTTTGTTCAGCTTGCTGCACGCGCAGGTCGACTTCGAGCGTGTCGAGCTGGCCGATGGTCTGGCCGGCTTTCACGGTGTCGCCTTCGCGCACCGACAGCGTCTTCACTTCGGCGGCCACCTTGGCGCGCACCACGGCGCTGTTGTAGGCCTTGAGCCCGCCGGTCACCGACAGCGTGCGGTTGAAGTCCTGCGTGCGCGCCACCAGCGTGTCGGTGGCGGCGAGCTCGAGCGGCGGCGCCGGCTTGGGGGGCGCTTGCGCGGCTGCGTGCTCCTGCGAGCGGATGTACAGCGTGCGGGCCACCAGGCCGGCGATCAGCAGCGCTGCGAGC
>CANFXR010000104.1 GCA_947451035.1 Burkholderiales bacterium
CTTTACGTTAGGCCGCGCAACATGTACCGTAGTTATTTTTCTCTGCAGCATCACCCAAATAACCCCTAGAGTTCAGCACCGTGATATGCGAAGGCTCTGTGCTTTTCACTTAATTTTCACTTGCCTCTGCGTGACTCCTCACGCCGTCGCCGAGATATCCGAGGCAAGGGCTCTTTCAGTCTCGCGATGCTTCTTTGTTTACGCACCAATGTATGAGGTGAGCGGTAGGATTAACGATATTTTACTTAGGTCGTATGCCACGCAAAGGCTCATGTATGTCCGCGGCGTGTTGGAGGCATCAAAAACAGACCCACTATTTAAACAAATTTTTGAAAATAATCTTCCGAGAAACAAGGCTGCGGGCATGAGTATCGAAGAAAAACTCGTCGAAGCCCGTCGAACGGGGAATACGGATGGCTACAACAAAGAAATATCAAGGGCTGCAGTATGCGATAAAGAATTAGGTCTCTGAGATATCAAAAAATATCACAGTTTAAATCGGCCGAACAGCGCGAGACTGGTGGATTCGGAATCATATTTTCGTAAGAGCCTCATCGTCCCAACTCTGGTAATCCCAAGTTCGACAGTTAAACGCAGGCTTCTTTGAGCAGTTCTACTGCGTGAAGATCCTGTCCTCCATCATCTCCGAGTGGATGGAGTGGACACGCAGCGTGGCGATGCAGGCCGGCCTGCGTGACGTCGTTTCCAGCACCGACTTCCGCTGCGACCTGCCGTCGTTCAAGGTGCCCACGCTGGTGATCCACGGCGACGACGACCAGACCGTGCCGATCTACGCTGCCGGGCGCGCCGCCGCCAAGGGCATTGCCAACGCCACGCTGATCGAATACGAAGGCGCGCCCCACGCCATCCCGGTCACGCACCGCGACCGCTTGACCCAGGATTTGCTGGCGTTCATTCGGGGGCGCTGAGGCCCCCGGGGCTTCAGACGTTGAACAGGAAGTTCAACACGTCGCCGTCCTTGACGACGTACTCCTTGCCTTCGGCGCGCATCTTGCCGGCTTCCTTGGCGCCTTGTTCGCCCTTGAAGGTGACGAAGTCCTCGAAGGCGATGGTCTGGGCGCGGATGAAGCCGCGCTCGAAGTCGGTGTGGATCACGCCGGCGGCCTGCGGGGCGGTGTCGCCGATGTGGATGGTCCAGGCGCGCACTTCCTTCACGCCGGCGGTGAAGTAGGTCTGCAGCCCGAGCAGGCTGAACGCCGCGCGGATCAGGCGGTTGAGGCCCGGCTCGGTCTGGCCCATTTCCGACAGGAACATCAGCCGGTCTTCGTCGGCCATGTCGGCGAGTTCGGCTTCGGTCTTGGCGCAAATCGCCACCACCGGTGCCTTCTGGCTGGCGGCGTACTCGCGCAACTTGTCGAGGTGGGGGTTGTTCTCGAAGCCGCCCTCGTCGACGTTGCCGACGAACATCGCCGGCTTGGCGGTGATCAGGCACAGCGGCTTGAGCACGACCAGCTCTTCCTTGCTGAAGGCGATGCTGCGTACCGGACGCGCTTCATTGAGCGCAGCCTGGCACTTGGTGAGCACGTCGACGAGCCTGGCGGCTTCCTTGTCGTTGCCCGACTTGGCCGACTTGATCGAGCGCTGCAGCGTCTTGTCCACCGTGGCGAGGTCGGCCAGACACAGCTCGGTCTGGATCACCTCGATGTCGGAGATCGGGTCGACGCGCCCGGCCACGTGGATCACGTTGTCGTCGTCGAAGCAGCGCACCACATTGACCAGCGCGTCGGTCTCGCGGATGTGCGCGAGGAACTGGTTGCCCAGCCCTTCGCCCTTGGACGCGCCGGCCACCAGGCCGGCGATGTCGACGAACTCGACGATGGCCGGCACGATGCGCTCGGGCTTGACGATGGCCGACAGCGCATCGAGCCGCGGGTCAGGCAGCTCGACGATGCCCACGTTGGGCTCGATGGTGCAAAACGGATAGTTCTCCGCCGCGATGCCCGCCTTGGTGAGTGCGTTGAAGAGGGTGGATTTGCCGACGTTGGGCAAACCGACGATGCCGCATTTCAGGCTCATGGTGCAGGTCTCACAGTGCGGGAAAAGGGGTAGGGGCCACGCCGTAGGCGGGGAGGCGATTCTAGGTGGCGGCCTTCGCCCGGCGCAGCATCAGCACGTTGCCGGCCACCGCGAGCAGCACGCCCGCGCCGGTGAGCGCGTCGGGCCGGTAGCTCTCGAGCAGCACCGACACGCCCAGCGCGAGCAGCGGCGTCATCACGCCGATGGTGCCGCTGGGGCCCGGGCCGAGCCGCTCCTGAATGGTCAGGTAGCACGCGAACGACACCACCGTGCCCACCAGCGCCAGGTACACCAGCGAGACCCACCACGACAGCAGCGCCGGCGGCATGAACGAGTGGCCCATGAACAGCGCCACCAGCGAGGTCGCCAGCGCGCCGTAGCCCATGCCAAAGCCCAGCGACGGCCAGAACGGCAGGCCACGCACCCGGTTGCGCGTGGCGGCCAGGCTGCCGCACGAACTCAGGCACACGGCGGCCAGCGTGAACGCGGCGCCCGCGCCCACCGACGAAGCCGCGCCCAGCGATCCGGCGCCTTGCGCCTGCGAGGCCACGCCCGCGGCCGCCTTGCCGAACTCGGGCCAGAACATCAGCGCCACGCCCAGCAGCCCGAGCAGGCCACCTGCGATGAAGCGTGCGCTCACCTTCAGGTTGAACAGCGCGTGCGCGCCCAGCCCGGCGATCAGCGGTGCTGCCGAGTAGCCCACCGCCACCAGGCCCGAGGGCAGGTGCCGCTCGGCGTGATAGACGAAGACGTACGACACCCCGAACATCATCACGCCTTGCAGCGCGAGCAGCCCGTGGTCGCGCCAGCCAAAGCGCAATCTCATGCCGCGCACGGCGCAAGTGCCGAGCACCAACGCGCACGCCAGCATGAAGCGCAGCGCCACGCCGACCTCGGGCGTGGTGTGGCCCAGCTGGTAGGTGATGGCGTGCCAGGTGGTGCCCCAACTGAGCACGCACACGGCAAACAGCTGCCAGGTCTTGAAGCGGGCCATCAGGCGAGCCTCCGGCAGCGGCGCAGTGGCGGGTGCGCGGCGTACATCAGAAGCGGTAGGTCGCGCCGCCGGCCAGGCCGACGCGCAGCGCGCAGTCCGTGCCCTCGACGATCACCGCGTTCATGCCGAAGGTGATCGCGCCACCCAGCCGCGCGTCGGCACGGTAGCCGGCCAGGGTGTCGCCCACCGCATGGCCGCGCTCGGCGGTCAGCGGGTCGACGTCGGGGATGTGGCAGCGCGAGCACGGCTTGACCAGCCGCAGCCGCACGACGCCGTCGGGCGTGTCGAAGCGCAGCTCGTCGATGTGGTCTTCGTCGTGGGCGCTCAGACCGCCCAGCACCAGGTTGGGCCGAAAGCGCGGCATCGTCACCGGCGCGGCACCACCCTGGATGAGGCGCCGGTTCAGCTCATCCAGGCTGGCTTGCGAGGTGACGAGCAGCGGAAACTCGTCCGCGAACGCCGCCTCGGCGGCCACCGGGGCGCACCACCGCGCGCTGGCCAGGCGCTGCTGCGCGGGGTCGAAGCGCACCAGACGCAACGGCTGGCCGAGGAAGTCGCTGAACCACTGCGCGGCCACCGCGCCCATGTCGAAGGCGGCGACCTCGTCGTGCCACACGGTCACCCGCACCGCGTCGTGCACCTCGCCCAGCGAGACCTGCAGCGCGAGCATGCCCGGCGCGCGCAGCGTCATGCCGGCGCTGTGGAGCGCGGGCTGGATCAGCGCCATGCGCGGCACATCGCGCTGCGTGACGAAGCAGCCATTCGCGTCAACCACCATCCAGGCGCGGTCGAGCTCGAAGCCGGTCTCGATCAGCAGCGCGTCGTCGACGGCGATGCCGCCGCAACTCTTGATCGGGTGCACGTACAGCGCGGCGATTTGCACCGCCACATCGGCGGTCACTGCGTCGCTCATGTCAGCCTTTTCTGAAGGGGTGTCGCCGGATCGGGTCGTGGCGGCCCCCGTGTTTCAGGGCCACTGCCACGGCCCCGTTTCGGCCTGCGCGGATTGTGCCTTTGCCCCCGTGGCGTCATGGGCCGCTCCCTACAATCCCTGCGATGCAACCCCATGATGTGCAAGTGCGAGGCGCGGGTCTGGTTGGACAGGCGCTGGCGTTGTCGCTGGCGCGCATCGGGCTGCGCGTGGGGCTGGTGCCCGAGTCGGTGTCGGCCGCTGCGGCACGCGGCCCCGACGTGCGGGCCTATGCGCTCAACGCGGCCTCGGTCGCCTTGATGCGCGCCCTGAAGGTGTGGGACGCCTTGCCACCGCACGCCGCCACGGCGGTGCACGACATGCGCGTCGAGGGTGATGCGAGCGGCGCTGCGCTCGAGTTTTCGTCGTGGGAGCAGCACGTGGGCGAGCTGGCCTGGATCGTCGACGCTGCCGTGCTCGAGCGCGAGCTGGCCGCGGCGGTGCGCTTTTCGCCGCACATCAGCGTGCTCGGCGCCGACGCGCCCGAGGCGGCCGCGCCGCTGAGCGCCATTTGCGAAGGCAAGTGGTCGGCCACCCGCGAGGCGCGCCGTGTGGTCACCGACCGGCGTCCCTACGGCCACCGCGCCATCGCCGCGCGTGTGGTCAGCGACCGGCCGCACGCCGGCGTGGCGCGGCAGTGGTTTCGCTCGCCCGATGTGCTGGGGCTGCTGCCCTTCGACGCGCCGGTGCCGGCATCGTCGTACGCAATCGTGTGGTCGGTGCCCGATGCGCGCGCCGACGAACTCATGGCCCTGGACGACTCTGCCTTCACCGACGCGCTGATGCACGCCACGGGCGGTGCGGCCGGCACGCTGCGATTGGCCAGCGAGCGCGCGGCCTGGCCGCTGATGCGCGCGCAGGCCGGCCAATGGTGCGGCGAGGGCTGGGTGCTGCTGGGCGATGCCGCCCACGTGGTGCATCCGCTGGCCGGCCAGGGTTTGAATCTGGGGCTGGCCGACGTGGCGGCGCTCACCCGCGTGCTCGAGTCGCGCGAGGCGTGGCGACCGCTCGGTGACGCCAAGCTGCTGCGCCGCTATGTGCGCGAGCGACTCGCGCCGACGCGCGCCATGGTCGAGATCACCGACGCGTTGCTGCACCTGTTTGCCCATCCGGCGCCTGTGGTCAGGGAACTGCGCAACCGCGGCCTGAGTCTGGTCAACCGGGCGTCGATCCTCAAGCGCTGGCTGACGTCGCGCGCGCTCGATTCCTGAACGCCGCCCGCCCGGGCTGCGCTCGCATGCACATCCACATCCACATCCACTCTAGAAAGCACATCCCATGGTCACCCCTGCCCAACCGATCAGACCCGCGCGCACCCTGTGGCGCTGCGCCGCTGCAGCGCTGGGGCTGTCGATGGCGCTGCTCGGCGCTGCGCGTGCCGGCGACGCCGAGATCCGCAAGAACCTGGGCGAGCGCTTGAGCGATCTGGGCAAGATCGACGAGGTCAGCAAGACGCCGATGGCCGGTCTGTACGAGGTGCGCGTGGGCACCGAGCTGTACTACACCGACGAGGCGGGCAACTTCCTCATCGAAGGCCACCTGCTCGACACTCGCACGCGCGCCAACCTCACCGAAGATCGCATCGCCAAGCTCACGGCGATCGACTTCGCCACGCTGCCGCTCAAGGACGCGATGGTCTGGAAGCAAGGCGATGGCAGCCGCAAGCTGGTGGTGTTTGCCGACCCGAACTGCGGCTACTGCAAGAAGTTCGAGCGCGACGTGCGCCAGGCCAAGGACCTGACCATCTACACCTTCTTGTTCCCGATCCTCGGCGCCGATTCGAACGAGAAGTCGCGCAACATCTGGTGCTCGAAGGACCCGGCGCGCACCTGGATCGAATGGATGGTCGAAGGCAAGCTGCCGGCCAAGATGATGGGCGATTGCGACACCTCGGCGCTGCAGCGCAACGCGGCACTCGGTCGCAAGCACAAGGTCAACGGCACGCCGGCGCTGGTGTTCGAAGACGGCAAGCGCGTGCCCGGTGCGGTCAGCCTGGAGCAACTCGAAAAGCAGTTGGTCGCATCGAAGAAGCCGGCTTGAGCGCCCCGGCTCACCTGCTCGGCTTCGAGCCCACGCGCGCCGAGTTGCTGCGCCGGCTCGACGCGGTGCACCCGGGCGAATACGCCCGCACCCGCAATGCGCTCGACGGCGCGGTCACCGGCTTGTCGCCCTACCTGTGCCACGGCGTCATCAGCTTGCGCGATGCCGTGGCCCGTGTGCTGCAAAAGCACCGGCTCGGCTACGACGACAAGCTGATGTTCGAGTTCGCCTGGCGCGAGTTCTTCCACCATGTGTGGCGCCGCGAGGGCGAGCGCGTGCTGCTCGACATGCGGCCGGCCCAGGTGTGGCCGGGGGCCTATGCGACCGAGCTGCCGGCCGACTTGCGCGAGGGCCGCACCGGCGTGCCGGTGATCGACGCCGCGGTGCGCCAGCTGTACGCCACCGGCTACCTGCACAACCATGCCCGCATGTGGCTGGCCAGCTACGCGGTGCACCTGCGCAAGGTGCACTGGCGCGCCGGCGCCGACTGGCTGTACGGCCACTTGCTTGACGGCGACGTGCCGAGCAACCACCTGAGCTGGCAATGGGTGGCCGGCACCTTCTCGACCAAGCCGTACCTGTTCAACGCCGAGAGCGTGGCCAAGTACGTGCCGCGTCAGGGCTTCGAGGCCTGGCGCGCTGCCGGCACGGTGGTCGATCAGGACTACGCCGCGCTCGAGCAGCTCGCCCGCCACGCTGAGGATGTGGGCCCCGAGCCGGGCACCCACGAGGGCGTGGTCGAGCCGGCGCTGCACGCCGCGCCGCAGCCGGCGTGGATCGCCGAGCATGTGAAGCCGCTGACCGCCACGCTGCCTTCGCGGCGCGAGGTCGAACTGGTCACCCCGTGGGCGATGGGCGAGCGCGAAGGCGGTGCCGGCGCCGGGGCGGGCGGGCCGTGGCGGCTGGGCGTGATCCACCTGCCCTCGCACGCCGCGCTGCCGTGGAGCGAGGCTCGCTGGCGCTGGGTGCTGCAGCGCATGGGGGCGATCACCGAGGCCGCGTTCGTGGGCGACGCGACCACGCTGGCGCGCTCGGTGCGCGGCTGGCCCCAACCCGATCGGGTGCTGGCGCGGCGCTCGCCGATGCCCGGCTACGACGCGGTGCTGGGCGCGCTGGGCGAGCTGCGCGAGGCCACGCGGCTGCTGCCCAATCCCCAGGAGACCTGCCGCTCGTTCAGCGTGTTCTACGAGGTGGTCAAGCGACAATCCCGCTCGCTGCAATCGCAGCTCAACGGAGAACTTTCTTGAGCGCATCCGGCCTCAGTCACGACGCGCACCAGACCGCTCACGAGCCCGACGCCGCGACGCTGCGCCTGGGCTACGCCGGTGTGTTGCCCTTCGTGCTCGGCGCCTTGCTGCTGTGGATCGTGCGCCCTGACGCGCACCCCTATGTGGCGCTGTCGCTGTCGGCCTATGGCGCGGTGATCGTCTCGTTTCTCGGTGGCATCCACTGGGGTCTGGGCTTGCGCGCCGAGCCGGTGGATCGGGGCCGTTTCGTGTGGGGCGTGGTGCCTTCGCTGGTGGCCTGGGTGGCGGTGATGATGCCGCCGTACGCCGGGTTGGTGGTGCTGGGCGTGATGCTGGTGGTTTGCTATTTGGTCGATCGGCGCGTGTATCCGCTGCACGGCGCGGCCGGCTGGCTCACGCTGCGCTTTCGCCTGACGGCGGTGGCCAGCCTGGGCTGCTTCATTGGCGCGGCCGGCAGCTGAGGCGCGCGTCCAACGCCGCAGCGCGGCTTCCTGTGGGGTTTTGCACGCGATGATTTCCTACCGCATCGATTTCGACCAGGTCCACGCGCACCTGCTGCGCGTGACGCTCACCGTGCCCGAGCCGGCGGCGCTGCAGCGGTTGAGCCTGCCGGTGTGGATTCCGGGCAGCTACCTGGTGCGCGAGTTCGCGCGCCACCTGAGCGGCCTCGAAGCCCGCCAGGGCCGCCGCACGGTGCCGCTCGCGCAGCTCGACAAGGCCACCTGGCAGGCCGAGTGTTCGGGCCGTGGCGCGCTGGTGGTGAGCGTCCTCGTCTACGCGTTCGACAACTCGGTGCGCGCGGCGTTTGTCGATGCGCAGCGCGGCTTTTTCAACGGCACCAGCGTGTGCCTGCGCGTCGAGGGGCGCGAGGCCGAACCGCACCGCATCGAGTTGCGCTCGCTGCCACGCGGCTGGAAAGTCGCCACGGCGATGCCCGAGGCCGGCGAGGGCGCCTACGAATCGGCGAACTACGACGAACTCGTTGACCACCCGTTCGAGCTCGGCGCGTTCTGGCGCGGCAGTTTCAGCGCGCACGGCGTGCCGCACGAGGTGGTCGTGGCCGGCGCGCTGCCCGACTTCGACGGCACGCGCTTGCTGGCCGATGCCCGGCGCATCTGCGTAGCCGCCATCACGTTCTGGCACGGCAAGGCGCCGGTGCGCCGCGAGCTGCCTTTCAAGCGCTACGTGTTCTTGCTCAACGCGGTGGAAGACGGCTACGGCGGGCTCGAGCACCGCGCCAGCACCGCGCTGATCGCCGCGCGGCGCGACCTGCCGCGTCATGCGCCGGCCGATGCTGCGAGCGAGTCGCTCACCGATGGCTATGTGACGCTGCTTGGGCTGATCAGCCACGAGTACTTCCACAGCTGGAGCGTCAAGC
>CANFXR010000105.1:0-8471 GCA_947451035.1 Burkholderiales bacterium
GCGAGGACGCCAGCTTCGCCGCGTTCTACCTGATCGCACTGGCCGCCGGCGTGATGATCATCTCGATGCGCGGCAACAGCGTCGACCTGATGCGCGTGCTGTTCGGCACCGTGCTGGCGGTGGACGATGCGTCGCTGCTGCTGATCGCCGGCATCACCACCGTGACGCTGCTGGTGCTCGCGCTGGTGTACCGGCCGCTGGTCATCGAGTGCTTCGACCCCGGCTTCCTGCGCCACCTGGGTCACGCGGGCGCCTGGGTGCACGGCCTGTTTTTGATGTTGCTGGTGCTCAATCTGGTGGGCGGCTTCCAGGCGCTGGGCACGCTGATGGCGGTCGGTCTGATGATGCTGCCGGCCACGGCCGCGCGCTTCTGGGCCGCCGAGGTATGGCGGCTGGCGGCGGTGGCCGCGCTGTTCGCAGTGCTCAGCGGGTGGGGCGGGCTGCTGCTGTCGTACCACGCCAACTTGCCATCGGGCCCGGCCATCGTGCTGCTGGCCGGCAGCTTCTATGTGCTGTCGCTGCTGGTGGGCCGCCGCGACAGCCTGCTGGCGCGCCAGTTGTCCAAACGCACCCACCGCAAGGCCTGAGCATGCGCTTCAACGCTGCCCGACACACCATGCGCCGAGGCCTGCTGGCCGCGGCCGCGCTGCTGATTGGCACGCTGGCATCGGCCGCCGAACCCGTGACCGCGCCACCGCTGCGGGTGGTGGCCACCTTCTCGATCCTCGCCGACATGGTGCGCGAGGTCGGCGGGCCGGCCGTCGAGGTGAGTGCGCTGGTCGGCCCGAACGCCGACGCGCATGTGTTCGAACCCACGCCATCCGATGTGCGCCGCATGGCGCGCGCCGATCTGGTGGTGGCCAACGGGCTGCGCTTCGAGGGCTGGATCGAGCGGTTGATCGCCGCTTCGGGCTACCGCGGCCAGGTGGTGGTGGCCAGCGCGGGCATCACGCCGCTGCGGCTGGACGGCGGCGCCGACCCGCACGCCTGGCAAAACCTCGCCAACGGCCAGCGCTACGCCGAGACCATTCGCGCCGCGCTGGTGGCCGCCGCGCCGACGCGTGCTGCCGAGATCAACGAGCGCGCCGCGGCCTACCAGCAGCGCCTGATCGCACTCGAACAAGACACCGGCAGCCGCATCGCCGCGCTGCCCGAATCACGTCGCCGGGTGATCACCTCGCACGATGCCTTCGGGTATTTCGCTGCGGCCTACGGTGTGCGCTTCATCGCGCCGCGCGGCTGGACCACCGGCAGCGAGCCTTCGGCCGAAGCGGTGGCGCGCATCGTGCGCCAGGCCCGCGAAACCAAGGCCAGCGCACTGCTGGTCGAAAACATCAGCGACCCGCGGCTGATCGAGCGCATCGCGCGCGAGGCCGGCCTGAAGGTCGGCGGCGCGCTGTACTCCGACGCGCTGTCGGCGCCCGGCACCGCCGCCGACACCTACATCCACCTGTTCGAGCACAACGTACGCACGCTGGTCGAGGCGATGACGCCGGCCGGCACGCAGCACGCGCATTGAACCTCGCGGCACACCGGCACTCTCAACACCGCGCTGAAGCGCTGCGCGGCATGATTCACCCCTGAACCTGGCAAACACCTGCAACCACCATGTCAAATCCATCCGAAGTCAATCTGAATTCCCTCGGCGTTCTGGGCATCAAGACCGAACGCGAAGGCCCGCGGCTGCTGGTGCTCGGCGCCGTGCACGGCAACGAGACCTGCGGCCCGCGCGCCATCGAGCGGGTGATGGCCGATTTCGATTCCGAAAAGTTGCAGCTGGTGCGCGGCAACGTGACCTTCGTGCCGATCAGCAACCCGCTGGCCTACCAGCGCGGCCAGCGCATCGGCGAGCGCAACCTCAACCGCAACCTGCGCGTGACCCCCGAGCCGAAGGACTATGAAGACCGCATCGCCAATGCGCTGTGTCCGCTGATCGGCCAGCACGATGCGGTGCTCGACCTGCATTCCTTCCAGTCACCGGGCGAGCCGTTCGCCATGATCGGCCCGCTCAGCAACGAGGACGATCTCGAGCCGTTCGCCTTTTCGTTGCCCGAAGAAGCGCTCGCCCTGCGGCTGGGTCCGCGCCGCTTCGTCTACGGCTGGATGGCCACCTACGCGGCCGGCGTGGCCAATCGCGTCAAGCGCGCAGAAGAATCGGGGGATCCCGCGGCGCGCGCGCAACTGCTCAACACCGACCCCAGCTATGGCATCGGCACCACCGAGTACATCCGCAGCACGGGCGGCCTGGGCATCACGCTCGAATGCGGCCAGCACGACGACCCGAAGGCCGTGGATGTGGCCTATCAGGGGATCGTCAACACGCTGCTGCACCTGCGCATGGTCGCCGGGCCGCACATCGCGCCGACCACCGACGTCGAGGTGCTGCAACTGAGCGAGGTGACCGACCGGCTGCACGCCGACGACACCTTCGTGCGCCCCTGGGCGAGCTTCGACAAGGTGACCGCTGGCGAGCCCATCGGGCGCCGGCACGACGGCAGCGTGGTGAGCGCACCGGCCGATGGCTACATCGTGTTCCCCAACACGACCGCCCTGCCGGGCAACGAATGGTTCTATTTCGCGCAGCGCAGCACGCGCGAAATGAACTCTGACTGACGCGGCCGGTCACACCGGTGTCGCCCCGCGCCCCCAGCATGCGGGGCTGTTGTGAACCGCGCGGCCTGCGTGCCGCGCCTGACCCCGGAACCGTGCCGATGGATCTGCGCCTTGTATGTGTTGCCCTGATCGGGCTGTCGATGAGTGTGGCGGCCGGCGCGCAGGGGCGCGCGCAGGTGCACGGCGCCGCCGAGAGGCGCCGCGCCACTGACGCCAAGGCCCGCGCGTGATCGAACTGCGCGACGTGCGCTACGCGTGGCCGGGCAGCCGCACCGATGGTCTGGCGATTGACGCGCTGAGCGTGGCCACCGGGCGCACGCTGTTTTTGCACGGCCCGAGCGGCGGCGGCAAGAGCACGCTGCTGGGTTTGCTGGCCGGCGTGCTGCTGCCGCGCAGCGGCTCGGTGAGCCTGCTGGGCACGCGCTGGTCGGACCTGTCGGGCGCACGACGCGATGCCTTTCGGGCCGATCACGTGGGCTACATCTTTCAGCAGTTCAACTTGCTGCCCTACCTGAGCGTGCTCGACAACGTGCTGCTGCCGTGCCGCTTTTCGGCGCTGCGCCGCGAGCGCGCCACGTTGGATGCCGGCTCGCCTGCGGCCAGCGCGCAGCAGCTGCTGCAGCGCGTCGGGCTGGCGCCGGCGTTGTGGGCGCGGCCGGCCGCGCAGCTGTCGGTCGGCCAGCAGCAGCGCGTGGCCGCGGCACGCGCGCTGATCGGGCGGCCCGAGGTGCTGATCGCCGACGAACCGACCTCGGCGCTCGATGCCGATCGGCGCGAAGACTTCATGGCGCTGCTGCTCGAGGCCTGCCGCGCCGCAGGCAGCACGCTGGTGTTCGTGAGCCACGACGAGCGCCTGGCCGCACGCTTTGACGAGCGGCTGTCGCTGGCGACCGTCAACCACGCCGCGCCCGCCGATCCATCGGAGCACGCCGCATGAAAGCGCTGCTGACGCTCGCGCTGCGCAGCGCCTGGAACCGCCGCGCCACGCTGTCGCTGGTGGTGCTGTCGGTGGCGCTGTCGACCTTCTTGCTGCTGGGCTTCGAGCAGGTGCGCACCGACGTGCGCGAGAACTTCTCGCAGTCGGTCAGCGGCACCGACCTGGTGGTGGGCGCGCGCACCGGCTCGGTCCAGCTGATGCTGTATTCGGTGTTTCGCGTGGGCAGCGCCACCAACAACATCCGCATGAGCAGCCTCGAGGCCATCGCGCAGCACCGCGCGGTGGCCTGGGTGGTGCCGCTGTCGCTGGGCGATACGCACCACGGCTACCCGGTGCTGGGCACCACGGCCGACTACTTCAACCGCTTTCTGTATGGCGATCGCGAGCCGCTCGCGCTGGCGCAAGGCGCCCCGTTTGCCGACGGCATCGACGGCCTGTATGGCGTGGTGCTGGGTGCCGAGGTGGCTCAGACACTGAGCTACCGCCTGGGCCAGCGTCTCGTGCTGTCGCACGGCAGCGGTGAGCTGGAAGGCGCCGAGCACGCCGACAAGCCATTCACCGTGGTCGGCATCCTGGCGCGCACCGGCACGCCGGTCGACCGCACGCTGCACATCAGCCTCGAGTCGATGGAAGCGATCCACCTCGACTGGGTGGGCGGCGCGCCGATGCCCGGCGTGGCGATTGCACCCGAACAGGCGCGCAAGTTCGATCTGGCGCCCAAGCAGGTGAGCGCCGCGCTGATCGGGCTGAAAGGGCGCGCGGCGGTCTTCAACGTGCAGCGCTTCGTGGCCGAGTACGCCGGCGAGCCGCTGATGGCGGTGCTGCCCGGCGTGGCGCTCGACGAGCTGTGGGACGTGGTCGGCGTGGGCGAAAAAGCGCTCATGGGCATGTCGGCCATGGTCGCGCTGGTGAGCCTGGCCGGGCTGGTGGCCGTGGTGATGGCCGGGCTCAACGAGCGCCGGCGCGAACTCGCCGTGCTGCGCGCGGTGGGCGCCGGGCCGCGCCAGGTGCTGGCGCTGCTCGCCGGAGAAGGGCTGATCGTCACGCTGTCCGGCGCGCTGCTCGGTGCGCTGGCCACCGCGCTGTTCATCGCGCTGGCCGCGCCGTGGGTGCAGATGCACTACGGCGTGAACCTCAAGCTTTCAGTCCCGAGCGACAACCAATGGCTGCTGTTCGCGGCCGTGGTGCTCGCCGGCGGCGTGGCCAGCCTGATTCCGGGCTGGCGCGCGTATCGAATGTCTCTGGCCGATGGCCTGTCCCCGAGGGTGTGAACATGAATACCGGATCTGTCTTGAAGCGCGTGGCATCGCTGATCGTGGC
The DNA here is from genome assembly GCA_947451035.1 of Burkholderiales bacterium. GTDB lineage: Bacteria > Pseudomonadota > Gammaproteobacteria > Burkholderiales > Burkholderiaceae_C > PBB1. Next base: position 4,871 of record CANFXR010000105.1, read on the forward strand.
CGCCGGCCTGTGCGCGCTGGGCGCCACAGCCGAGGCCCAGGTGGCCGGTGCGCCCAACTCGGCGGCCACCACGTCACCGAGCGCGCCGCTGGCCGCCTCGGGCGCGGCCAAGCCGGTGGCGCCGGGCAGCTACCGCGAGATCAAGTGGGAAGACCTGGTGCCCAAGGACTGGGACCCGATGAAGCAGTTCAGGCAGGCCAACTTCAGCATCATGAACGACAGCGATCCGCGCGCCACCGAGCTGCTCAAGCGCATGCGCGAGACCTGGGACAACGCGCCCACCAACAACGAGATGGACGGCGTGGCCGTGCGCATCCCCGGCTACCTGGTGCCGCTTGACGAAGCCAAGGGCGCTCTGAAGGAATTCCTGCTGGTGCCGTACTTCGGCGCGTGCATCCACACGCCGCCGCCGCCGGCCAACCAGATCATCCTGGTGCAGCCGCAAAAGCCCACCAAGGGCTTTCGCTCGATGGACACGGTGTGGGTCAGTGGCACCTTGAAGACGCTGCACAGCGACAGCTACATGGGTGCGAGCGGCTACCGGCTGGAGTCCGCGCTGGTCGAGGCCTACGTCGGCAAGAAGTGAGTGCCGACTGGCGGCTCAGTGCAGGCCGTCCCACAGCAGCTTGACGCCGGTGAGCAGCATGCCGGCGTGCACCAGCCGGTAAAAAAGCTCGGGCTTCGTGTGCGGCAGCAGTCGCACCCCCACCCACACGCCCAGCGGCGCCAGCGGCAGCAGCACCGCGGCGGTGGCCATGTTGCGCCAGTCGATCAGGCCGAGCCACGCATAAGGCCCCCACTTCGACAAATTGACCACGGCAAAGAAGGTCGCCGCGGTGGCGGCAAAAGCGATCGGCGTCAGGCGCTGCGGCAGCAAGTACGCGTTGATCGGCGGCCCTCCGGCGTGCGACACGAAGCTGGTGAAGCCGCCGGCCACGCCCATCAGCGGGCCCAGCCAGCGCGGCGGCAGCGGCGCGTTGCGCTGGGGCGGAAACAGCAGCTGCTGCGCCAGGAACAGCAGCGTCAGGCCGCCCACGATGGCCGCCACCGTGCGCGTGTCGAGCACGCTGAACGACAGCGTGCCGATGGCGGTGCCCGCCAGACCGGCCGGCAACAGCACGCGCACCAGCGCCGGGTCGCGCTGCGCGTACAGGGCACGGATGCCCACGCCGTCCATCACCAGCATCAGCGGCAGCATGATGGCCGCGGCCTGCGGCACCGGCACGGCGAGTGCGAGCACCGGCACGGCGAGCGGACCGAAACCCGAGGCCAGCCCGCTCTTGGCCAGCCCCATCATGAAGATGGCCGGCACCGCGGCCACGTAGAACCACGGATCGGTGATCAGCGGCCAGGCCGCGAGAAAGGCGCTCAAGTCCACGAGAAGCGACGCCCGCACGGATCGAAAGGAATGCAACAAAAGGGGTTCATGGCGGGCAAAATGCGCGGCTGACGCCACAGGCTTGGATCATTGCCGAATGTTCACCCCCTCCCAGACCGACGTGCGCGAATTCTTTTGCGCCACCCACGCCAAGACGCTGGCCGGCACCCCGGTGACGCCGCTCGAGGCGGTGGCCGCCCTATGGATCGCCGAACACCCCGAGTACCACGCCGATCTGGCCGATGTCGAAGCGGCCCGCACGGCCGTCTACGAGGTCGGCGGCGGGCGCACCAACCCGTTCTTGCACCTGTCGATGCACCTGTCGATCAGCGAGCAGGTGTCGATCGACCAGCCGCGTGGCATCCGTCAGGCGGTCGAGCTGCTGGCCGCACGGCGCGGTGCGCTGCACGCGGCGCACCATGAGGTGATGGAGTGCCTGGGCGAAATGGTCTGGGCCTCGCAGCGCAGCGGCCTGCCGCCCGATGGCGATCGCTACATCGCCGCCGTGCGCCGGCGCGCCACGCGCGGCTGAGTGCCCGGCGCGGCCCGGGGTCGCGCCACACCCCGCTGCTAGACTCGTTCGAGCCCCGATGGGCCCGCCCGCCTCCTGCGGCGAGCCGCATCGCGCCGCCCCTGTTCCCACCCCCACCAGACCGATGATGAATCCCCTGTCGATCGAGCCTCGTTGTGTGTGTCGCCTGGCCGGCGCGCTGATCCTGATCGGCGCGCTCGGCGGTTGCGGCAAGGCGCCCGCGCCGGCCGCCGCCGCAGCCGCGCCCGAGGTGGTGGTGCAAACGCTCAGCGAACGCAGCACCGAGTTGCCGCTGGAGATCGTGGCCGAGATCAAGGCGCTTCGTGAAGTCGAGATCCGCCCGCGCGCCTCGGGCCTGATCCTCGATCAGTACTTTCAGCCGGGGCAGCGCGTCAAGCAAGGCCAGCCGCTGATGCTGATCGACACGCGCGCCTACGACGAGGCGGTGGTCGATGCGCAGGCCGCGCTGGCCGAATCCGAAGCCAATCTGGCGCGCGCGCGGCAGGATGTGTCGCGCTACGCGCCGCTGCTGGTCGACAACGCCATCGCGCGCCAGACCTACGACCAGGCCGTCGCGCAGGAAAAGGCCAACGCCGCCGTCGTGCAGGCGCGCCGCTCGGGTCTCGAGCGCGCGCAGCGTGATCGCTCCTACACCGAAGTGCATTCGCCCATCGCCGGCCAGATCGGCCTGCAGCGCATCGAGGTCGGCGCGCTGGCCACGGCCGGCCAGACGGTGATCGCCACCGTGTCCAGCCTCGACCCGATGGTCGCGTACTTCAGCGTGCCTGAAACCGCCTACCTCGCGCACGTCAAGCAGCTGCAGGCCACCGGTCGCACGCCCGACAAGGCGGCGGCCGACGCGGCGCCGATCGAGCTGATCCTGGCCGACGGCAGCCACTACCCGCAGCCCGGGCGCTTTGATTTCGCCGATCGCGCGCTCGATGCGGCCACCGGCACGCTCACGCTGCGCGCGGTGTTTCCCAACCCGAACGACGTGCTGCGCCCGGGCATGAACGTGCGGGTGCGCGTGGTGTCCCGCGTCGAGCCGCGCGCCATCCTGGTGCCGCAAAAGGCGATCACCGAGCTGCTCGGCAAGCAGTTCGCCACCGTCGTGGGCGCTGACAACAAGGCCTCGCAACGCCCTGTGCGCACCGGCGCACGGCTGGGCGACCAGTGGCTGGTCGAAGACGGCCTGAAGGCCGGCGAAGTGATCGTGGTCGACGGGCTGCAAAAAGCGCGTCCGGGCACCACCGTCAAGCCGGTGCCTGCCGCGGCGAGTGCCGCCGTGGCGGCGTCGTCGGCGTCGCAGCCGTAAGGGGCGCGGTATGGCGAAGTTCTTCATCGGGCGGCCGGTGGCCGCCATCGTGCTGGCGCTGCTGATGACCATCGCGGGGTTGATTGCCGCGCTCGGTCTGCCCATCGCCCAGTACCCGCAGATCACGCTGCCCACCATCCGCGTGTCGGCGTTCTATCCCGGCGCGGCCGCCGAGGTGGTCGAGCAATCGGTGGCGCAGCCCATCGAGGAGCAGATCAACGGCGTCGAGGGCATGCTCTACATGAGCTCGAGCTCGGCGGGCAACGGCGGCTACAACCTCGACATCACCTTCGGCTTGCAGGCCAACGCCGACATCGCCGCGGTGCAGGTGCAAAACCGCAGCTCGCAGGCCAACGCGCAGCTGCCCTCGGAGGTG
>CANFXR010000106.1 GCA_947451035.1 Burkholderiales bacterium
CTTCAGACAGGCGGCCTTGGTCTGTCAGGACTTCGGCCAGGCGCTGGTAGGTGCCGGCAACGGACTCGGTGTAGGAACGCAGTTCGCCGGAACCAATGCGGGAGACGCGCTCGCGGGTGGATTGGTAGGCGTTGACGGAGGACTTGAAATAGGCGATCGCCAAATCGGGTTGGTCTAGCTCGAGGCTGATGGAGCCGAGATTGCTCAGGCTGTTGGCGGTGTCGGGGTGTTCAGTACCGAGGGTCTTTTGTTGAATGGCAAGAGATCGAAACTGCAGTTGGGTGGCCTTTTCATGCTGCGTAAGCGCGCCGTAGGTAACGGCGAGGTTATTCAAGCTTCGGGCCGTACCCGAGTGCTCGGGTCCTAGGACTTTTTCGTAGATGGCCAAAGCCCGTAGTTGCAGTGGCAGTGCTTTGTCGAACTGACCAAGCGCGAGGTAATTCGCTGCGACATTATTTAAGCTGAGGCCGGTATCCGGGTGTTCGGGGCCCAGAACCTTCTCCCGGACTGCCAAGACCTGAAGCTTCAGCGTGAGCGCCTCGTCGTACTTCGCCAGTGCGCTGTAGGTTTGTGCGATGTTGTTAAGGGCCTGCGCGGTCGACGGGTGCTCGGGGCCTAGGGCCTTTTCAAAGATAGTCCGAACTCGCAAGTACAGCGGAAGCGCCTTGTCATGCTGGCCGAGAGCGCTGTAGATCAGGCCAAGATTATTCAGGCTTACGGCAGTATCTTGGTGTTCAGGACCCAGCACCTTCTCGCGGATGGCCAGCGCCCTCAGTTGCAACGGAAGCGCATGCTCGTGCTGTGAAAGAAATCTGTGGGTTTCGGCGAGGTTACTGAGGCTAAGCGCGGTGTCGGGATGCTGGGGGCCGAGGACTTTTTCACGGATGGCCAACGCCCGAAGTTGCAGTGGGAGCGCCTTGTCGTGCTGCGCGAGAGAGTCGTAAGTGTGTGCGAGGTTGCTCAGGCTGGTCGCGGTGTCTGGGTGTTCGGACCCAAGCACCCTCTCGTAAATTCCCAAAGCCCGCTGCTGCAGCGGGAGCGCTTGGTCGTACTGGGCAAGGGCGCTGTAGGCTCCGGCAAGATTGTTCAAGCTGAGAGCTGTGTTCGGGTGCTCGGGTCCAAGGATTTTTTCGTCGATGGCGAGAACACGAAGCTGAAGCGGGAGCGCCTTGTCGTACTGAAAAAGTGCGCCGTAGGTCTGGGCAAGGTTATTCAAGATTCGGGCGGTATCCGGGTGCTCGGGCCCGAAGGCCTTTTCGTAGATAGCAAGAGCCCGCAACTGAAGCGGAAGCGCCCTTTCATACTGTGCAAGAGTGACGTATGCGACAGCAAGGTTATTCAAGTTAAGACCGGTATCCGCGTGCTCGGGGCCAAGGACTTTTTCGTAGATGGCGAGAGCTCGAAGCTGGAGCGGAAGCGCCTTGTCGTACTGAGAAAGTTCGCCGTAGGTGTGGGCGAGGTTATTCAAGCTTCGTGCCGTATCCGGATGCTCGGGCCCGACGGCCTTTTCGTAGATGGCAAGGGCCCGCAGCTGAAGCTGAAGCGCCCTTTCGTACTGTGCGAGAGCGATGTACGTCACGGCCACGTTATTTAGCCTGAGACCGGTATCGGGATGCTCGGGTCCGAGGGCCTCCTCGCAAATGGCGAGCGCCCGGAGCTCCAAAGCCAGCGCCTTTTCGTGCTGTGCCAAAGCGCCGTATGTGTTGGCGAGCTCACCCAGGATGACGGCGGTTTCGGCACCGCGATAGCCACTCACCTTTTCGGTGATTGACAGCGCTCGCAATTGAAGCGGTAACGCGAGCTTGAACTGACTACGCGCCCCGTGAACTCTTGCTTGGACGACCAACGAATAGGCCACGTTTGAGCTCTCGCGACCAGAATATTCAGTGGCAAGAATCTCGGCCGTCTGGGCATGATTCAGGGCTGCATCAAGGTCTGATGCCTCGAGCTCGGCGACAGCCTGGCGAAACACCGTCTCCCATTGCCGATCCCCGGCTTGCCCGAGGGACGGAGACACAAGGGCCATCAACACGGCGCCGAGCAGAGCGACTAGACATCGTCTAAGGGTCATATGGGCTCAATTCTCATTCGGTACTGGGAAGACATGTTTTCGGGTATTCCGACCGTGGGCTGAGCCGGGGCATCACGCCCTGCCGCGTGCGCCACGTCTAGGTTGACGACGCAATGTGCCATCGGGAGTTGGGAACTGCCTCAACAGATTCAGTTACCGCAGCAGCCGGCACACACAGATGGGGTACCCCACACCAAGTCAGGCGATGACTTCATAGACGTATGCCGACGCCAAAGGTCAGGCCAAAAGCCGGCAGCGCAAATCAATTGCGAACTGCCCTGACCTTTTCAAAGTCGCCTCGTCTCTGTGATGAGGCCACCGAAAAGCGGTGTCCCGAAACCCACGGAGACCCAAATGAATCTCAAAAAAATGCTTTCCTGGATATCGACAGACAAGACAGCTGAAGCGCCGACCGTTGCCTCGGAGGCTGAAAACGTCCCACGCGCCACGGCCACCGTGATTCCGCTGCCCAGCGCCGTCTCACCCAAGGCGCCTGAGTTCGACGCCCCCAAGTCGGATGAATGGGACTTCCCTACTCCGACACCCAACCGGGTCAAGGGTCTGATGAACGCCCCGGAAATGGAAGCCTTCTTCGCCGACAACTACTTCGGCTTCGGTCGCCACCACGGAAGCCACTTCCGCACCCGTGAAGCACTCGAGAAGGGGCTGTTGGCGGTGATGTCGAAGTTCCAGAACACGGCTGGTGATCTGCTTGAGCGCCGGCAGGTGCGGCTCGACCGTTTGAATCTGGCGAGGCTGGACGTGGCCAGTCTGAGCGACTCGATCGCCGACAGGCTTGCATTGGCCGGCGAGCAACTCAAACGCGAGATGGACCTTCTGCGAGAGCAGATCAGCCTGGCCGAGCAGCGCAAGGGTTGGGTGCTCGATGCACTCAACCGTTACCAACTCGGCTTCGACCGAGGTGTGCGCGAAGCGCTGGACTTCCAGCTCCTCAACGACTGACCCCCAGGAGACACAACATGAGCATCTCGAACTACCTGTGCCACGTGGTCGGCGAGCAGCCTGATCGGGTTGGACGTTTGCACGACTCCAGCCAGCGCCGCATGAAGGCGTTTGCCATTGCCATCCACATCCCGGTCACGTTGTGGGCCCTGACGGGGTACGTCATCGCCTCGCGTGTGTTCAACCAGGAGCCGGGCATCAGCGCTGCCGTGGCGCTGTTTTGTGCCGGTTTGATCTACCTCGTCGAGCGGCTGGTGCTGGCCACCCCCAAGGTGTGGTTCGTCAATCTGGGGCGGTTCTTCATTGGCGTGGTGATCTCGCTGCTGGGTGCGACGGCTGTAGATCTGGTGATCTTCGAGCGCGAGGTGGCACTGCAGCTCAAGGCCTCTGGCGAGGCTCGCATCACGGCTGAATTTGACCGCCAACTGGCCGAGCAGCAACAGGCTACCGGGCAGAAAAAGGCCGATTGGCTCAAGGGCCAAGACGCGGCCAACTGTGAGGCCAACGGCACCTGCGGCAGCCGCTTACGCAGCGTGGGCCCGGTCTACCGCGAGCTGGCCCGCCAGGCCACGCTGCTGCGCCGCGACTACGACGCCGCACAAGCGAGGCTGGTGGCCTTGGGCGAAGAACGGACGAAGGCCATTGCCGAGTGGCGCGACTCGCCAAAGGCGCTGGAAGAAGCCGGCTTGCTGTCGCGAGTCGAGGCACTGCATGAGTACACCGTGAACAACACGGCCGCTCTGGTGGCGTGGGGTCTCTTTTTTGCCCTGGTGCTGTTTTTCGAGCTGATGGTGGTCTTTGCCAAGTTGGTCTTCGGTGAGACGGTGGACGACCGACTCGCTCGCATCCGGGAGGACCTGAGCGACCACAAGGCGAAGTCCTATCTGGAGTCCGTGACCTCCCCCTTGGCCGGAGCACGCCATCTGCTCGAGTCGTCTTACTGCTGAGCCCTTAGAGGCCTACGCCCTGCACTCCCTCGGCCATTGATGCCCAAACGAACGTCATCTCACCAGAAAGAGAATTTCCATGACCCCCGGACCTACTTACGTGATTCGTTGCCCCCTGTGCGAGCAACTGGGGAGGTACTCGAGCATTGCTTCGGGCAACACCTTTGGCGCGGTTTACTACACGGACGGCAAACGCGTGGCGCCCATGCTGCCCGACACCCCGAGCGTGGTGCGCTGCGGCCACTGCAGCGGGGTCTTCTGGCTTGAATCGGCCGCAGACGTCGGCGAATACTCGCCGTGGGGGCGAGATGCCAAACCGATCGACCCAACCTGGGCCGCAGCCTTGTGTCTTGTCGAGCCTGACGAGCGGCAATACCTTGCCAACCTCGAGCAGCTGATGACTGCCCAACCCAAGAGTGCGCGCGATGTCCGGCTCTTCACATGGTGGCGAGGAAACGACCGCCAGCGGGGCGAGCGCTTGATCGACGACGACGCCACTGCGGAGTTGATCAGCACGCGCCACGACAACATGCGCGCGCTGATTGACCTGCTGGACACCGCCGAGCCGGTCGACCAGTTGATGCGTGCCGAGGTGCTGCGTCAGTTGGGCGAATTCGAGTTGGCGACCAAGGCGCTGACACGCCACTTTCCGGCCGAGTTCGACACGGCCATCAGCCGATTGCTTTACCTGTGTGCTCGGCGTGATTCGGCGCTGCAAAAGCTGTGAGCCCAACCCGGCTGCCGACCCCGAGGACATCACCCATGAAACACATGCTCGTGCGCGCCATCGGCGCCGGCTTGGCACTGGTCATCGCCGCATCCACCCCCGCATGGGCCAGCGGCCACGGTCATTCCGAGTCGGCCCGGGCGATCTCAAGCGTCCTGGAGCGATCGGAGTCGAGCACGTTGGCGGCCCAAGGAACGGTGGAGGTAGCGTTTTCTCCGAATGGCGGATGCACGGCGGCCACGGTGCGGTTCATCGGCGAGGCGCGCAAGTCGGTACGGCTTGCGGCCTACGGGCTGACATCGAACCCCATTGGCAAGGCGCTGGTCGATGCGAAGAGGCGCGGTGTCGATGTGCGAGTGGTAGTCGACAAGGAGCATGACGGAAGGCGCGGGGGCAACAACGGCATCGCCAACTTTCTGGGCGCCAACGGCATTCCCGTTCGCGTGGATTCCGCCGTAAGGATCCAGCACAACAAGGTCGTGATCGTGGACGGCCAGTCCGTGCAAAACGGCAGCTTCAACTTCACGAGCGCGGCCCAGACGTCGAACGCCGAGAACATCACCATCCACCGAGGGTTTCCAGAACTGGCCCGCCTCTTCGGCGACAACTGGAACCACCTGTGGGCCGAGTCACAGGACTACAGGACCGAATATTGAGAAAGCCTCAGAAATCCGCCAGATCAATCGGCAAACGTCAGAGCGAAGTTCAGAGGCAAAGGCCGTGCACACAGCCCGTTGCGCTTCGAGAAGAGTGCCGCCAGGTCGAGCAAATCCCTTGATGGATCACTCCATGAGCTTCTTCAATCACACCATTAAATGGCTGCGGCGCCGCAGACCACCTTCAACGACCGTAGGCGTGGGGTGCATCTGCACACCCAACCTTGAACCAAGGAAGTCAAGATGACTGCTCAGTTTCATGAACAACTGCGCTACGAGGGCCAAGATCTGTCGATGTGCACCACGCCGCTTGGGGACTACTTTCGACTAGGCGGGGTGAGCCCCGGCTTCGAATTCACCTGCACCGCCCTATGGCGAGGTTACGTGGGAAGCTGGGAGATCGTGGGTGAAAGGCTGTACCTGGTCGAACTGACGGGCACGCTCGAGAACGGAGACCAAGCCTCTGTGGCAACGATCTTCCCCGACTTCCCGGACCGGGTCTTTGCTCACTGGTACAGCGGAACGATTCGGATCCCGCGTGGCAAGTTGCTCGACTACGTCCACATGGGCTATGCCAGCACCTACGAGAAAGACCTGTTCATCGCGTTCGAACGCGGCGTCATCAAGTCCACACGGCTTACCCATAACGGAATCGCCGGACCCAACGCTGCGCCTGCAGGCACCGAGGTCAGTGCATTCACGGTCTTTCCTCGGGAGGTCAAGAACCCGGGAGCTGCCCCTTGATCCATCTGGCTTGGTATCTGGTTGTCGGCGGCATCGTCCTCGCCATCATGCTCATATCGAACCGCATGGACACGAAGCGCGATTCGCTCTGGGTGCGGCAAGTCCGTGACGAACTGAACCCCGAACGCAAGACGCTGCGATACCGAGTTCTCGGAAATGTCGTCGCACCCGCGCTGGCAGCGTTGCTGGTGTTGGCCGTCTGGCCGGTTGCGTTGGTGATGGTGTTGAAGGATCGGTTGGCCGCAAGGGCCGCGAGCACATCCAAGCAGGAGTCCGTGTCTGCGGGGGGTCGTGGCGATCTTTTCGGGCGGGAGCGCGTGTTCGCGGTGACCCATGGCGATCTTCTCGAGCGATTGACCATTGCAGACATTGAGCGTCGCGAACGCGTGATCGATCCGCTTTCGGCGGTGCCGGATCTGCCTTTCGGACATCTAAGCGCCATCTGGAAAAGCTTTGTGGACGATGCTCCGGCGGACTCCGAGCTCTGGTCGTTTTGTGGCCATTGGCAAGGCGACTGGGGCGTTGAACAGCGAATTGAAGGCTACGTCGCCGTGCGCAACCAGCACATCGGGCCGCTTCTCGTTGTCATCCAGTGCGCCATCGAGAACAGCTGAATTATCGAATCAATCGCTCAGAACCAAAAACCAAAGCATGTACCTATCACCTCGTTCAGCACTGCTCTTGCTCATCGCGTTGGCACCCGCTCTGCCCGCCTTCGCCCAATATCAACCCAGCTACACCGTTCTGCGCAGCACGCAGCACGTGCACGTGAACCGAGACGGCTCCCACACGGATGACATCTCGAGCCTGGCGCGCATCGACACGCCCAAGGGTGTGGAGGCGCTCGGCGAACGGCGACTGTCGTATGTGGGCTCGCTCGAGACCATGGAGGTGGTCGAAGCCTGGACGCTCACCCCAGATGGCCAGCGCATCGACGTGCCGCCCAGCGGCATCCGCACCATGGAAGAGTCGGACTCGGGATCGCCTCAGTTCAGCGACGGCAAGGTGCTGGTCATCATCTTTCCGGCGGTGAGCGTGGGCGCTCAGACGTTCTGGCACGCGCGCAGCGTGCAGCACACGCCTTACTTCCCCGGCAACTTCTTCTGGTCGCGGTTCTTCTCACCGCACACGGTGCAGCAAGACACCCGCCTGACCATCACTCACGACGCGGCCATCGCGCTGTCGATCGAAGCCAGTGGCATGACGGGCGGCGCGGTGGCTGCCTTGGCCTCAGACGCGCCAGGCACGGTGCGGCATGAGTACGCCTTCAAGCAAGACACCGCCTTTCCACCCGAACCCGGCCGGCTCTCGTTGTCTGACTTTGCACCGCACGTGCTGGTCACCAGCTTCAAGAGCTGGGGCGAGCTCGGGCTGGCCTACCAGGCGCGAGCCCGGCCCCAGACCGAGCCCACCGAAGCCATCACCCGCTTTGCCGCCGAGCTGACCGCCGGCAAGATCGCCCCGCGCGACAAGGTGCGCGCACTGCACCAATGGGTCAGCCGCAACATTCGCTACGTCAACATGGACATCGGCGCCGGCGGGTGGATTCCGCACAACGCACAAAGCATCCTCGACAACCGCTACGGCGACTGCAAGGACCATGTGGCCCTACTCGAAGCCTTGCTGCGCTCGGTCGGTATCGAAAGCTCCCCCGCGCTGATCAACTACGGCGATGCGGTGCGGTTACCCAAGCTGCCGGTGTCGACACCGATCAACCACGTCATCACCTACATCCCGAGCCTGGACCTGTACCTGGATGCCACGGCCCGCTTTGCGCCCATGGGCACGCTGCCTGATGGTGACATCGACAAGCCGGTGCTGCTCACCGCCACGGGCGAGGTGGCCCGAACACCGCCGATGCATCCGCAGCGCGATTTCACGCACTCGCACACCTGGCTGACTCTCAGCAAGACCGGAGAGGTGAAAGGCCGATCGGTCACGCGCTACGGTGGCGACCACGAGATCGACTCGCGCAGCGAACGATTCCAAGATCAGGGGCGCGAGATGTCGCAGGTGGTGGATCGGTTGCTGTCGAGCTTTGACCAGACCGGCACCGGCACCATTGAGCAACCCGATCCGCTGGATCTGACGGTGCCGTGGGAAGTGAGGTCGAGCTTCGAGCTCGACCCCGTGGTCAACATGCCCGGGCCGGCGGCGATGACGGTGCCGGTGGGGCTGGCGCCTGGCGTCATCCCCGGCATGAGCACCACCAAGGCCGTGCCCGAGCGCCGGTTCGAGTTCTATTGCGGCTCGCACGGGTATCGCGAGGAGACGGACATGGCGTTTCCGGCCAGCACCCGCATCGACCGCATTCCGCCCAGCGTGAGCTTCAGCCGCGGTGCACTTCGTTA
>CANFXR010000107.1 GCA_947451035.1 Burkholderiales bacterium
CGGTGCTGATCGATGGCGTGCGCTGTGTCCTGGTCGGACGGGTGTCGATGGACACGCTGACGGTCGACCTCACGCCGGTGCCCGATGCGCGCATCGGCAGCGAGGCCACGCTGTGGGGCCGCTCGTCGCGCCGCGCCTTGCTGCCCATCGACGAGGTGGCGCAGCCCGCCGGCACCGTGGGCTACGAGCTGATGTGCGCGCTGTCGGCGCGCGTGCCCACCGTGTCGATCGGCTGAACGGGCCGTGGCGATGACCACCCCGCGGCACACGGTGCTCGAGAGCGAGGTCGAGTTCACCGCCATCCGTGCGCAGGGCGCCGGCGGGCAAAACGTCAACAAGGTGTCGAGCGCGGTGCACCTGCGCTTTGATGTGCCCGCCTCCTCGCTGCCCGATGACGTGAAGCAGCGGCTGCTCGCCTTGAGCGACCAGCGTCTCACCGACGAGGGCGTGGTGGTGATCAAGGCGCAGACCTCGCGCAGCCAGGAAGCCAACCGCATCGATGCGCTGGCCCGGCTGCAAGAACTCGTCGACAGCATCGCCACGCCGCCGCGCGTGCGCCGTGCGACGAAACCCACCTTCGGGTCCAAACAACGCCGGCTCGAGGGCAAGAGCCAGCGCTCGCAGGTCAAGGCCGCACGCGGCAAGGTCAACGAATGAGCAAAGTCAAATCGATCTACACCTGCTCCGATTGCGGCGGCACCAGCCCCAAGTGGCTGGGCAAATGCCCGTCATGCGAGGCCTGGAACACGCTGGTCGAGTCGGTCGCCGAAGCCGCCGGCCCCAAGCACCGCTACCAGGCGCTGGCCGGTGCGTTGCCTGTGGCCACGCTGGCCGACATCGAGGCCTCGGATGTGGATCGCCAGCCCACCGGCATCGACGAGCTCGACCGTGTGCTGGGCGGCGGCATCGTGGCCGGCGGCGTGGTGCTGATCGGTGGCGATCCGGGCATCGGCAAATCAACGCTGCTGCTGCAAGCGCTCGATGCGCTGTCGCGCAACGTGCGCACGCTGTACGTGAGCGGCGAGGAGTCGGGCGCGCAAGTGGCACTGCGCTCGCGCCGCCTCGGGCTGGGCGAGGCGACCGGCGGCTCGCAAGTGCGCGTGATCGCCGAGATCCAGCTCGAGAAGATCGCCGCCACCATCGCCGTCGAGCAGCCCGCGGTGTGCGTGATCGACTCGATCCAGACCGTCTACAGCGACGCGCTCACCTCGGCGCCGGGCTCGGTGGCGCAGGTGCGCGAATGTGCGGCGCAGCTCACGCGCATCGCCAAATCGAGCGGCACCACCATCGTGCTGGTCGGCCACGTGACCAAGGAAGGCGCGCTGGCCGGGCCGCGCGTGCTCGAGCACATCGTCGACACGGTGCTGTACTTTGAAGGCGACACGCACAGCAGCTTCCGGCTGGTGCGCGCCATCAAGAACCGCTTTGGCGCGGTCAATGAGATCGGCGTGTTCGCCATGACCGAGCGTGGCCTCAAGGGCGTGGCCAACCCGAGCGCGATCTTCCTGTCGACGCACGGCGATCCGGTGGCGGGCTCGTGCGTGCTCGTCACGTTGGAAGGCACGCGCCCGTTGCTGGTCGAAATCCAGGCGCTGGTCGACAGCGGCGGGCCCAGCCCGCGCCGTCTCAGCGTGGGTCTCGACCGCGACCGGCTCGCCATGATGCTGGCGGTGCTGCACCGCCACGCCGGCATTGCGTGCGCCGATCAGGATGTGTTCGTCAACGCGGTGGGCGGCGTGCGCATCGCCGAGCCGGCCGCCGATCTGGCGGTGATGCTGGCGATCCAGAGCAGCCTGCGCGGCAAGCCGCTGCCACGCGGCTTCATCGCCTTTGGCGAAGTCGGCCTGGCCGGTGAGGTGCGCCCTGCGCCGCGCGGCCAGGAACGTCTGAAGGAAGCCGCCAAGCTCGGCTTCAGCGTCGCCGTCGTGCCCAAGGCCAATGCCCCCAAGAAACCGATCGAGGGCCTGACGATCCACGCGGTCGAACGCATCGAACAGGCCATCGACGTCGTGCGCGGCCTCTGACAAACAAAAAACCCCGCAGCAGCGGGGTTTTTCGAGGGGTGGCGGTGGCGGATCAGGCCGTCTTGCGCCGGCGAGCCACGTAGCCCACGACACCCAGGCCGGCGAGCATCAAAGCGTAGGTTTCGGGTTCGGGGACCGCCGACACATGGTCGCCGTGGTCATCGCCTTCACCCTGGCAGTTGTGTTCGCATCCGCTGTTCTCGTGCTCGTGCTCGTTCTCGTTGTTGTTCTCGTTGTTGTTGTTGTTCTCGTTGTCGCCGCCGTTGTTGTTGTTCTCGCTCTGTTGCTGAAAGGACTTGTCTTTCGAGTCCTTGGCGTGAGCGATCCCTGCGCCCATCAAAGCGAAGCAGGCAGCGAAGGTGGCGACGATGACGCGGATTTCAGTGGATTTCATTTTGGGAGCCTCAAAAAGGTGGTCGATCACGAAGGAGCGATGGGCGAGTGTGTCCGGCGAGCCGTTTGCAGGGAACCCCCTGAATAGGGGGGTGGGAGCGCTCAATGCGGACATTCATCACGGACCAGCCGCACATCGTCGCGTTAGTGCGCCCTGGCTGAAGGATGCAGCCGAGGCCTCGGCCCGTGGACAAGGTGCGAGCTGACCGCCAACGGACCTGCCGCCTACCCCCTGAACAGGGGGTTTTGAGGGCGATCCATCCCCTCGTTTCGATGCGCTTCGCGTTCCTCCCACCGCGCGGCTCAGCCCCAGACGTATTGCTGCCGCCGCTGCCGCGCCGCGCGCACCTAAAATCCGCCATCTTTTTGCATTGAGAGACTTTCATGTCGATGTCCGACCGTGACGGCAAGATCTGGATGGACGGCGAACTGGTGGAGTGGCGTGATGCCAAGATCCACGTGCTGTCGCACACGCTGCACTACGGCTGCGGAGCCTTCGAGGGCGTGCGGGCCTACAACACCGCGCGGGGCCCGGCGATCTTCCGCTTGCGCGAGCACACCGAGCGCTTGTTCAACAGCGCGAAGATCTTGCGCATGAAGATTCCGTTCTCGTTCGAGCAGGTCTTCGAGGCGCAGCGCACGGTCGTGCGTGAGAACAAGCTGGCCAGCGGCTACATCCGGCCCTTGGCATGGATCGGCGACAAGAAGCTCGGCGTCAGCCCCAAGGGCAACACCATCCACCTGATGGTGGCGGCCTGGACCTGGGGCGCCTACCTTGGCGAGGAGGGTCTCAGGAGAGGCATCCGCGTCAAGACCAGCAGCTACACGCGCCACCACGTCAACATCACGATGACGCAGGCCAAGGCGGTGAGCAACTACACCAACTCCATCCTCGCCAACATGGAAGCCACCGACGACGGCTACGACGAGGCGCTGCTGCTCGATGCCAGCGGCTTCGTCAGCGAGGGCGCGGGCGAGAACCTGTTCGTCGTCAAGAACGGGGTGGTCTACACGCCCGACTTGTCGGCCGGAGCGCTCAATGGCATCACGCGCAACACCATCTTCTCGATTTGCGCCGACCTGGGCCTGAAGGTCATCGAAAAGCGCATCACCCGCGACGAGGTCTACATCTGCGACGAGGCCTTCTTCACCGGAACCGCCGCCGAGGTGACACCGATCCGCGAACTGGACCGCCTGGAGATCGGGCAGGGTTCGCGCGGGCCGATCACCGAAAAGATCCAGACGGCGTTCTTCGATATCGTCAACGGACGCAATCCGAAGTACGCCGAGTGGCTGACCCCGGTCTGAGCCGCCCCAACCCAGCACCACCCAGGAAGCGACACCATGAGCGCAGCCCCCCAGGCCATTGAAGTCACCGCACACGAGCTGCAAGGCCCGGGCGTGGTGGCCTGCCCCAACCCCAAGATGGCGTTGTGGAGCAATCACCCGAAAGTCTTCATCGACGTGGTGACCACCGGATCGGGCAAATGCCCGTATTGCGGCACCGTGTACGCGCTGAAGGCCGGCGAAAAAGTCCACGCGCACTGAGCACACCGAGCCGTCGCATGAATTCGCCGAAGGCTCCGCCGGCCACACTGGCCACTCCCGAAGAAGCCGAGCAGCAGTTCTACGAGGCGCTGCAGCACGGCGAATTGGAGCGGCTCATGGCCGTTTGGGGCGATGACGACGAGATCTCGTGCGTGCATCCGGGCGGACATCGAATGGTCGGTGCGGCGGCCATCCGGGCGAGCTTCGAGACCATCTTCGCGCACGGCGTGATCGATGTGCACCCCGAGAAGATCAGTCGACTGCAAACCATGTTCAGCGCGGTGCACAGCGTGCTCGAACGGGTACAGATGCCGCTGGAACTCGGCACGCAATCGAACTGGGTGATCGCCACCAACGTGTACCTGAAGACCCCGCTGGGGTGGCGCATCGTCGCTCACCACGCCAGCCCCGGATCGGCCCTTGAGGCCCAGGAGATGGTCGAATCGTCGACCGTGCTGCACTGACGGAGCCGAACGATGCCACGCCCGGCTGGCTGCTGGGCGACGGTGCGGTCGGCGGCAATGTGCAAACGATCTGGCCGGCGGTGGTGTGCAAGCGCGTGGACGGCTTCCGGCCGACTTTCGTGCGCGAGCGCTGGACCACGCCCGACGCTGATTTCATCGATGTCGACTGGCTCGAGCCTGCGGTCGCGTCCAGCGCCCACACGCCGCTGCTGGTGCTCTTTCACGGACTGGAAGGATCATCGGCCAGCCACTCGGTGCGCCCTTACGCGCAGATCGCGCAGCAGTTGGGCTGGCGCTTCGCGGCGCCTCACTTCAGGGGCTGCTCGGGCGAGCCCAACCGGACGGCGCGTGCCTACCATTCGGGCGACTTCGAAGAGGTCGGCTGGATGCTCGAGCGCTTTGCCGCCCGGCACGCCGGGCCTCGCGTGGCGGTGGGCATTTCTCTGGGGGGCAACGCGCTGCTGCGCTGGGCCGAAGAAGCGGGCGAGGCGGCCTCGGCCAGCGTGGCTGCCATCGCTGCCGTGTCGTCGCCGGTCGATCTCACGTCGTGCGGTCATGCCATACGCCGCGGCTTCAACCAGCTGGTCTACACGCGCATGTTCATGCGCTTGCTGCGACCGAAGGCCTTGCACAAGCTGCATCAGTTCCCCGGGCTGTTCAGTCGCGACAAGATGCTGGCTGCGCGCGATCTGTGGGAGTTCGACAACCTGTACACCGCCCCGGTCCACGGCTTTCGCAATGCCGACGACTACTGGCTGCGCGCCTCGGCCAAGCCGCACCTTCACCGCATTCGCGTTCCGGCGCTGGTGCTCAATGCGCGCAACGATCCCTTCGTGCCGGCGGCGTCGCTGCCGCGCGCGTCCGAGGTGGGGCGGCACGTGACCTTGTGGCAACCCCCGCGGGGCGGCCACACCGGGTTCACGGCGGGGCGCTTCCCCGGGCGGCTCGTCGACCTCCCGGCGCGCGTGCTGCAGTGGCTGCGGCCGCACGGCTGAACCGCACCATCACGCTCCCATGGACGACATCGTCGCCGCCGCGCTGAGAAAGTGGCCCAACGTGCCGCACTGCCGGGGCTGGCTGGCGCTGGACGCGCGGGGTGACTGGTACTTGCGCGACGACCGCACGCAGGCCGCCGGGGCGTTTCCTCAGGCCAAGGGCAGCCGCGTCGAGCATGCCGGGCTGCGTGAATTCATTGAGCGCAATTACGCCTGCGACGAGACGGGTGGCTGGTTCTTCCAGAACGGTCCGCAGCGCGTCTATGTGGAGCTCGAGGCGGCACCCTGGGTGTGGCGGCTTGCGGGTGCACGAGATGCGGGGGGGCGGCTGTCTGCCGTGACCTTGAACAGCCACAGCGGCCGTGCGGCGGTGTGTCAGTCGACCTGGCTGGACGAGCATGGGCGGCTGTTTGTCGCCGCCGACCTGGGCCTCGGGCTGGTTCACACGCTGGACATGGAAACCGCGGCTGATGCCATCGAGGCTGGCCTGTGGCCCCCCGTGGGTGCGCTGACTTTCGGGCAGTTGCAGCAGCGCTTTGGCTTCAGGCTGAGTCCGGTGAGCGCGAATCAAGCGCTGTAATGCAAACGGCCCCGATCAGGGGCCGTTTGACATCGAAGACCTGAGGCTTATTTGACAGCTTCAGGCGCCGCGGGGGCTTGTGGTTCAGCGAACTGCGCGCCGCCCTTGTTGGCCATGTAGACCACGGCACGGCCGACTTCCAAGTCGCTGAAGTCGCCGCCGCCCTGAGGGCTCATCGAGTTCTTGCCTTTGAGCGCGCTGTTGAGCAGTGCTTCGTAGCCTTGGGCCAGACGCGGGCTCCAGGCTTCGGCATCGCCAAACTTGG
This sequence comes from Burkholderiales bacterium, assembly GCA_947451035.1. Classification (GTDB taxonomy): domain Bacteria; phylum Pseudomonadota; class Gammaproteobacteria; order Burkholderiales; family Burkholderiaceae_C; genus PBB1. The sequence continues at coordinate 6,270 of CANFXR010000107.1, forward strand.
GTGCACCCAGCATGCCGGCCGCATGGCAGCCCGAGCATTGAGCCGCATAGACCTGCTCGCCGGTCTTGAGCGAAGCGGGGTTGGAGGCGTCTTTCACCTCGACCTTGCCCACGGGCGCAATCCGGCGTGCCGTCGCTTCAGCACCGAGTCCATCCGAGCCGGCAGCCGGTCTGGGGTCGGTCGTCACATAGGTCGCGAGCATCACGCAGACGAAGATCGGTATGGCGAAGGAAAAGATGATCGTGACGATCAGTTGCTTCGGTGTCTTGACCGGCCCTTCGTGGGCTTCTTCTTCGTGAGAGTGGCTGGCGTCGCTCATGAAATCCTCTTGTGGCGGGGTGGTGCTGAGATGAACAAAGAGTGTCAGTGCCTGGCATCGTCCTTCGGTGTGACCGCCCCACCGGCGGCACAGCCCTCTGGAGGCATCAGCACAGCGCGGGAGTATATGCGGGGGGTCGGCACCTCGATCGCGGCGAAGACCGCTGACTACAATCGTCGACGTTGCGTCCGTAGCTCAATGGATAGAGTACTGCCCTCCGAAGGCAGGGGTTGCTGGTTCGATCCCAGCCGGGCGCACCAACAGCATGAACACAGGCACGCCGAATTGATCTGGCCACGCTACGCGCTGATCTGGATTCTGATGACGATGTGCGCCATCGGAATCAGGGCCGAGGTGCCGTCGCCTCCCGGTTTCTGGCAGACCCTTAGCGACACGACTGGAAAGCCCGAGGCCATCGTCGAGATCTTCGAGTCGGGCGGCAAGTTTCATGGCCGCATCGTCCGGTTGCTCGACGATGAACCCGGCTCGGTTTGCACCCAGTGCACGGGCGTGCGCAAGGGCCAGCCGCTCGTCGGCATGGTCGTTCTCACCGGGCTGATCTCTGATGGTGATGAATACACCGGCGGGGAAATCCTGGATCCGGATGACGGCCGCACCTATCGGGCCAAGATCAAGCTGATGGATGGCGGCGACACGCTCAAGGTGCGAGGCTTTCTGGGCCTGTCCATCTTCGGGCGCACCCAGATTTGGCTGCGCAGCAAATGACCGTCGCCGCTCACTTCGCCGTGGGCATCACGAACTCGGCGCCCTTGGCGATGCTCGCGGGCCAGCGCTGCATGACGCTTTTTTGCTTGGTGTAGAAGCGCACGCCTTCTTCGCCGTAGGCGTGCATGTCGCCAAAGAGACTCTTCTTCCAGCCGCCAAAGCCGTGCCACGCCATGGGCACGGGGATCGGCACGTTGATGCCGACCATGCCCACTTCGATGCGCCGGGCGAACTCGCGCGCCACGTTGCCGTCGCTGGTGAAGCACGCCACGCCGTTGCCGAACTCGTGGGCGTTGACCAGCTTCACTGCGGCAGCGAAATCGGGCACGCGCACCACCGCGAGCACCGGGCCGAAGATCTCCTCGCGGTAGATCTTCATGTCGGTGGTGACGTGATCGAACAGCGTGCCGCCGATGAAGAATCCGTCCTCGAAGCCGGCCACGCGGAACGGTGCGCCGGTGAGGGGATCGACGCGTCCGTCGACCACCAGCGTCGCGCCTTCGGCCACGCCGGCGGCGATGTAGCCGGTGATGCGATCGAGCGCCTGCCGGGTGACGATCGGGCCCATCTCGGCGTCTAGCTGCATGCCGTCCTTGACCTTGAGCGTCTTCGCGCGCGCGGCCAGCGCCGGCACCAGCCGGTCGGCCACGTCGCCCACGGCCACCGCCACGCTGATCGCCATGCAGCGCTCGCCGGCCGAACCATAGCCCGCGCCGATCAGCGCATCGACCGTTTGCTCGAGGTCGGCGTCGGGCATCACCACCAGGTGGTTCTTGGCGCCGCCGAGGGCTTGCACGCGCTTGCCGTGGTGAGCGCCGGTTTCGTAGATGTACTGCGCGATCGGGGTCGAGCCGACGAAGCTGATCGCCTTGACGTCGGGGTGTTCGAGCAGCGTGTCGACCGCCAGCTTGTCGCCTTGCACGACGTTGAACACGCCGTCGGGCAGGCCGGCCTGACGCAGCAGCTCGGCCATGAAGACGCTGGCCGAGGGATCGCGCTCGCTGGGCTTGAGC
>CANFXR010000108.1 GCA_947451035.1 Burkholderiales bacterium
ACAACTCGGCGGGCTCGGGGTTGATCCACACGCACTTGGGAAACGCCTCGGTCAGCCGCTGCAGCCACACCGCGCCGGTTTCCTCGTTGTGGAACTCGACGCTGCCGCCGCTTTGCAAGATCTCGTGCGGGCTCATCGTGGCGTCGCCCACGAAGATGAGCTTGTAGTCGCGGTTGTATTTGTGCAGCACGTCCCAGGTGGAGAACTTCTCGGCGTAGCGGCGCTGGTTGTGCTTCCACAGCTGGTCGTAGACGCAGTTGTGGAAGTAGAAGAACTCGAGGTGCTTGAACTGCGCCTTGGCCGCGCTGAAGATCTCCTCGACGCGCCTGACGTGGTCGTCCATGCTGCCGCCCACATCCATCAGCAGCAGCACCTTGATGTGGTTGTGGCGCTCCGGGACCATCTTCAGATCGAGGCAGCCGGCGTTGGCCGCAGTGGCGTGGATGGTGCCGTCGAGGTCGAGCTCGTCGGCCGAGCCCTGGCGCGCAAAGCGGCGCAGCCGGCGCAGCGCGATCTTGATCTCGCGCGTGCCGAGCTCGACCTCGCTGTCGTAGTCCCTGAAGCGCCTCTCGTCCCACACCTTGACCGCGCTGCGCATGCGGCTTGCGTCCTGGCCGATACGGATGCCTTGCGGGTTGTCGCCCCAGGCGCCGAACGGGCTGGTGCCGCCGGTGCCGATCCACTTGTTGCCGCCTTGGTGGCGCCCCTTTTGCTCGGCAAAGCGCTTTTTCAGCGTGTCCATCAGCTCGTCCCAGCCCATGGCAGCGATGGCGGCGCGGTCTTCGGCGCTCAGTTCGCGCTCCATCGCCTTGCGCAGCCATTCGGCCGGGATGTCGGCGCTGAAGTCGCCCAGCGACTCGATGCCCTTGAAGTACGCCGAGAACACGCGGTCGAACGCATCGAAGCGCGACTCGTCCTTGACGAGCGTGGCACGCGCCAGCGCATAGAACGACTCGAGCGTGGGCACACCGCCCTCGTCATCGAGCACCCCGACCTGCAGCGCTTCGAGCAGCGTGAGGAACTCGGGCACCGTCACCGGCAGCTTGGCGGCGCGCAGGGCGAGGAAGAACGAGATCAGCATGTCAGCCGCCGCCCGGCTCGCCAGTCCAGCCACGCCCCGGCGGCCACGGCGCCGATGCCCGACAACTCGAGGATCCAGTTCCAGCGCAGCCCGAACGCCGTGCTCGCCAGGAAGGCATCGACATGGTGGAACGACGAGGCACGCATCAACACGAAGGCGAGCAAAAAGGCCAGACCGACACCCGCCCAGAACCGGCCCGGCGACATCGGCCAGGCCAGCCGCCACATCGCCAGCACACCGATGGCGCCAGCCGCGGCCACGGCTGCGATGAACCCGATCTGCACGACGTGCCGCTGGCCGTACCAACCCTGCGCGTGAGCCAGTTGGCGGCCGGTTTCGGTCAGCCAGGTCTGCAAATCGAGTTGCTTGTTGACCCCCAGCGCGGCCAGCCCGAGCGTGAGCAGCCACCAGAAATTCCCGGCGCCGCCCCCCGCCGCGCCTTGAGCGCGACGCGCGCGCCAGCACGCCCACACCGCCAGCGCATAGCCCGCCACGGTGATCCAGCCCATCGGCGTTGGATCCCCGATGCCCGGATGCCAGGCGCCGTCAACGGTCGTCATGCGTTCGAGTCGCAGCCAAGCCGCACCGCTCAGCGCCGCTGCCGCTGCATGGCCACCAGCTTTTCGAACAGCGCCATGTCCTGCTCGGTCTTGAGCAGCGCGCCCAGCAGCGGCGGCATCACCACCGAGGCGTCGTGGCTTTGCAGCACGTCGGGGGCGATGTCTTCGGCCACCAGCAGCTTGAGCCAGTCGAGCAACTCCGAGGTGGACGGCTTTTTCTTCAGGCCTGGCAGGTTGCGCACGTCGTAGAAGTGCTTGAGCGCGGCCGACAGCAGCTGCTTCTTGAGCCCGGGGAAGTGGACCTCGACGATGCGCTGCATGGTCACGGCGTCGGGGAACTGGATGTAGTGGAAGAAGCAGCGCCGCAAGAACGCGTCGGGCAGTTCCTTCTCGTTGTTCGAGGTGATGAACACCAGCGGGCGGTGCCTGGCCTGGATCAGCTCGCGCGTCTCGTAGACGTAGAACTCCATGCGGTCGATCTCGCGCAGCAAGTCGTTCGGGAACTCGATGTCGGCCTTGTCGATCTCGTCGATCAGCAGCACCACCGGCTCGTCGGCGGTGAACGCCTTCCACAGCACGCCGGGCACGATGTAGTTGCGGATCTCGCGCACCTTGTCGGCGCCGTCCACGCCGGCGAGCTGGCTGTCGCGCAGGCGGCTTACCGCGTCGTACTCGTACAGACCCTGCTGCGCCTTGGTCGTGCTCTTGATGTGCCACTGCAGCAGCGGCATGCCCAGCGACTTGGCCACTTCCTCGGCCAGCATGGTCTTGCCGGTGCCGGGTTCACCCTTGATCAGCAAGGGTCGCTGGAGCGTGGCGGCCGCGTTGACTGCGAGCCTCAGGTCATCGGTGGCAACGTAGTCGTGCGTTCCCTGAAACTTCATGTTGGCATCCGGTCGTCGAGGCGGGCGCAGTATAGGCAAGGGTCCCACCTATACTCCGCGCTGATTTCACACCCTCACTCATCCTGCGTCAGACCATGAGAACTTTGATTTCCTTCGCGTTGACCCTGTTGATTTCCAGCACCTTGTGTTCGGCCGCCATGGCCCAGGACGCCGCCGTTGGCGAGAAAAAAGCCCAGCTGTGCATCGGCTGCCATGGCATCGCCGGTTACCAGGCCAGTTTTCCCGAGGTTCACAAGGTGCCGATGATTGCCGGCCAGAACCCCGGCTACATCGTGGCGGCACTCACCGCCTACCGCAAGGGCGATCGGATGCACCCCACGATGAAGGGCATTGCCGCGCCCCTGTCCGATCAGGACATGGCCGATCTGGCAGCGTTCTATTCCGGTCAGACTCAGGGCCGCGCCGCTCCTGCCGCCGTCGAGGCACCGCCCGCCCACGTGGCCGAGTTGATGAAGAAGGCCAACTGCGCGTCTTGCCACGGCGAGAACTACAGCAAGCCGGTGGCTCCCACCTATCCCAAGATCGCCGGTCAGCACGCCGACTACCTGTACGTGGCCCTCAAGGCCTACCAGACCGACGGCAACCCGCAGGTCGGCCGCAAGAACGCGGTCATGGGTGGCATGGCTCGCCAGTTCACCCACGCCGAACTCAAGGAATTGGCCGGCTACATCAGCTCGCTGCCCGGCGAGTTGCAGACGGTGCCCCAGTCGCGTTTCCGCTGAACTGATTCGCCCGTGCTGAAAAGCCGCTGCTTGCAGCGGCTTTTTTCATGGCCGAACGTTGCCTGTGCGCAGGTGATCAACGCTCAAGTCGACGAGCCGTTCGTCGATACCAGAGCAGGAGTTCCGTTTCATGCTCAAGAAAGTTCCTGTCGATGAGTTGCGCCTGGGCATGCACCTGCATGAGATGTGCGGCGCTTGGCTGGACCACCCGTTCTGGAAGACAAAGTTCGTGCTGCGCGATGCCGCCGACCTGAAAAAGCTCCAGGACAGCGGGGTGGCCGAATGCTGGATCGACGTGTCCAAGGGCCTCGATGTGGCCACGCCTTTCAGCGCGTCGCCGGTGCGCGCCGAGGTGGCCTTGTCCGCGGGGGCCGCTGAATCTGCCGCCGATGTCGTGCCGCCCGCGCCCGAGGCGCCCGCCGTCGCCTTCGACGAAGAGGTGCGGCGTGCCGCCGAGTTGTGCACCAAGTCGCGCGCGGCGGTGATGTCGCTGTTCAACGAGGCCCGCATGGGCCGCACGATCGACACCGAAAAATGCAGCGAGATGGTCACCGAGATCGCCGAATCGGTGTGGCGCAATCCGTCGGCGCTGGTGGCTTTGGCCCGCTTGAAGACCCACGACGACTACACCTACATGCATTCGGTGGCGGTGGCCGCGCTGATGGTGGCGCTGTCCAAGCAACTGGGCCACGACGAAAGCCAGGCGCGGCTCGCGGCCGAGGCCGGCATGCTGCACGATCTGGGCAAGGCGATGATGCCCGTCGATGTGCTCAACAAGCCCGGCAAGCTCACCTCCGCCGAGTTCGACACCATGAAGACCCACCCGGAGCGCGGCCACGAGTTGCTGCTCACCGGCCGCGGCGTCGATGCCATGGTGCTCGACGTGTGCCTGCATCACCACGAGAAGATGGACGGATCGGGCTATCCGCACCGCTTGCAGGGAGATCAGATTTCGCTGCTGGCGCGCATGGGCGCGGTGTGCGACGTCTACGACGCCGTCACCTCCAACCGCCCCTACAAGAAAGGCTGGGATCCGGCCGAGTCGATCACCCGCATGGCCGCGTGGTCCAAGGGGCACTTCGACGAGACGGTGTTCCGCGCCTTCGTCACCAGCCTGGGCATCTACCCGGTGGGCTCGCTGGTGCGCCTGCGTTCGGGGCTGCTGGCGGTGGTGACCCAGCAAAACGCGCTCAAGCTCACCATGCCCGAGGTCAAGGTGTTCTTCTCGACCAAGCAGGGCCTGCGCGTCACGCCGCGGCTGCTCGATCTGGCCGATCCCAAGTGCTCCGACCGCATCATCGGTCGCGAGTCGAACGACCAGTGGAAATTCCCCAACCTCGACGAGCTCTGGGCGGGTGAAGAGGTCTTGCGCAAGCTCGCGCGCAAGGCCTGAGACCACAACCGCGGCCGCCACGCGGCGGCACCTACACTGCGCCGGCTCATCCAGAGCACGGAGCCGCCGATGAACCCCGCTGAATCCCTGCGCCGAGCGCGCGTGTGCCGCCTGGTGGGCGCACTGCTGATCGGCGTGGTTTGCGCCGGCAGCGCGACGCTGGCGGCTGCGCAAACCCTGCGCTGGTCGTCGCAGGGCGATCCGCTGACGATGGATCCGCATTCGCAAAACGAGTTGCTGACCAACAACCTCACCGGCCAGATCTACGAACCGCTGGTCGGGCGCGATCGTTCGCTGGCCATCGTGCCGGTGCTGGCCACGTCCTGGCAGCAACTGAGCCCCACGCTGTGGCGCTTCAAGCTGCGTCCCCACGTGAAGTTCCACGACGGCACGCCGTTCACCGCCGACGACGTGGTGTTTTCGGTGCAGCGCGCGCGCGATGGCGTGTCCGATCTCAAGACCTACGCGCTGGCGCTCGGCGAGCTCAAGGTGGTGGACGCGCTGACCATCGACTTCGTGTTGAAGCAGGTCAACCCGGTGTTCCTCGAGCACCTCTACACGGTGCAGATCATGAGCCGCGTCTGGGCCGACAAGCACGGTGCGACGCGGCCCATCGACTTCAAGAACCAGCAAACCGGCTACGCCTCGCTCAACGCCAACGGCACCGGTCCGTATCAGCTGGTGCTGCGCGAGCCCGACGTGAAAACCGTCTACCGCCGCAACCCCGCCTGGTGGGGCCGCTTCGAGGGCAACGTGCAGGAGGTGGTCTACACGCCCATCAAGAGCGACGCCACCCGTGTGGCCGCGCTGATTTCCGGCGAGCTCGACTTCGTGCTCGACCCGTCTCCCCAGGACCTGACCCGGCTGCGCAAGACCGACGGTCTCAAGCTGATCGAAGGCACCGAGAACCGCATCATCTTCATCGGCATGGACCAGTCGCGCGACGAGCTGCTCTACAGCAGCGTCAAGGGCGCGAACCCGTTCAAGGATGTGCGCGTGCGCCGCGCGCTGTACCAGGCGATCGACATCGAAACGCTGCGCAGCCGCCTGATGCGCGGCCAGGCGCTGCCCACCGGCGGCATGACGCCGTCGCCGCGCGGCGCGTTCAACGACCCCGCGCTCGAGCAGCGATTGCCGTTCGACCTGGCTGCCGCGCGCGGGCTGATGAGCGACGCCGGCTACCCGCAAGGCTTCGAGGTGGCGCTCGACTGCCCCAACAACCGCTACATCAACGACGAGGAAATCTGCCAGACGCTGGCCGCCATGTGGGCCAAGCTCGGTGTGCGCGTGCGGCTCAATGCCATGCCGCGCTCGATCTTCTTTCCGCGGCTGCACCGGCTCGACACCTCGCTCTATCTGATGGGCTGGGGCGGCGCCAGCACCGACGCCGAGATCACCCTCACGCCGCTCATGCGCAGCCGCGGCGAAGGCGGCGTGGGCGGCTGGAACTTCGGGCAGATCAGCAACCCGCGGCTCGATGAAGCCGCCGCCGCGTCCAGCCGCGAGGCCGATCCGGCCCGCCGCGAGCAGCTCATCAAGACCGCGCTGCGCGAGCAGCAAGCCGCGGTCAACTACATCCCGCTGCACCGGCAGGTCATCTCGTGGGCCGCGCGGCAAAACGTCGACGTGGTGCAGCGCGCCGACAACTGGGTCGAGTTCGCGTGGATACGGATGAAGTGACGGCGCTGCCTGCACCCCAAGACGATCCACGCGGTTTTCTGCGCGCGTTGTTTGACGCCGCCGTGGCGCGCGCGCAGCCGGCCGGCGTGATCGCGGCGCACCTGCCGCCGCCACCGGCCGGCCGCACGGTGGTGATCGGCGCGGGCAAGGCCGCGGGCGCCATGGCGGCGGCGGTCGAGGCGCTGTGGCCGGCCGATGCGCCCCTGAGCGGGCTGGTCGTCACCCGCTACGGCCATGTGCCCCCGGCGTGTGGCTTGCCATCGGCGCGCATCGAGGTGCTCGAAGCCGGCCACCCGCTGCCCGATGAAGCCGGCGCGCACGCCGCACAGCGCATCGCCGCGCTGGTGCGCGGTCTGGGGCCCGACGACCTGGTGCTGTGCTTGCTGTCGGGCGGTGGCTCGGCGCTGCTGGCCATGCCGGCGGCGGGCCTCACGCTGCACGACAAGCAGGCCATCAGCGCGGCCTTGCTGCGCAGCGGCGCGCCCATCGGCGAGATCAACTGCGTGCGCCGCCACCTGTCGGCCATCAAGGGCGGGCGTCTCGCCGCGCTGTGCGCACCGGCGCGCGTGGTCAGTTTGCTGATCAGCGACGTGCCGGGCGACGCGCCCGAGGCCATCGCCAGCGGCCCCACGGTGGCCGACCCCACCACCTGCGCCGACGCGCTGGCGATCCTTGACCGATACGCCATCGCCATTCCCGAGGCGGCCCGCCGCGGCCTCGAGCGCGGTGAGTTCGAAACGCTCAAGCCGGGCGCTGCGCTGTTTTGCGGCCACGACGTGCGGCTGATCGCCACGCCGCAGCACTCGTTGCAAGCCGCCGCCGCGCTGGCGCGCCAGGCCGGCCTGGGCGCGCACATCCTGAGCGACGCCATCGAGGGTGAATCGAGCGAAGTGGGCAAGGTGCACGCGGCGCTGGCCCGCGCGGTGGCGCAGCGCGGCGAGCCGTTCGCGCGGCCGTGCGTGATCCTGAGCGGCGGCGAGACCACTGTCACCGTCAGGGGCGAAGGCGGGCGCGGCGGGCGGGCGAGCGAATTCCTGCTGGGCTGCGCCATCGCGCTGCAAGGCGAGAGCGGCGTGTGGGCGCTGGCCGCCGACACCGACGGCATCGACGGCACCGAAGACAACGCCGGTGCGTTCGTCACCCCCGACACGCTGGCGCGCGCCCGTGCGCTGGGCCTCGATGCCACCGCCCGGCTCGACGCCAATGACGCCTACGGCTGCTTCGAGCCGCTGGGCGACTTGCTGGTGAGCGGGCCCACCTACACCAACGTCAACGACTTTCGGGCGCTGTTGATCCGCTGACCCGCAGGGACCGGGCCCATGCCGCGTCGGCCGGCCGTTCGGGTGTGAATTTTCAGATTTTTCCTACCCCTGGCCGGACGCCTGGATGCCGGCAATGCGTCAAGAATCAACGCGAGTTGACACAACTGTCACGTGGAATCGGCAGGCTTGTTGCAGGCTGCTCAGTTGCGTCCCGCCACGCACCCCATTCGATCCGAGATGACCCGCAGATGCCCGACACGAAAATCCTGATCGTTGACGACGACGCTGAATTGCAAGGCCTGCTCGTGCGGCTGCTGGGCCAGGAGGGCTGGTCGCCCCATTCGGCGCTGAGCGTGGAAGAAGGAGAGCGCGCGCTGGCGCTGCACCGGCCGGGTGTGGTGGTGCTCGACGTGATGCTGACCGACGGCAACGGGCTGGATGTGTGCCGCGGCTGGCGCGCGCGGCAACCCGATCTGGGCATCCTGATGCTCTCGGCGCGTGGCGACCCGATGGACAAGGTGCTGGGCCTGGAGGTGGGGGCCGA